>NZ_JBIQDQ010000012.1:0-102620 GCF_045370965.1 Curtobacterium sp. 179-B 9B NHS
CGCCGCCGCGCTCCGTGCCGCGCCCGCGCCGCCCGCGCTACCCGATCAGGCTCGGCCGCAGGTCGCGCAGCGTCCGCGAGCGGGTCTGCCGCGCCGTGACGACGTACGACACGAGCAGCGCGCCGAGCAACCAGCACGCGAGCACCCCCGCGTCCGACCACACCGCCGCGAACGACCCGCCGTACATCGTCTGCCGGATCGCGTCGACGGAGTAGGTCATCGGGAGCGCGAAGTGCAGCGCCGCCAACGGCCCCGGCAGCGTCTGCCACGGGAAGGTCCCGCCGGCGGTCACGAGCTGCACGAGCATGAGCACCAGGCCGAGGAACTGCCCGACCGAGCCGAGCAGCACGTTGAGCGCCATGATGATCGCCGCGAAGGTCGCCGAGGCGAGCACCATCACGGCCACCGTCGACCCGGCGTGCACCACGTCGAGGTCGAGCGCGAACCGCACGATCAGGAACAGCGCCGCCATCTGCACGACCCCGAGGAGCGCCGGGGTGAGCCAGCCGCCGAGCACCACGCGCAGCGGCTTCTGCACGGCGGTGATCGCCCGCTTGGAGATCGGCTTGAGGATGAGGAACAGCGCGTACATGCCGATCCAGGCGGCGAGCGAGATGAAGAACGGAGCGAGGCCGGCGCCGTAGTTCGACGCGGCGGCGACGTTGTCGTCGCCAACCTTGACCGGGTCCGAGATCACGGACGCCTGCGACGAGCGCTGGGCGGCGGTCGACGCCGGGATCCTCGTGCGTCCCTGGTCGAGCTTCGCGGCGAGCTCCTTCGAGCCGTCCTCGAGCTGGTCGACACCCGACGAGAGCTGCGAGGCACCGGACGCGGCCGACGCGGCACCGTCCGCGAGCGAGGCCGCACCGGAGGACAGCGTCGGTGCCGCGGCGGCGAGCTTCGACGTGCCCGCGGCGACCTGCGACGAGCCCGATGCGAGCTGCGAGGCGCCGCTCGACGCCGATGCGATGCCGTCCGCGAGCTGCGGCGACGCCGAGGCCAGCGCCGACGTGCCGGCCGCGACCTGGGCCGACCCGTCGCGGAGCTGGTCGACGGCCGACTTGGTCGACGCGTAGGTCTCCTTGGCCGAGGCGCCGGCGGTGTTCACGTCGCCGACCGCCTTCGTGATCGCCTCCTGCTGCGAGGGGGTCAGCGTGACGCCCTCCGGCAGGTTCGCGGTGATCTGCGCGAGCACCGTGGCGGCGTCCACCGGCTGCACCGCGTCGACGTCGGCGCTGACCGAGTCGACCTTCTCGGCGAGCGCGGCGTTCCCCGCGGCGACCCGCTGCGCGCCGTCGTTCAGCTGCGCGGTCTGCGCGGGCAGCGACGCGGTCTGCTGCTGTGCGGACTGCAGCCCGGACGCCAGGGTCGAGGCCCCGGACGCGACCTGCTGTGCGCCGCTGTCGAGCTGGGCGGTCTGCGACGGCAGTGCGGCGGTGCCGGAGGCGAGCTGCGAGGCCCCGGCGGACAGCGCGGAGGTGCCGGACGCGAGCGAGGACGCGCCGTCCGCAGCCGTGGTCGCCCCCGATGCGAGCTGTCCCGCACCGTCGACGGCGTCGCCGAGGCTGTCCCGCACGTCGGCGAGTCCGACGAGCAGGGTCGTCGCCGCCTGCTTGCCGACCCGCTCGGCGACGGCCGTGCGCATGGTCTTGCCGGCCTGCTCCGCGATGGTCGAGGCGAGGTACGAGTTCGTGTCCGCGGTCGTCATGACGAGTTCGGCACGCTTCGGGTCGTCGCCCTGCGCCGACGCCAGGGCCTCGGAGAAGTCGTGCGGGATCGTCACGACGAAGTCGTACTTGCCGTTCCGCACGCCGGAGCGCGCGTCGGCCGCGGTCGTCTCGGTCCACTTGAAGTCGGCGCCGTCGATCGCCTCCTTCGTGACGTCCTCGCCGTAGTCGACCCGGTCGCCGTCGAGCGTCGCGCCGGCGTCCTGGTCGACGATCGCGGCCGGGATCTGGTCGAGCTTCGCGTACGGGTCGCGGTTCGCCCAGAGGTACGCGCCGCCGTAGAGCAGCGGCACCACCATGAGGGCGACGAACGCGAGCCGGGCGAGCGGCGTTGCGGTGAGGCGCGCCAGTTCGGCGCGGATGAGCGAGGGGATGGTCACGCGGGTGCCTCCGTCGGGACGGTTGCGGGAGTTTCGGGGTCGGAGGGGCCGGACGGGAGGCCCTGGTCGCCCCCGTCGGTCGAGGTCGCGTCGTCGGGACCCTCGGTGCGGATCGTGTCGAGCAGCTGCTCGACGGTGGCTGCGGCGGCCTTCGACGTCACGAGGACGACGGTGACGCCGCGCCGGGCGACGTCGCGCACGACCGTGAACCAGTCGGCCACGGCGCCGCCGTGCCGCTCGGGCGAGGTGAGCACGATGCCCGTGACCCCGTCCCGCAGCAGCGCGAGCTCGACGAGCAGCCGCACCCGCACGTCGGTCGGGACCCGCTGCACGTGCGTGTCGGCGTGGTCCCGCACGCCGAGCTCGTCGAGCACGGTGTCGACGTGGTCGCGCGAGGGGCGCTGCCCGGCGAACGCGAGTTCCTCGCGCACGACCTTCCGGAGCGTCATGACGGGGAACGGTTCGGCGACGCCCGGGGTGTCCACGAGCGCGAAGGCCGCGCGCACCGCTGCGGCGTCCTCGTGTCCGTCGAGCAGCACCCGCCCGGACTCGGGACGCATCCGCCCGCCGGCGATCAGGGACGCGAGCACCGGCGCCTGCTCGGTCTCGACGGCGACGACACCGGGGCGACCGGGAGCGGCGACGGCGGACACGACGGGCAGCGCGGCGCCGGGCTCGTCGCCGATGCCGACGTGGTCGAGTTCGAGCGTCATGCGCGGGTCTCCTGCTCGGTACGGGGTGCGGGTGCGGCGGGTTCGGACAGCAGCGCGGTGCGCCAGTCGATGCCGGCGGTGCCGAGCGCCGACAGCACGACCGTGCGGCGACCGGCTTCGTCGCTCGTGCCGGACCGGGTGGCCTCGTCGAGGACGGCGATGCAGGCGGCCTCGACCAGGCGGGCGAGCGTGTCCGCGTCGACGTCGTCGCGCATCGAGCCCTCGTCGATGCCGAGCGCGCAGGCCGTGCGGACCTGTGCCCGCAGCGGCGCGAACACCTCGGCCACGGACTCGGCGAACGGGCTGCGCAGGGCGACGCGGGCCATGGAGCGCACGTGCGAGACCTCGGCCCAGAGCGTCACGGCGATCGCCGCGAGCCGTGCGGCGGGCGGGAGGTCGGCGAGCTCGGACGACGACGGCATCGCGCCGGCGATCCGTGCGGCGCCGCCGGTCACGACCTCGCGCACGAGGTCGTCGCGGGAGGGGAAGTGTCCGTAGACCGCACGGCGCGACAGGCCCGCGGCGGACGCGATGGTCTCGAGCGAGGCATCGGGGTCCTGCTGCAGGACGCTCCGTGCGGCCTCGATCAGGGCGGCCCGGTTCGCCGTCGCATCCCGTCGGGGCGCGCGTCCGGGCTGGTCGGTGGTGGTCACGAGCACCATCGTAATAACGTGCACACTGCTGTGCAAGTTACGAGGTGCTGTACCCCCGAACGAGGGCCAGTCCTCCAAAGTGCGGACTGTTCCGCCTGTGAACGAACGCATAACTTCACAGGAATTCCCACCACGGACAGAGCCGAGGAGTGCGCCCTGTGACACGTGCAACACCGAACCGTGCAGTACCCGAGCAACCACCCACCACGGAGCGCACCACGCGGTCACGCGTCGCACGCATCCTGACCGCCGGCATCGCCGCCGTCGCCCTGTCGTGCGGCGGTCTCGCCGTGGGCGGCGCAGCGAACGCCGCGCCGAGCGGTCTCTCCGCCGCCGACCTCAAGCTCGCGGCGCCCCTGCGCGACGCCAAGCCCCAGAAGACGGTCGCGGCGTTCGTCCGCACGACCGGCCAAGGGGCCCTCGAGGTCGACGCGAAGGCGAAGGGCGGCGACCTGACGAAGTCGAAGACCCCGTCGTCCGCCGCGAAGGAGCGCGTGCAGGCGATCACGTCGACCGTCGACGCCGTCCGTGCCGCCGTCAAGCGGTCCGACGCAGAGGCGACGGAGCTGTACTCGACCGAGTACACCGTCCCCGGTGTCGCCGTCGTCGCCGACGTCGACGCCCTGCGCGACATCGCCAGCCGGTCGGACGTCGAGAGCATCATCCCGCTCACGCCGAAGAAGATCGTCGACCCGACCCCGGGTGACGCGTCGAAGGCCCCGAGCGGCGTCGACCCCGACCTGGTGCAGCCGGGCGCGGACGGCGTCAGCCCGAAGAACGCCGCGAGCGACGTCTACACGCGCTCGCTCGACGCGTGGCAGCAGACCGGCCGCACCGGCAAGGGCGTCAACGTCGCCGTCCTCGACACCGGTCTCGACTACACCCAGGCCGACTTCGGCGGCCCCGGCACGACGGCCGCGTACGAGCAGGCCCTCGCGAGCACGAGCGCGCCGGACCCGAGCTGGTTCGACGCGAAGAAGTACCTCGGTGGCTACGACTTCGCCGGCCCCACCTACAACGCCGACTCCTCGAGCGCGGGCTACGACCCGACCCCGAAGCCGGACGCGAACCCGATCGACGGCAAGGGCGGCGACCACGGCACGCACGTGTCCGGCACCGCCGCGGGCTACGGCCTGACCGCGGACAAGAAGACGTTCCGCGGCGACTACACGAAGCTGACGAACCAGTCCGTCCAGGACATGTGGATCGGCCCGGGCACCGCGCCGGACGCCGGCCTCTACGCCCTCAAGGTGTTCGGTGACGGCGGCGGCTCGACCGACCTGACCGGTGCCGCGCTCGACTGGGTCGGCCAGGCCCTGACCGAGGGCAAGGACATCAACGTCCTCAACCTGTCGCTCGGTTCCGACTACGGCGCACCGGACGACCCCGACAATGCGAAGATCGACGCGCTCACCGCCCGCGGTGTCCTGCCCGTCATCGCCTCGGGCAACGCCGACGACTTCACCGACATCGGTGGCTCGCCGGGCAACGCCGAGGGCGCCCTCACCGTCGCCGCGAGCGCCACCGGGCAGTCGCTGTTCGACGGTGTCAAGGCCACCGCGCCGTCCGACGTCGCCGGCACCTACCGTGCGCAGTACTCGCAGAACTACCAGGGCACGCTGCCGGTGGAGGGCGACGTCGTCGTCCCGACCACGAACATCGACGGCTGCGCAGCGTTCAGCGCCGACGAGGCCGCGAAGATCAAGGGCAAGGTCGTCTGGCTGAAGTGGACCGACGGGGCGCTCGAGTGCGGCTCCGGTGTGCGCTTCAACAACGTGCAGGCAGCCGGCGGTGTCGGCGTCCTGCTGGCCGGGACGGTGACCAGCTTCGACTCGGGCATCGCGGGGAACGCGACCATCCCGGGTGCCGAGCTGACCTCGGACAGTGCTGCGAGCCTCCAGGCCGCCGCGACGGCCGGGACCCTCCACGTGCAGTTCGCTCAGGAGCTCAAGGGCTTCCAGCTGGCGACCGACCAGGCGAACGTGAACACGCTCGCCCCGTTCACCAGCCGTGGCGTGCACGGCTCGTTCGACGACATCGTCAAGCCGGACGTCGCCGGCCCCGGGGTCAACGTGATCTCCGCGGCCAACGGCACCGGTGACGGCCGCATGTCGATGAGCGGCACCTCGATGGCGACCCCGCACGTGGCCGGCATCGTCGCGCTGACGTTCCAGTCGCACCCGTCGTGGACGGCCCCGCAGGTCAAGGCCGCCGTGATGAACACCGCGACGCACGACGTTCGTCAGGGTGACCGGAACGCCACGCTGCTGCGCCAGGGCACCGGCCGCGTCGACGCGCTGCAGGCGGTCACCGCGGGCACCACGGTGCGCAGCATCGAGAACGACCAGCTCGTCACCGCCTCGTACGGTGTCGTCGAGGTCAGCGGGAAGACCACCGAGTCCCGCACCCTGCAGATCCAGAACACCGACGGCCGTCCGCACACGTACGACGTGGCGTACCAGGCCCAGGTGGACCAGCCGGGTGTCGCGTTCTCGCTGAGCACGAAGCGGGTCACCGCTCCGGCGCACGGCACCGCGACCGTCAAGCTGACGTACACGATCGCCGACCCGACGCAGCTGCGTCGCGTCATCGACCCCACGCAGGAGTCGGTGCAGTCCGGCTACCAGCGTGAGTTCGTCGCCGCCGAGTCCGGTGTCGTGTCCTTCACGCCGACGGACGCGAAGCTGAACCCGATGCGCCTCGGTGCGTACGTCGCGCCGAAGCCGGTCAGCGCCGTGCACGGCAAGGACATCGCGTTCTCGGGCTCGACCACGACCGCGGAGCTCGCGCTCACCGGCCGCTCGGTCGACCAGGGCGACGCCGTGACCGGGTACCACTCGTCCGTCGCACCGTTCGTCCTGGGCGGGACCGACCCGCAGGAGCCGCTGCCCGCCGGTTCGGCGAAGCAGTCGCTGCAGGCCGCCGACGTCCGGGCCTACGGCGCGAACTACGACGAGGCGTCCGACACGCTCGCCTTCGGCGTCCAGACCGCGGGTGCCGACGCGAACCCCGGCGCGGTGACCAACGTCGAGGTCCTCATCGACACGGACCGCGACGGTGAGCCGGACTACCTGGTCTACGACGCCAAGTCGGCCACGGTCGACGCGACGCTCGCCACCACGGTGGACCTCGCGACGGGCAAGACGGTCGACGCGCAGCCGCTCAACGGCGGCACCGCGGGACAGGACGTCAACACGTTCGACAGCGCCGTCAAGGTGCTGACGGTGTCGGCGTCGACCATCGGTGCGACCGGTCCGTTCGACTACTCGGTCCTGACCGAGTCGGCGTACGCCCCGGCCCTCGCCACCAGCGGCTCCAACGTCGTGGACGAGACCGACCCGGCGACGTACGACCCGTCGGCACCGGCGCTCACCTTCGCGCAGGGCACCACCACCGGTGTGCTCTACGCGGACAAGGGCGCGCTGCAGGTCACGCGACAGGCCGACGCCACGAACGCCCGGGTCCTGCTGCTCCACCTCGGCAACGCGGTGGGCGACCAGGCCGACGTGCTCCAGGCGCCGCAGACCGCGCCGACGCTCACCCTCCGCGAGGGCAGCGCCGTCACGATCTCCGGCACCCCGAAGGTCGGCAAGACGCTCAAGGCGAAGCCCGGCTCGTGGGACGGCAAGAAGGTCTCGTACTCGTACCAGTGGCTCCGTGACGGCGTCGCGGTGCAGGGTGCGACGGACCAGCGCTACACGCTCGGCACGACGGACGCGGGGCACCGCTTCTCCGTCGAGGTGACGGCGAAGGCGACGGGCTACCAGGACGGCTCGGCGACCTCCGCCGAGACCGCGAAGGTGGCACCTCGCAAGTAGCGATCGACACGAACGCCCCGTCACCGGTCCGGTGGCGGGGCGTTCGCCGTTCCCGGTCTCGGAGCGGAGTGGTCCCGAGTGCGGCAATGGGACATGTAGTTAGGCAAACTAGGCAATAGATGGGAGAGTGAGGCCATGCGATCCCACACCTCCCTGATGCAGCTCCGGGCGAACCCGATGGAGTGGCGCCGCCGTGGGCTGACCCCGCCCGACGCGCTCCAGGCCATGGTCGAGGAGCGGCTCGCGCAGCCCGGTCACGCCCAGCCGGTGGGCGACCCGTCGTACCAGGACTTCTTCCGCGCCTGATCGCGGAACGCCACCACCACGACGGACGGGAGGCGGGGTGCCAGCTGGCACCGCGCCTCCCGTCCGTTCCGTGGTGCGGTCTACTTGCCGATCTTGTCGTCGGCAGCGTGCTCCGCCTTGTCGATCTGGTCGCCGTGGCCACCGCCGGTGGCCTTGTCGGCCGCGTCCGCGGCCTTGCCGAGACCGGCGTCGGTCGCCTGCTCGCCCTTGTCGCTGTCCGCGAAGTCCTTGGCCTTGTCGCCGAGGTCACTCATGTCGTGCTCCCTTGCTCGTCGGATCTGACTGGTCCGACGCTGCGCCGGTCGGCCCGGACGGGCTCCCAGGTGGGGTGACCGGGTCTCAGGCGACGATCTGCACGACCGTGCCGAGCGGGAGTGCGTCGACGGCATCGACCGCGTCGCCGTCGAGTCGGACGCAGCCGTGCGACACCGCACCACGCGCCACGGGTTGGTAGTGCACTCCGATCAGTCCGCCGTCCGTGCCGCCGTAGGGCTCGTCTGCGGCCGCGGAGTGCAGCGTTGTCAGCTGGATCGGGTGCACGGTCTGGTCCTGGGCGGGGTCGAGGTACCGGGCCTGGATGTACCCGATGACGCCGGTCGGGGTCGGGGTGCCCCCAGCGCCGACCCCCGCGGGGAAGTCGTGCAGGGTCGTGCCGTCCGCGTCGACGATCGACACCGTCTGCTTGCCCACCGAGATCACGACGTGGTCGGGGAGCGATCGGCTCCGGTGCAGGAGGTCCCGTCGGATCCAGGCCGCGCTCTGTGCGGCAGCGGCACCGTTCGTCGCGGACGGTAGCGCCTGCCGCGCAGGGGTCAGGACCATGGCCCAGTCGCCGGACACCTGCACGGGGACGACGACGGTCGCCTGGCCCAGGAAGTTCTTCGCGGCGAGCCGCGCGACGGGCTGGGCGTGGTCCTCGCCGTAGAGCGGCGCGTCGGACGAGATCGTGTACGCCTCGTCGGCCACCTCGGGGATCGTGGACTCGTAGTAGGGGATCAGGCCGCCGATGACGGCGTCGTACTTCGCCTCCGGCAGGATCGCGACCTGCGCTGCGGTCGGTGCGGCGTAGGGCGTGCTCGTGGCGGTGGCGCTGGACGTCGCCGACGGCTTCGTCTCCGCCGTGGTGCCGTGCCCGGTGCAGCCGGCGAGGCCGAAGGTCAGGAGCAGTGCGGCGCCGAGCGCCGGGATCGTGAGGCGGACGGTTCGGGTGTGGGTCATGCGGTGTTCCTCCGGTGGGCCGCGGACGGGGTGCGACCGCTGGTCGCGCCCCGTCCGCGGACCGCTGTGTGGTGACTAGCCGGCGACGACCGGGAGGGTCCCGGTGGGTCGCGCCGGCGTCGTGCCGGTGCCCGTGCTGGCACCCGGTGTGGTGCCGGTGCCCGGAGCAGTGCTCGTCCCGACCGCCGGCAGGGTGATCGAGAAGTCGATGGTGTCGACGACGGTCGCATCGCTGTCGACCTCGCCCACCGTGAGCTCCTGCTCCGTCGCCGCCGAGTCGGAGAACGTGCCCGTGGTCGTCCACGTCCCGTCCGCCTGCACGAGGGTCGGCGGAGCGACGACGTCGCCGTCGGCGTCGACGACCGCGATCGCGTCGCCGGGGGTGCCCTTGCCCGAGAAGGTCACCGTCCGGGAAGCGACGGTGGAACCGTCCTTCGGCGTGACCAGGGTCAGGGGCGTCGTGACGGGGGTGGAGGCTGCCGGCAGGGTGATGGTGAAGTCGACCGTGCCCTGACCCTGCGCGCCACCGACCTGGTTCACGGACAGCTTCTGGACGACGGCAGCCGAGTTGCTGAACGTGCCCGTGGTCGTCCAGGTGCCGTCTGCTCCGACGAGGACCTGCGGGGCGACCCGGTCGCCGTCGGCGTCCAGGGTGTTCACCAGGTCGCCGGGGGTACCGGTGCCGGTGAACGTGACGGTGCGCGACCCGACGGTCGAGCCGTCCTTCGGGCTGGTCAGCGAGAACTGGTCGGCCGGCGCCACCGCGGGGAGCGTGATGTCCACCGTCGTGTCGCCGGCGCCGCTGCCCCCACGGACGTCGGTCACGCGGACGGCCTGCTGCCGCGCCGCCGTCGACGGGAAGGTGACCGTGGCGGACCACGTCTGATCGGCCCCGACGACGACGACGCCGGTGAGGCGCTGGTCGTTCGTGCCGAGGAGGTTGACGGTGTCGCCCTGCTGACCGGTGCCGGTGAAGGTGACGGTGCGCGAGTCGACGGCCGAGCCGTCCTTCGGGCTGGTCACGGAGAACGTGGCCTGGGTGGCCTCGGCGGCCGCCGTGAAGCTGGCCTGGTCCTGGACCTGGAACCCGCTGTTCTCCTCGAGGACCGTGTAGGTCTTCGCGTCGGTGCCGGCGCTCGCGGGGATCTCGTAGGTGAGCTTCCACGTGCCGTCGCTGCCCACGGCGCTGCGCTGGACGGTGCCGTTCGCCGGGTCCACCTGCACGGTGAGGCCGGGGGTGCCGGTGCCGGTGACCGTCAGGGTGCGGCCCGACACCGTGTGCGAGCTCACCGCGAAGGCGGTCTGCTGCGCGGGGACCTCGACGGTCAGGCTGCCGTCGGCGTTCAGGCCGTTCTGCTGGTCGAGCTCGTACGTGTGCGCTGCCTTGTCCGGCAGCGTGTACGTGATCGTCCAGCTGCCGTCCGCGGCGATCTCGTGCCGTTCGGCCGGGAAGCCCTTCTGCAGGATGACGTTCTCGCCCGGGGTGCCCTTGCCCGTCAGGGTCAGCACACCGTTCGACACCGACTGACCCGTGAGCCGCAGGTCGGCCGGGTCGGCGTTCGCGGGGGTGGCGACCAGCGTGAGGCCGCCGATCAGGATCGCGGCGCACGCGGGGACCGCGAGCGCCTTCTTGCTCCAGAGAGCCTTGTTCATCGTTGAACCCATCTCCGTGCGGCATGACGGCACGGATCAGATGACGTCCGTCGTGCGGGCACCACGAACGTCGCCGACCACGGATCTCGTGATCGCAGGACTGGGCAGGGAACCCAGGGAACGCGGCCGGGAAGTCGCGCTCCCGCACCGTACGTCCGCCCGAGGATCGTTCGACAGTGGAACGGATCAGATGTCCCCCGGCATCGGCGGATCCGCAGCCTGCGACCGCTCCAGGATTGAGTACCCACAGGTTTCGAGCGTCGACCGGTTCTCCACAGGCGGGTGGCGTGCAGATGGACAGTCGATAGACTCGGGTGGACCATCGGCCTATGCCCGCCGGTGCGGTCCTCCGCCAACGTGAGGAGAACCTCCATGCCCGCAGCAGTCATCATCGGTGCCCAGTGGGGTGACGAGGGCAAGGGGAAGGCAACCGACCTCCTCGGGTCCCGCATCGACTACGTCGTCAAGTTCAACGGCGGCAACAACGCCGGCCACACCGTCGTCGTCGGCGGCGAGAAGTACGCGCTGCACCTGCTGCCGTCCGGCATCCTGACGCCCGGCGTGACCCCGATCATCGGCAACGGTGTCGTCGTCGACCTCGAGGTCCTGTTCCAGGAGCTCGACGCGCTCCGCGCCCGCGGGGTGGACGTCTCGAAGCTCCTGGTGTCCGCGAACGCGCACGTCATCACGCACTACCACCGCACCGTCGACAAGGTGACCGAGCGGTTCCTCGGCAAGCGCCAGATCGGCACGACCGGTCGCGGCATCGGCCCGACCTACGCCGACAAGATCAACCGCGTCGGCATCCGCATCCAGGACATCTTCGACGAGAACATCCTGCGGCAGAAGGTCGAGGCGGCCCTCGACCAGAAGAACCACCTGCTGGTCAAGGTCTTCAACCGTCGCGCGATCGACGCGGACGAGGTCGTGGAGTCGCTGCTGTCCTTCGCCGAGCGCCTGCGCCCGATGGTCGCCGACACCGCGCTCGAGATCCACCGCGCGCTCGAGCGGGGCGACACCGTGCTGTTCGAGGCCGGCCAGGCCACCATGCTCGACGTCGACCACGGCACCTACCCGTTCGTGACCTCGTCGTCGGCGACCGCCGGCGGCGCCGCGACCGGTTCGGGCATCGGCCCGGGCAAGCTCGAGCGCATCATCGGCATCGTCAAGGCGTACACGACCCGCGTCGGCGCCGGCCCGTTCCCGACCGAGCTGTTCGACGAGTCGGGGGAGTTCCTCCGCGCCAACGGCTTCGAGTTCGGCACCACGACCGGCCGTCCGCGTCGCTGCGGCTGGTACGACGCCCCGATCGCCCGGTACACGGCGCGCATCAACGGCGTGACCGACTTCGTGCTCACGAAGCTCGACGTGCTGACGGGCCTCGAGACCATCCCGGTCTGCGTGGCGTACGAGGTCGACGGCGAGCGTGTGGACGAGGTTCCCGTGAACCAGTCGGACTTCCACCACGCGAAGCCGATCTACGAGGAGTTCCCCGGCTGGACCGAGGACATCACCGGTGCCCGGGCGTTCGAGGACCTGCCGAAGACCGCGCAGGACTACGTGCTCGCGGTCGAGGCGATGTCCGGAGCGCGGATCTCGGCGATCGGCGTCGGCCCCGGCCGTGACGCGATCGTGGTCCGCCACGACCTGCTCGGAACCGGCGAGGCTGCCGCGTGACGATGCGGATCCTGTTCGTCTGCAGCGGCAACATCTGCCGCTCGCCCCTCGGCGCCCAGGTGCTCGAGGCCCGGCTCGGCCCGGACGCCCCGGCGTTCACGGTCGAGTCGGCCGGCACCATCGCCGACGACGGCGCCCTGATGGACGAGACGGCTGCCGCGCAGTCGTCGCGTCTGGGTGGGGCGCCCTCCACGCACCGCTCGCGCTACCTGACGGAGCAGATCGCGGCGTCGGCCGACCTCGTGCTCACCGCCGAGCGCTCGCACCGCGCAGCCGTCGTGTCGCTCGCACCGCGGGCAGCGAAGCGGGCGTTCACCATCAAGCAGTTCGCCCGGGTGCTCGACGGGCTGGAGCCCGGAGACCTGGCCGGCATCGAGACCGCGCAGGACCTGGTCGACCGGGTCGCTCGACTGCGGGGGACCGTGCCGCCGCCCGCCGACCCGGCGGACGACGACGTGGACGACCCCTACCGTCGGTCCGAGGACACCCACGTGCGGGTCGCCGACGAGATCGACGCGGCGCTCACGCCCATCGCGGACGCCCTGCGCGCGCTGCGCTGACGCCCCTCCGCTCCGGGAACGACGAAGCCCCCGCCTCGATGGCGGGGGCTTCGTCGTGTCTGCTCACGCCTCCGGCAGGCGGTACGTCCCGACCGTGATCGTGTGCGCGCCCTGGCCGGCCAGCTGTCGCACGACCGAGTCGGTGCGCGCCCGGTTCGGCACGGCGTGCTTGCGTGCCAGGTCGGTGACGAGTCCGCGGAGCTCGTTGTCGTTCGTCACGACGGCGGTCGTCGCGGAACGACCCGTCGGCGTCGTGCTCGTGCTGCGGTCCTCGGGGTTGACGTACGCGGCTGCGTCGCCGGAGTAGAACACGCACGAGTCGACCCACTGCGGCCCGTTGCCGTCCTCGTCGGCCAGGAACCGCTGCAGCCGGCGGGCCTGCTGCCGGACCTGCCGGGTCGGGGCGTTCCCGCCGGACTGCACCCGGACCTGCCACCAGTGCTCGACGTCGTCCGCGTGGTCGAGGACGCGACGGCTGCGGACCTGGATCGCGAACGACCCGGTCAGCGACGACTCGTCGAGCAGGTTGCGGAACGCGTGGTGCACGGCGCTCGGCTTGCGGCCGTCGAACACGATGCCGTTCCACCGCTTGTTCTCGATGACCAGCACGTGGCCGGACTCGAACACGAGCACGTGGTCGAGCTGCGCGGCGTAGCTGCGGTCGCGGTCCCGCTCGCCCTGGGCCACCGGCACGAACACCACGTTGGTCAGCAGGGCGCCGTTGATCCCGGCGGCCTTGCAGACCTCGAGGATCGTGCGCTGCGATGCCTCCTCCCAGCGCATGCCGGTGCGGGCGAGGGCGCGACCGGCCTCGGCCTCGGCGAGGGCCTGCTGGCGGGAGGCCTCGGCACCGGCGAGCTGCCGCGCGTGCTCCGCGTCGGCGGCTGCGGTCTGCTCGCGGTGTTCCCGCTCGAGGGTGCCGGTGCGGTGGTCCAGCCGGACCTCGGCGTCGGACAGGGCGGCACGGTTGGAGGACTGGGTCCGCCGCAGGACGATCACCAGGACGACCACGACGATCGCGAGCCCCCCGGCGACCACCCACGGCACGAGGTCGCTGGTCATGGGTTCACCTCACCACGGCTCGACGCGAGTCGGTCGCCGCACCCCGGCGCGTCCCGAGGTCCGGTGGGCGATGTGTCCGACGGCCCACGGGTGGCAGCGGACGCCGGCACGATCCGCCGTGGTCGGTACGGTGCCGTGGTGCACCAGGCAGAACGCGGCAGCGCGCAGCAGATCACCGTCGGAGTCGCGGTCGGAGCCGGGGCGGCCGTCGCCGGTCTGCTCCCGTGGATCATCACCGGGATGCGGCTCCCACTGCAGAACCTGTGGGCGACGCCGACCACCGACCCGTCGGACATGCCGATCGCCCTGCTGCCGTTCAGCCAGTACGCGGTGACGACCATCGCGGCACTGCTGCTCGTCGGGGGAGTCGTCGCCGGCATCGCCGTCCGGGTACTGCGTGCTCGCGGGTCCGTCCGGCGCAGCGGATCGCTCGCGGCGCTCGCCGGGCTGGTCGGGGTGCAGGTCGTGGCCGTCGTCGAGACCGCCGTCGTCACGGGCGCCGGCATGCGGATGGACGGGACGCCGGGTACCGGTGCGGACGTCAGCGCCGCGCAGTTGTACGTCGTCGCGCTCACCGTCGGGTCGCTCGTGTGCGTCGGAGCGGCGGTGGTGCTCGCTGCGCTCGTCGCCCGAGCGGCTCCCGGCGGTGCGCTCGTCGCTCTGGCCCTCGGCGCGGTGGCGCTCGGGTCGTGGGCGAACACGTTCATCGTCCCGCCGGTGTCCTCGCCCGGTGACGCGGCGGGCGTCGTGCTCGCGGTGCTGCGGTGGCTTCCGGCCGTGGCAGTCGGTGCGGCGATCGCGTGGACCGGGCTCCGTACGGTCGGTCAGGGCATCGCCGCGGTGATCGCGCTCGGGGTGCTGTGGACGGGGACCGCGGCGATCACGGCGGTGTCGTACGCACTGGGGTCCCGCGTGTACCTGCCGTACCCGCTCGAGATGGTGTCGGCCGGCGCCACGGTCTTCGTGATGGCGATGGGACCGGCGGGAGCGACCCTGGTGCCGCTGCTGGTCGCCGCCGTCATCGGAGTCGCCGGTGCGGTCGTCGTGCGCTTGCGGGACGGACGGCGCCGGTCGGAGCCCTGAGCAGGATCGGTGCGGCCAGGTCGAACGGCGCTGGGCGGCTTCCGGACCGCGTCAGCGCGGCCAGGTCGCGACGACCGCCACCGCGTTGAACAGCACGTGCGCCACGATCGCGCCGCCGATGCGGTTCGTCATCGCGACCAGGGTGCCCGTGAGCAGCCCGAGCACGAAGGTCGTCAGGAACACCTGCACCCCACCGAGCGAGGTCGTCGCCGACCCGAGGAAGAGGTGCGACAGCGCGAACAGGAACGCCGTCACGAGCACGGCGAGCCAGCGCGTCCGGGGCGTGAGCTCGGCGGCGAGCAGGCGCTGGAACAGCCCGCGGAAGAACAGCTCCTCGAGCACGGGGCTGACCAGCACGATGCCGACCGCTGACACGAGCAGCAGCCCGATGTCCGGGGTCCCGAGCGACGGCGCGGGCTGCAGGCCGCTCGTCCCGGTGAAGGACAGCGCGAGCACGGCGTCGAACACCCGCGTCAGGATCACGATCCCGAGCGCGAACACGAGGTCGCCGAGCTCGATCCGGAAGCGGCCGAACAGGTCACGGCCCGAGCGGCGCAGGACCCAGACGATGCCGAGTACGAGCGGCACCCACACCGCGAGGTTGCCGAGCAGCACCTGGAGCACCGGGCCGGGGACGGCACCGCGCAGCGTCAGGCTGCTCACGATCCGGGCGAGCACGACCGCCACGACGAGGGCGACCAGCAGGGCGACGAGGTCGCGTTGCCGGGCGGTCGAAGGCTCGGTGGCGGCCACTTCCGGCTCGGATGTCATGGGGCGAGCGTAGAGGACGACCGACGCAGATCGGCAAGAACAGCCGAGTGAGGCTCAATGGTGTGGCACTATTTGTATGCCGTCTGCTGGGACAAGCCCACGGAACCTGTGTCGGGACCACAGGAACGGCCAGGATCGGGGAAGGCGGGCCGCGTGGAACTGCGCGACTACATCACAGTGCTGCGGAAGAGTTGGGCACTGATCCTCGTGCTCGCCCTGGTGGGCGTCGCGGCGGCGGCAGGGTTCTCCCTGCTGAAGAAGCCGGTGTACTCCGCCGAGGCGCAGGTGTTCGTGTCGACGGAGACGTCGGGCAGCGCCAGCGACCTGGCCCAGGGCAACACCTTCACGCAGCAGCGCGTGCTGACGTACTCGAACCTGGTGTCGACGCCGATCGTGCTCCTGCCGGTCATCTCGTCGCTCGGGCTCGACATGAACGCGGACGAGCTGTCGAAGATGGTGTCGGCGACGGCGCCGACCAGCACGACGCTCATCTCGATCACGGTCAACGGCACCGATCCGGTGCAGGCCACGAACATCGCGAACGCGACCTCGCAGAGCCTGACCAACGTGGTCGAGGACATCGAGGCCACTGACGAGAACGGCTCGAGCAGCGTCAAGCTGACCCGGGTGAAGCAGGCGCAGGTGCCGAGCTCGCCCGTCAGCCCGAACGTCCCCGTCAACATCGCCCTCGGCCTGCTCGTCGGTCTGGCGCTCGGTGTCGGCATCGCCGTGCTGCGCGAGACGCTCGACAACCGCGTCCGCGTCGAGACCGATGTCGAGAAGATCAGCGACAAGCCCGTCGTCGGCGGCATCGCCTACGACAACAAGGCGTCCGAGCGACCGCTCATCGTGCAGGTCGACCCGCGCAGCCCGCGCGCCGAGTCGTTCCGCACGCTCCGGACGAACCTGCAGTTCCTGGACCTGGGTACCGGCTCGCGCACGTTCGTCATGACGTCATCGATGCAGTCCGAGGGCAAGAGCACCACCGTCGCGAACCTCGCGATCGCGCTGGACAGCGCCGGCTTCAAGGTCATCCTGATCGACGCCGACCTCCGTCGCCCCCGCGTCGGCGAGTACATGGAGGTGGACGGCTCCGCCGGGCTGACCGACGTGCTCATCGGTCGCGCGAGCCTGGAGGACGTCGCGCAGCCCTGGGGCCGCGGCAACATGGTCGTGCTGCCGGCCGGTCAGATCCCGCCGAACCCGTCGGAGCTCCTCGGCTCGAAGGCCATGCAGGACCTGATCGAGACGCTCGAGCAGCAGTTCGACTACGTGCTCTTCGACGCACCGCCGCTGCTGCCCGTCACCGACGCCGCGATCCTGTCGAAGAAGGCGTCCGGTGCCATCCTCGCGGTCGCGTCCGGCAAGACCCACAAGGGCCAGCTCGCCGCCGCGGTCGCGTCGCTCGAGAACGTCGGCGCACCGATCGCCGGCTTCGTCATCACGATGATGCCGGTCAAGGGTCCGGGCGCGTACGGCTACGGCCGCTACGGGTACGGCTACGGGTACGGCCTCGACGAAGAGGAACCGCCCCAGAAGTCCACCAAGTCGTCGGGGAAGACCCGCGGCAAGCTCGGCGTGGTCCGCCGCGCGGACCGCTGACGGCGGTCGGGGGATGAGCCAGCGCCGGGGGATCCGAAGCCTCGGGAGCGAGCTGCCGCGGACGACGCTGATCGGGATCGCCCTCGTGGTCGTCGCGCTCGTCGTCGTCGACGTCGTCCTGGTGGCGCTGGCGCTGGCGCGCACCGCGCCGGAGGCGCGTGGCGACGCCGGTCCGGTGCCGACGTTCGGTTCGAGCGCGTCAGCGCCGGCGACGTCGGGACCGTCCGCCACCGCGTCCCCAGGACCGACGGCCGACGGGGTGTCGACCCGCCACATGCTGTCCGCGGTCGACGGCCTGGAGGCATGGCGAGCCTCCAGTACGACCTGTGACGTCTCCGAGACGGTGCTGGAGCACACCACCGATGGTGGGCAGGAGTGGTCACCCGTCGCCCTGGGCGACGACGTGCGGACCATCGGGTCGCTGCGCGTGACCGCCGACGGTCTGTCCGTGCTCGTCGGCGTCGGCGACGAGTGCGCGACCGAGGTCCGCACCAGCACCGACGACGGAGCCACCTGGGTGCTCGGGACCGCCGGTGCCGCCGGCGCAGGGGTGACCGACCAGGGACTGGTGCTCGGTGACGCGGTCGTGCCCTCGCCCTGCGAGGACCCGCTCGACGCCTTCCGCGGTGACAGCACGACGCTGGTCGCGTGCGCCGACGAGCTGCAGTGGCGCACTGGTACCGGCGCCTGGGTGGCCGTACCGATCGATGGCGTGCGTGCACTCGCGGTGAACGGGACCGAGTACACGCTCGCTCGCATCGGGACCGACTCGTGCGACGGCGTGCAGATCGAGACGATGCCGGCGTCGGGTGTGACGCCTGCGACGACCACCACACCGATCGGGTGCAACCCGGTCGCGACGGAGGGCGCGATCGCGCTCGACCGCTCCGGGCAGGACGTCTGGATGTGGGCGGGCGACAGCGTCGCGGTGTCGAACGACGGCGGGGCGACGTGGTGACGCGGTGGTGGCAGTGACGGCCGAGGCCGTCCACCGGCCCGTCTCGACGGGGAGCACCCGCGAGTGGAGCCGCACGTACTCGCGTCGCGTGCTCGTCACCGACCTGCTGGCGCTGATCTGGGTCGTCTTCGGCGTGCAGATCGCCTGGCTCGGGTTCGACTCGAACCTGATGACGAACACGGCGGACCTGCGCCTGAGCTACTTCGGCATCTCCGTCGTCGTCATCGCCGTCTGGATGATCGGCCTGGCGCTCTACGACACCCGTGGTGACCGCGTCATCGGCGTCGGGAGCACCGAGTACCGGCTGGTCGCGGACTCGAGCGTCCGGGTGTTCGGGCTGATCGCGATCGCTGCCTACCTGCTGCGCGTCGACCTGGCCCGCGGCTACGTGCTCATCGCGTTCCCCGTCGGCATCCTCGTGCTGCTGCTCTCTCGCTGGATGTGGCGCCAGTGGCTCGTCGCCGAGCGGAAGCACGGCGGGTACTCCGCGCGGGTGCTGCTCGTCGGCTCGACGGCGAGCGTGCTGCACATCGCACGGGAGCTCGCCCGAGCACCCGAAGCCGGCTACCGCGTGGTCGGCGCGGCCGTGTCCGACGGAACGCGGGGTCTGCTGCCAGGCTCCACCGTCGAGAGCCACGGCGGCATCGACGACGTCCTGGCAGCCCTGGCCACGACCGGAGCGGACACCGTCGTGATCACGAGCTCCGACGACCTGCCGCCGGAGCGGGTCCGCCAGCTGAGCTGGTCGCTCGAGCCCGGCCGGCAGCACCTGGTCGTCGCGCCGAGCCTGACCGACATCGGCGGCCCGCGGATCCACACCCGCCCGGTGCAGGGCCTCCCGCTCATCCACGTCGAGACCCCGACCTACTCGGGCCGGAAGCTCTACACCAAGCGGGCCTTCGACCTGATCGGATCGGCGGCACTCATCATCGTGCTCTCCCCGGTCCTGCTCGTGCTCGCGGTGCTCGTCAAGGTGACCTCCACCGGGCCGGTGTTCTTCCTGCAGGAGCGCGTCGGCCTGAACGGTTCGACGTTCCACATGATCAAGTTCCGGTCGATGGTCGTCGACGCGGAGCAGCGCCTGCAGGAGCTGAGTGCGCTCGACCGCGCCGAGGGCAACACGGTCCTGTTCAAGATGAAGAACGATCCGCGCGTCACGCGCGTCGGTGCCTTCATGCGTCGCTACAGCCTCGACGAGGTGCCGCAGTTGTTCAACGTCCTGCTCGGCAACATGTCGTTGGTCGGCCCGCGGCCCCCTCTCGCCCGAGAGGTCGAGCGGTACGACGTGCACGTACACCGACGCTTCTTGGTGAAGCCGGGGATGACCGGCCTGTGGCAGGTCAGCGGACGATCTGACCTGTCATGGGAGGACTCGGTGCGTCTCGATCTGTACTACGTGGAGAACTGGGCCATCGTGGGGGACCTCGTGATCCTCTGGAAGACCCTACGCGCGGTCGTGGGTAGCGACGGAGCGTACTGATGGGTCGCTCCGCGGATCAGTCCCGCGGTCACAGGGGCCTCGCGGGGGTTTTGAGCAGTGCCGGCGCTGGGATGGCCGGACTGCTCGCGGGGATCCTTCTGCTACCGATCATCATCGCGACGGTCTCAGCTGAGCACTACGGCGTCTGGCTGGTCGTCTCCGCGGTGGCGCAGTACCTCAACTACTCCGATCTCGGTGTAGGAACCGCGATCGTTCACTTCGGGTCACGAGCACGCGCCGGCGGCGAGCAGCGGTCCCTGGGCGAGTTCCTCCAGGCGGGCCTCATCTGGAACGCGCTCGCGATGGTCGTGGTCGCACCGGCGTTCGCAGCCATTGCAACTCTGTACCTCTGGTCCACCAAGGTGCAGGCCGTTCTGTCCCCTCAGGAGACGGTCTGGCTACTGGTAGCCGGTACCGCCATGCTCGTGGCACTGCTGCTCAAGCCCTTCGGCTCCGCTCTGAACGGCGCGGGTCTTCTGCCCGTCGAACGGAGGAATCAGACGGTCGGAGTGCTGGTCAGGGTCATGTTGACTCTCGTCGCCTGCTTCGTGTTCCGCGACATCGTCTTCGTTGCCATGGCCGAAGCAGTGGCGGTGCTGGTTCCTGTTCTGCTGTCGTGGTACATCGTGTCTCGGCGACGACTTGCGCGGATGCGGTGGGCGGGCTTCCCGAGAGCAACCCTGCGCTACATGTTGTCCTACAGCACGCGAGCCTTCGCGGTGAACGCTGTCGGCGCGCTCCTCCTGCAAGCGGGGACCATTGCAGCAGGAGTGACGCTCCGGCCGCAGGACGTGACGTACTACAACGCCGCGTTCCGTGTGTACACGAGTGTGCGGCAGCTGATCGGCTGGGCGAACGATCCGTTCCGCCCGGCGCTCAGCCGGCTCAATGTGATCTCACGAGATCAAGCGCGCACCGCGCTCCTTGCGATCTCTTTCGTGACGCTTTCGGTCAGCGCGATCGGTTGTGCGGTGCTGATGATCGCATCGCGCGACCTCGTCCGCGTGTGGTTGGGAGCGGGCGTACCGGTAGAGGCCATCGCTTTGACCATGGTCGTGCTGCTCGCAGGCTTGCTGGTCAACGCGGTTCATCTCCCGCTCATACCCGCGGCGGACGCAGCAGGATTCCCCGGCGTGTTCTTCGTGCCGCAACTCGTGTGGATGGTGCTGACCGTCATCGGTTCCCTGCTGTTCGGGCACCTCCTCGGGCTGCCGGGCGTTGCTCTCGGCCTCACGCTGCCGCTCGCCCTCGTCGAGCCCGTCTACCTCACCCGGGCCTCTCGTGTCCTGGAGTTCTCGCTTCGAACCTGGACGCGCAGCGTCGCCGTACCGGTGTTCCTCCTGATGCTCGGCGGAAGTGTGGCGGCAGCTTCAGTCAGTCTCATCCTCGCGAACTGGTTCGCGGGGCTCGCCGCCTCTGATTTCCTCGTGGCGGCCGCTTTCTTGTTCGGAAGTGGAGTCGTCGCGGTGTCGATGAAGAACCGTGTGCCGTGGCGGAGTTTCATCACGATGGGAAGGCTTGAACTGTGAGCGAGATGATCGACCGGATCGGTAGGAGCGTTCCGCGCACGATGGACCAGCTGCGGGAGGAGACGCGAGACGTCTTCGCCTCGCTCCTCGGTACGCATCGCGAAGTGGCACTGCTCGACTTCCCGAACCACCAGAACGTGGGCGATGCGATGATCTGGCGCGGTGAACTCGATCACCTGCGAGCAATGGGTGTCCGTGTGCGCTACAGCTCCGACGTCCAGCGATTCTCACCCGCGCTCCTGCAGGAGCTCGTGCCGGAGGGACCGATCCTGCTGCACGGCGGCGGCAATTTCGGAGACCTGTGGCCACAGTTCCAGATCTTCCGTGAGCAGGTAGTTCAGAGGTTCCCGAAGCGGAAGATCGTGCAACTCCCGCAATCGATCGAGTTTCGAGATGAAGCGGCTGCTGCGCGCGCCAACGAGATCTTCGCGCAGCACCCCGACTTCCATCTGCTGGTACGTGATCGGCGCTCGTACGAACGAGCTCGGGCATTACTGCCTGATGTCCAGACGTCGTTCTGTCACGACGCGGCGCTCGGCTGGCAGCCCTCGACCGAGACGTCCGCTCGCCGGCAGGGCATCCTGGTTCTTGCACGCCGGGACCACGAACGGGGAGCAGGGATCCTACCGGCGGTCCGAGCAGCGCTCGGACCGCAAGACGAGGTCGCTGATTGGGGCCTACGCAGCCTGGACAAGGCCCTCTGGCAGGTGAGCCGTATGCCGCTCGGACTGGCGCGGAAGTTCCCCGGACTCGGATCGTCTCGCAGTTACTACGTGTTGATGAAGCTGTCCTACGCTGCCCTCAACCGCCTGAACCTTCGTGACGGGCAACGGCTGTTCAACGCACGCGCGCTGATCGCGACAGACCGACTGCACGCCCATGTACTCGCATTGCTGCTCGGCAAACCCCACGTCGTTGCGGACAACTCGTACGGAAAGATCGCGGGTGTCATCGAAGCCAGTACCAAGGATCTTGGAGAGTTCTTGTTCATCGACGATGAGAGCGATGCTGCTGCTTGGCTCCAGGCCCGCAAGAGCGCGCCCGAGCGGGCAGAGCGAGGTCGAGCGTGACGGCAAGTCCGGACGTCAGCGTGCACTTCGCCGAGGGGCGAGACGTCTCGACCTGGGAACGGCGGCATCAGCAAGGCGAGGTACCGGACCGGTGGCCCTACGGCCTGGATGGATTGACCAAGCACTTCCCGACTGCGAAGGCTCGGGAGGTCGGGGCACTCGCTCCGACGAAGTTGCTCCGATCGCTCTTCCTCAGACGGAGTGGACCCGTTGATGGCGGGTCTGTCCAGCTGAGCTGGGAAGAGGACGTCGCGCTCCGGATGCTGCAGGAATCGCCGACAGGCAAAGTGTTGACGGGCGTGATCTGGGCAACTGACACAGACTCGTCGCTCAGCGCGAAGGTCAAGCGCTTCCTCATCCGTCGTGCGCTTCGTCGTGCACACCTCGTCTGGGCCTTGAGTCGTCCGCAAGTCGACGTCGTTTCACGCTGGCTCGGGCCGGGCGGCCCGCCTGTTCGCTACCTCCGGTTCGGCGTGGACCCAGATTTCTGGGCAGAACAGCAGTTCCCGCAACGGCCCATGCTGTTCAGCGCAGGGGGCGACCGGGACCGGGACCCGGCGACACTCCTCAAAGCCATTGAGATCGTACGACGCACCCGACCGGACATCGATGTCCTCGTGCAGTCGAGGACGGCTCTGACGCCCCCTGACGGCGTGAAGATCGTTCCGTACCTCACTCACTCTGAGCTGCGAGCCGCCTACGGTCGTGCAAGCGTCGTAGCGATCGCCACCAGGCCGAACCTGCATGCATCAGGGATGACCGTGTCGCTCGAGGCGATGGCGGTCGGCCGACCAGTGGTGATCACCTCCACAGCCGGCATCGACGACTACGTCGCGCACGGCAGCACTGGTTTCCTGGTGCAACCCGGGGACCACGAGGCCATGGCCCGCCACATCATCGGCCTGCTCGACGACCACGCGGCTGCGGCGACCATGGGGCGTCGAGCACGTGAGCGGGTGGAGGAGCACTTCACCTCGGCGCGGATGTCAGACGACATCGCCGCATTTGCAATGACCGTCGAAGACCAATAGCCGAGAAGAGGGTCGCCTGCGGGACGCCCCGCGTGAGACATGTTCATCATCGCGGTAATGATCGGCTCGACCACGGTCAGGCTCGCTGCACTGCCGCGCCCTGCGGAGGGCCACCGAGCGGCCGAGTCGTCCAGGTTCAGCTTTGGACGCTCGGGCCCGTCGTTCGTGGCATGCGCCGGGCCGTGTTGCGCTTCAGGAATATCACGCGTTCCCCGACGAGCAATCGAGTTGCTCAGGCGACGGGAATTGTTCCAGTAGCCCAGATCAGAGCGAAGCTGAACGAATTGATCGCGCAGTCGACGAACACCCGCTGCACTGGAAACTAGGAGACGTACAGGCCTTAGGAGACGTCTCGCCGGCGGCCGATGAGGTCGAGTCGAGGTCGCCTGGCAGGGTCGACTGCAGCGGGCGTGGGTGCCCCGCGGCACCGTCACCGCTCGGACGCTAAAGCCCCGCGAGCGCTGATGTCGAAGCGACGCCGCGACCGGTGGACGCTCGGCGACGCGTACTCGCTTCCCGAGGCGGCACGCGGTGGGCCCGAGGTTGACCTGCCCGTGCCCGACCCGTTGAGAGCATGGGTACAGTTTCCCGACCGGATCCTCGAAGTCGAAGCGCACGTGCTCGCACGCACCGAGCGAGCCGTCCTCGTCGAGTGTGGGTTCGAGCAGGGGTGCTCACTGCGCGTGGGTGTGGCGGGACGATGTTCGGGGTGTCGGCTAGACGCGCGCGAACTCCCGGGCGCCGACCTTCTGGTCCGGCTCGAGCGCGGGACGCCGGTCCGTCGCACACGCCAGCGCACCGACGAGCGACCCGAACAGGATCGTCGAGGTCGAGCTGAGGGGCACCGGCGCGACGTACGACGCCGCGAGCATCCCCATCAGCGCCGCCGCCAGGGCGAGTGTCGGGACCGACGGGCGGCTCAGCGACCGTAGCAGCGGGCTCGCGACGGCGAGTAGGAACGCCGCGACCCCCAGCAGACCGGTCTTCACCCCGGCCCACAGGTAGAAGTTGTGCGCGTAGTAGGGCGCGTAGTCGAGCGTGAACGCCGACGTCCCGGCCGACGGCTTGTAAGCGAACCCGAACCCGTGGCCGAACACCGGCGCCGAAGCGATGCCGCGCAGCAGCCACGACGTTTCGCTGGCCCGGAACTGCACCGACGCGTCCGTGGCCTGGACGTTCGACGACAGGCCATCGACGACGCGACTCGCGTAGCTCGACACCTGCGTGTTGATGAAGTCGCCGCCAGGCAGCCCCGCCAGGATCGGGCTCAGGACGAGCAGCAGCGCGAACACCCCGATCGCCGTTGCGAAGATCCCGGCGGCGCGCAGTGCGGACGAGACGGTGCGGGTCGCGACGACCGCGAAGAGGATCGCGACCGCGACCGCGAGGATCGAGTTCCGCGAGAAGCTCAGGACGACGATCAGCAGAGCGGGCACCGAAAACGCCCACGTGCTCCGCAGCGTCGCCCGTCGAGCCACCACCAGCGCGACGACCGCGCACAGCACTGCCAGCGCCGGGAACGTCGTGTTCGTGAGCAGCCGCGTAGCGGCACCCGAGTCCGCCCCCGGGTTGGCAAGGCTCGCCTCCTCTGTCCGCCCACCGACCGCAAGCCCAAGCGTCGCCCCGGCGAACACGACGGCCGCGGAGATCCACAGCACCCACCGAATCACGCGGACGGCCGCGTCGCCGATCTGGGTGCCGTACACGCGAACGGCGACGAAGATCATCGCCGCACCCTCGGCTACCGGACGGGCGTCGTACAGCAGCTTTGCGGGCGCGTTGCCGTGCGCAAGCCCGACGAGGGCGCCGAGGGCCACGAAGGACGCGAACGCGAGACCGATCAGGTTCGTTCGCCGGGTGCCCTTCAGCTTCGTGACGGCGTACAGCACGGAGAGCAGCAGGAACGGTTCGTGGGCGCGAATCGTGACGCCGTAAACGTTGAACTCGGTCGGAATGATCGCGGGCAGCGCGATGAACGCCAGGATCAGCGTCAGGTGCACCGTCCACGACGGCCGGGTCGCGAGGATCAGCGCCGAGACTACGACCGCGAGCAGCACCGCGCCGATAGACGGCTCGCGCACACTTAGGGCAGCGGCGGCGATCGTGATGACAACCCCCGCAACGACCACGAGGATCCTTCGCATGATCGGAGAGTAACAGAGCGCTCGCTTCCGCTGGCGGCCGGAGGTATCTTCCGCCGATGTCCATCCTCGGGCTCTAGAGTCTCCAGCGCAGTGGCCGCCGCACTCGTCGTCCTTGGGTCTTCTGTGCGGCGACGCCGGCAGTGCGCGCTCTCTACAGCTGGATTGCCAGTACCCCTGCCCCTCAGTAGCCGGGCTAGGTGGTACGGGCTCTGATCGCGCGGATCGAGGCCGAGCAGATGTTCCGGCACACCTCTCGCGTGGCGCCCGCGGAACGCGACGGCTTCGATCTACCCGCTCCAGTAGCTGACAGGAACGACGAGCGACTCCCTCGAGTTCCAAAGGAATCCGAGGGGGACTGCACGCAGATGGGGCACGCAAAACACGTTTCTGCCCATGGACGCGCCGTTCGGTGGGATCGTTCGCTGGTTCGCCCGGCGGCGAGCGAAGTAGCTAGATCGATGCCCATCCGCTCGCGGCACGGCGTCTTGCCAGGGCAGATATTGAGGTCATTTCGTGTTCGGATACTTCGATCGCCGCGCGGATGGCGCGGAGCCAGTCAGCGGCTGATGACTTCGCAAGCAGATCGGGCCTCTTCGCGAGCAGATCGGACAACGAACTGTCAGATGGGCCGACGAACGGCGTTCCGGTCTCGAGGCACCGCACCGCGACGCCGCTCTGGAAGAAGCGGCGGTACGGGATGAGCACGACCGAGGCTGAACGGATGAGGTCGTCGAGTTCTGCTTCCGGAACGAAGCGGTCGTCGACCTCCCAGCCGGCCACCTTCGGCCATCCTCGACCCGTGATCGTGCACCGTGACGCGGGATGTTCCGCAGCGATCGATCGCAGGAGATCGGTATCTCGGTCCGCCTTGTACTGCCCGAGGACCCGTATGACCGTGTGCTCCGGGCGCTGTCGCTGCAGGTCCGGTTCGAGGATCGGATGGGGAAGCACGCGGATCGTTGCACGAGGGAGCGCCCGCCGCACTTCGTCCGATGCTTGATGGCTCAGGACGATGATCTTCGCGTGGCGACCCAGGGTGCGTGCTGCGGAACGAGCCAGCTTGCCGTACCCGACTGCACGGACCAGCGGTACGGGATCATGCACGGTCAGCCAGGAGTTGGGAAGGACAACCGCCGTCAGCAGAAGGTCCAGGTAGCCGAGCACCGGCCAGGTGATGATCGCGGTACTTCCGGGCGCCCGGCGTTGCCGGGAACGAGCGATCATCAGGGATTTGATGTACCTGCTCACCCAGCGGTAGCGAGACTCATGGCTCACCGATGGTTCCTCGAACTCGAGGACCAGCGGGTCCTGCAGCGATTCCCGCAGGACGCTGACGAGTTCCGAACGGTAGTGGAGAAGTGCACCACCGAGAGGGTTGATCACCAGTGTGCGCCGCGTCAACGGGTCATCCTCTCGGTCAGACCTCGAACGATTCCCTTCACCACGTCGATGACAGGTCGCAAGGATCTCCTCCGAACCACAAGAGGTAGCGCCATTCTCAAGGCGACGAACGGCAGTAGTACCAGGCGTCGAGATTCGCCGTTGAGACGGTGCAGAAGCGCGAGGTTCCGTCCGAAGTACAACATGGGCGTGCCGTTCGAGCTCTGGCGAACCCTTGCCTCAGGAACCCAAACGACCTCGAAACCGGCTCGAGCTATCCGAAGGTGGAGGTCAACCTCTTCGACGTACATGAAGAAGACTTCGTTGACCCGAAGTTCTGACAGCAGCTGCGCTCTGTAGAGGACGAACGCGCCGTCGAGCCACTCTCGACGAGTTGGTGACCCCGACTGCTGCACCGCGTGGACGTCCGCTCGATGATCGTGGTGCCGCGGTACTCTCGCCCACCGTGTGAACCGCCCACCGGTCGACCACACCTTGTCCGCGCCGTCCACCCTGCTGATGAGGGTCGGACCGGCGGCACCGATGTTCGGTGCAGAGCGAACCGCGTCGACGAGGGCGCCTACAGAACCGTCGGCAATCTCAACCTCGTGCGTTGCGACGAGGAGGAGATCGTACGTTGCGTGCGCCTGGAGCTCTCGCACACCGGCGTTCACAGCGGCACCGTATCCGTGATTTGCCACGCTGAGCAGTCGGGTTGAACCCGGCAGGAGCGTCCTGAGTCGGTCTTCGGAATCGTCTTGATCGCTGTTGTCGACAACGACGATGTTCTCTGGCGCCACCCCCTCGTGCACCAGGTCGGACAGTACTTTCTCGATTGTTTCGTAGCTGCGGTGATGAACGACGATTGCTCCGAGGACCTTCTTCGTCGTCATGATGCCGCCTCGGTGCTTCGCCGCAGCCAATGGTCCGCTGCAACACGGCCATCGAACTGCGGTAGCGCCCGGATCACTTCGGCCGGATGCAGCGGCGCATCGAGGGCTGCGGCAAGGGCACCCGCGAGAGCGTCGATCTGCTCCACGTGATGACCGTTCGTGACGAGCCAGTCTGCTAGGCCCGTGTCCGGGGTGCTCACCACCGTCACTCCGGCCCGCAGCGCTTCCTTGATCGGCAGCCCGATCTGTTCGCGCCAGCGGCCTTCTCGGAGGGACGGGGCCGCGAGCACGGAGCTCTGGGTGAGGATGTCGTGAACCTGATCGTGTGGAAGTTGTCCGAGGAATATTCGTTGCGCTGGGTTCTTGTCCGACCAGGTGCGGACCTCTGAGACGAGCTCCCCGTTCCCGATGATCCGGATCTGCCGATCCGCGTGACCCGTTTCGATCATTTCCCAAGCCTTCATCAGTGCGGGAACCCCCTTGCGTGTCTCGAGCGCACCCACGAAGACCGCGCCGCGCCGGTCTTCGGGCAGCGCAGGTCCGGTCGGCCGTCCAGGAAGTTCCTCGATCAGAGTGGAGTGCATCCCCGGTACGAGCGGCAAGCTCTGGTACGCCCGACGGGACCCTTCTGACCCGTAGACGACGGCATCGATCAACCAACGAGCGGAGAGTCCGAGGGCTCCGCGCAGAGGAGCGGAGATCCACCTCGGAACTTTGCGTGTGCCGAGCAGGGCAGTCTCAGGATCGTTGTTCTCGATGGCATAGAAGACACGTCTGGCCGATCGCCGCGATGTCAACTTGTGAACCACCAGCAGCGCGAGCGTGCGCGGAAGTTCGCGAGCCCAGAGAAGCTCGGGTACTTCAAGCGTCTCAACCTCCGCGAAGGCCAGTGTCAGAAGGGCCTTGAGGGTCGACATCGGAACGAAAGCCGGAGCAACCTCGCCGGTGATGTCGTAGTTCGTCTTGAAGTACCAACCTTCTGCTGGCACCAGCTGCTCGTGTCGCTCCACCTGCGCAGCCCTGAGCTCAGGGTAGATGCGGACAGAACGACCGCCTTCCGTCATCGTCGCTTCTCGTCCATCAACCTGCTCAGTGCGAGCTCGTAAGCAGCGCACACTCCGTCCCACGAATAGTCCTGCACCGCACGATCTCTGGCTGCTCGTCCGAACTGATCCTGCTCTGGCGCCTGCATCATCGTCTCGACTCCTCTGACGATTGCATCCGTTGTCGCCTCGACGAAGATTCCTGTCTCGCCGAGTGTCTCTCGGTTGTACGGCGTATCCCGGGCCACCGTGGGGGCACCGCTCGCCATCGCCTGCACGAGCGCTGGGTTCGTCCCACCGACGCTGTGGCCATGGAAGTACGCGCCTGCGTGCTGCCAGAGCGAGCGCAGCTTGTCGTCGTTGTTGACGTGGCCGAGCCAGTGCACGTTCTCGGAGTTTGCGCTCAGCTGTCGAGCTGCTTCATCCAGATGGCCGTTGAAACCGTCACTACCCACGATGACGACAGGCCAGCGGCCTTCGAGCTGCCGGGCCGCGGAGAAGAACTCGTTGACGCTGTTCTCCGGAACGAAGCGTGCGACGTAGAGCACGTACCCCCGGTGCTGCAGACCGTCCTCCACGTCGAGGGCTTCGTGCGTGTCACCGCCGTACGGGATGAACGTGCCGCCCACCCCGAAGTCCCTTCGCCAGCGGTCGCCGATGGCCCGAGCGTCGAAGACGAGTTCATCCGCCCAGCGGGCAGACATCGCTGCGCCCGAGCGGAAGACCGCTTTGGCGACTCGGTTCCACTTGGCGCGGTCCCACTCGATACCGTCGACGTTGAGCAGCGAAGGGATGCCCCGCGCCCGTAACGCCGGCAAGAAGAAGCCATTTGCGACGTTCATGATCAGGGCCACATCGGGCTTGTTGACGAGAGCCGAAGCGGACGCAGTCGCGCCGAAGGAGAGCGTGCTGAGGGACTTCGAGTTGAGGCCCCATGTGTACTTGCTCCGGACGTCTGGATGCGCCGACGGGTCAGTCTCGGTGACCGACCCTCGCCGCCCGTAGACGGTGACGTCCCAGCCGGCTTCAACCAGGTAAGGCGCGAGGCGACGCACGGCTGTCTCGAATCCGCCGTAGTAGCTCGGATAACCGCGTGTGCCGATGATGGCCACAGATCGACGCACAGATCGCTCCGCTCTTGGGTGCAAGGACTTTCATCGTAGAGGGCAATACGAAGTGACCCTCATCATCGATGCTCTGGACGCGGCTGGTCTGGCTGCGACGTCGAACGAATCCTCACCCTTAGACTGAGCCGCATGTCCGACCAGCCCGAGTCGCGACGCGCTGCAGGGAGCCGGGGGTCCAGGGCCCGCGTCGTCTTGTGGACCGTCCTGGCCGTCGTCCTCCTGCTGATCCTCGCCGCCGTCTGGGTGGGGGTGCGCGGTGTGCTCGCCAAGGGGCATCTCGAACGGGCGGTCTCTGACGTCAGCACGCTGCGGTCGCAGTTGACGGACGCGGACACGAGTGCGGCGCAGCAGACCGCGAAGCGCCTGGAGGACGAGGCGTCCGCGGCCCGGTCGCTCACCGGGGACGCGGTGTGGGGCGCAGCCCAGTACGTCCCGTTCTTCGGTACGAACCTGCGTGCTGTGCGCGAGGTCGCCGTGGTCGTCGACGATGTGGCCGACGGTGCGGTGAGTCCCGTCGCCGGCGTCGTCGGTGGGCTCGGCGTCGACTCGTTCGCGCCGAAGGACGGCAAGGTCGACCTCGATCCACTCGTCACCGCGCAGCCGGCGGTCGCGCAGGCGGCCGAGACGCTGACGAAGGCCGACCGCGATGCGCAAGCGATCGACACGAGCGGCACGCTCTCGCCGGTGACGTCTGCGGTCAACCAGCTGCGGAACGCCGTGCAGTCCGCGTCGACGCAGGTCGACACGGCCAACCGCGTCGTGCAGCTCGCACCGGCGATGCTCGCTCGGGACGGCGAACGCAACTACGTGCTCCTGTTCCAGAACAACGCGGAGCTCCGAGCAGGCGGGGGCATCCCGGGTGCCGTCGCGCTGCTCAAGGTGCAGGACGGGTCGATCAAGCTCGAGAACCAGGCCGCGGGTTCGTCCTTCGGCCCCTACGAGCAGCCGGTGCTTCCGCTCGAGTCAGACACGGCCAGCCTGTACGGGGACATCACCGGCAGGTACATGCAGGACGTCAACCTCACACCACGCTTCGATGTCACTGCGCAGCTCGCCCGTGAGATGTGGAAGCAGAAGTTCGGGCAGGAGGTCGACGGAGTCCTCGCGATGGACCCGGTGACGCTGAGCTACATGCTCCGGGCGACGGGGCCGGTGCAGCTGGCGACCGGTGAGACCCTCACCTCGGACAACGCTGTCCAACTGCTGCTGAGCGACGTCTACGCCAAGTACCCGGATCCCGCGGTCCAGGACGTCTTCTTCGCCTCAGCCGCGAGCGCGGTCTTCGACAAGGTGTCGAGCGGTGGCTTCGACGCGAAGCGGTTCATCGGAGCGCTGACCCAGGGGACCGACGAGGGGCGCCTCCGTCTGTGGAGCGCGTCGGAGGACGAGCAGCGGCGGCTCGACGGGACGCCGCTGGCCGGCGAGCTTCCCACCGCGTCTCGAGAGACCCGGCAGTTCGGCGTCTACCTGAACGACGGCACCGCCGCGAAGATGGACTACTACCTCGACAAGTCCGTATCGGTCGGATCGTCGGTCTGCCGGCAGGACGGCCGTCCGACCTCCGTGGTCGAGGTCACCCTGAAGAACACCGCACCGGCCGACGCCGCAACGAGTCTCCCCGAGTACGTCACGGGCGGTGGCATCTTCGGTACCGAGCCCGGGAAGATCAAGACGCTCCTCGCGGTCTACGCGCCGGAGAACGCCATCTACCTCGGCTCGACGCAGGACGGCAAGCAGGTCGGCGTGCAGACGGCGACGGACGGCGGGCACCCGGTCGCGCAGCTGCAGACACTGCTCGGACCGGGGGAGAGCACGACGTTCCGGGTCGCGTACCTCGGGGACGCGAAGTTCGCGAACGCCGGTGTCGAGGCGATCTCGACGCCGGGCGTCGAGCAGGGCAAGGTCGAGCCCCTGCGGTTCGAGTGCAAGGACCCGATCCCCGCGAGCTGAGCGCGAACCATACGTCCGCGCCTCGTCCACGGACCGGAGGCGGCGGCGTGTCGAGCCGCGTAGCGCGATTCGAGCTGTCCCCAGAGTGGGGGGTCTGGACTTTCCTGAGCACCCGGCTCAGCCGGTCCCAGGTGGGACTGCGCGCGGCCCGGCGCTGTCGGCGGTAGTACCCGCAACGGCCTCTCAACTGGGGTTTTCGCCGGGGAAGGACGCCTCCTGACGGGGTGTCGAGCGATGCAGAGGTGTCCCTGATGCGCACCGGGACCGGCTCGATCTCGAAAAAGTTTCGGATCTGGTGGCAACAACCTGAGGATTCCCGCTAGATTGAGGGAACTTCGCCATAGCGACCGCTTGCTCCTTCACGGCTTGCGTTTGGGGGGAGTGCCACGGGCTCTGGGTGTCAGGGTCTGCAGGATCAGATTCTTAGGGGAAACACTTCATGAAGAAGCTCATCGCAGCTGCCGTCCTCGCGGGCGCAGCGTTCATCGCCATCCCGACCGCGGCGAACGCTGCCGGCTACGCGCCGGACTCGAGCGTCTCCGTCTCGGGCAGCTACGTCGCGGGCGGCACCGCCAACGTCAGCTTCACCGACGGTGCATTCCAGAACGGCGAGACCGTCAACGTCCAGGTGACCGGCGCCGGCGCCGTGACCCTCGGTGCGCTGCCGACCACGACGGTCTCGAAGGCCTACACGGCTTCGCCGACCGGCGCGCTCGTCGTCAAGGTCACCTTCCCGGCCGGTGCTTCGGGTACCTACAACCTGACCGCCACGGGCGCCACCTCGGGCGTCGTCGGCCTCGCCTCGTTCACCGTCGCCCCCGGCGACACCGCCGTCACGGTCGGTTCGAACGGCAACTCCGGCACCCCCGGCCAGCTCGCCTTCACCGGTGGCACCATCTCGACGCTCGGCCTCTGGGCTGCCGGCGGCGCCATCGTTCTCGGTGGTGGCCTCCTGGTCGCCCGCAAGTCGGTCCGTCGTCAGCACGACGCCGCCTGAGCACAGCTGAACTGAACGAAGCCCCCGGCACCTCGGTGCCGGGGGCTTCGTGCTGTCGTCGGTGGAGGAACGAGGACGGGTCAGGTCGGACGGATCAGGTGACGACCAGGGCGATCGCCACGACGGCGATCACGACGAGCGGCGCGACGATCCACAGCCACCAGGGGAAGGTCGACGGCCGGCGGTAGGGGCGATGGTGCTTCCGATCGGGGTTCGGGTCCATGCGCTGACCGTAGGCCGCGCTCGGGCCGAGCGGCGCGTCCGTCGTCAGATCGTCACACTGCGGCCCGCGACTGTCCGCCAGCCGCGCTCACGCGGGCCCGCCCCAGCACCACGATCCCCAGCAGGACCCCGAGCACCGCTCCGGAGGTGTTCGACAGCACGTCGTCCACCGACGCGAACCGCGCCGGCAGGAACAGCGCCTGCACCGTCTCGATCGCGCAGCTCGCCAGGAACCCGCCGAGCATGCCGACCCACCACGCGCGTGCCCCGAAGAGCAGCAGCACGAAGAACCCGAACGGCACGAAGAAGAGCACGTTCGCGGTGAACTCGACCGATCCGTAGTCGAGCCACTGCGGAGCGCCGAGACGGTGCCCCGCGGCGATCGCGCGCGTCAGCCACGGGTGGATCCCGCGGTCGACGGGGGAGCCCGCCGTCGCCACGAGCACCACCAGGAGCGCGTAGGCGGCCGCGAGCGTCCACGCCACCCGCCTCGTTCGTCCCGACGCGTGCGCGGCGCTGTGTCGCGCGTGCCAGGCTGCGTCGAGCAGCGCCCCGATCGCGACCCCGACGAGACCCGCGAGCACGACGGACCGGAACCGCTCGCCCGGGGTGGAGGACTGTGCCGCCACGACGACGGCGGCCGCCAGCACGACGACGGCGCTCACCAGGGCGCGTCCCGCCACCCCGGCCGGCCGGGAGGCCCGGCTCGCCCTCGCCAGCAGCACCGGCAGCAGGGCGGTCACCAGGGTCACCGCGATCGCGGCCACGAAGCCGTCACCGAGCGTCAGGGTGCCGTGCCCGAGCGCGCGCAGCGCGCCCACGAGGTGGAGCAGCGCGGACCGGACCCGGTCTGCGAGGCCGGGCACCAGCAGGACCGCGCCCACGAGCACGACCGCAGCTACCATCCCACTCCGCACGATCGTGGTCCTCGTCCTGGTGCTCATCGGGAACGACGCTAGCGGGCCGCGCCTCCCGTCCGGGATGGACGCGAGGGGACCTCGCGAACCCGCGGGAACCGGTTCATCCACGGAACGAGTACCCCGATCGCGCACCTGTACCCCGTTCCCGCGTCCCCCGACCCCGGAAATCCGGGGCTGTACCCCGATCCGTATGCACGAAACCCGTGAATGGACGGGCATCGCTGGCGTCGCCGGGGGACGTTCTCGTACGGTTGCACCATCACCTGATGTACCCCGGATCGCGAAGGAGAGCGACATGAGCACCACCGTCACCACCGACACCCGCGAGGTCACCCTCGACACCGACACGGTCGACGTCATCGCGATCCTCGAGGCCGAGGCAGAGCACTCCGGCCGCGCAGCACGTGCCAAGACCACGTGGACGCAGGAGGACGACGGCGAGTGGATCGCCAACTACGGCGGCTACTTCGGCGGCAGCGTCGACAAGCGCGACGGCCGCTACGTGGCCTCGGACACCTTCGGACTCGTCGTCGGCGACTTCGCCACGCTCGAAGAGGCCCAGACGAAGCTCTCGGACCAGCTCCACGTGATGCTGCCGGCCGTGATCCGTCCGGTCGCGTAGTGCCCGACGACCATCCGGCCCTCGCGGCCAGCACCACCAGCCAGACCCGTACCACCAGCACGGCCCGAACCACCAGCACCGTCCAGCACCACAGCAGCACGAGGAGTACCACCATGAGCACCAGCGTCGCCAACAGCCAGCAGGCCGAGGTGACCGTGGACACGGCGACAATCGAGGTCATCACCGGCATCGCTGCCGGCGTCGTGTCCCCCGATGCACCGGCCCGGGCGCACGTCGTCTGGTCCGAGGCCGACGCGGGGCTCTGGGCGGCGAACTACGGCGGCTACTACGGCGGCGTGATCGACCAGCAGGGCGCACACTTCTTCGTGTCCGACACCTTCGGTCAGTACGTCGGCGACTTCCGCTCGCTGCACGAGGCGCAGGACCGTCTCGCCGAGCGGCTCCACCAGCTGCTGCCGGACGTGCGCCGCACGCTCGACTGAGCAACGATCCGACCGGGAGGCCCGGGTCACCTCCGCCACTCGGCGGACGTGACCCGGGCCTCCCGTCGTCGTGCGCCCGCCGCGACCCTCGCCGCGGGGCGGCCAGCATGCACCCCCAGTTCGAGGAGGGTCCCCCACACTGGGGACCGGTGTTGACCCCTGACGCACTCAGTGTCCTGCCAGGATCGGGACGACGCCAGCGACCGTCCCTCTGCACGGACCGTCACGACAGCTCGGCGTCGGCATCGTCTCGACCCGAAAGTGACTCATGCTGCCTGTGCACCAGGGCACCCGTGTGCCCGCACGCGCTCACGCGCGCCCACGACCCGGTATCCGTACCGTCGCCATGCTCGGCGTCGCCCTGCTCGGCGCCGTCGGTCTCACCCAGGCCGTGGTGGCCGACCCGGCTGCGGCTGCGTCCGGACTCCGTTGCGACCAGAACACCGTGTACGCGATCAACGGTGCGGGTAACCTCGCGTCCATCGACGTGACGAGCCACGCTTCCGAGGTCAAGGCGAGCATGAGCCCGGGCAACAACGCCCTCGGACTCGCGAAGAACGGTGTCGCCGCCTACGCGTCGTTCAACGGGACGACGCCCGCGGGCAGCGCGAACACCATCACCACGTACGACGCGGTCAACGAGCAGCGGCTCCCCGACGTCAAGAACGCCGACCCCTCCGGCGCGCGTGCGTTGCTGCGCGGCGCGGTCAACCCGGTGACGGGCCTGTACTACTACGCGGGCAACGGGGCGAGCGCCTACCTCGGCGCGTACGACCCGAACACGAAGACCCGCATCGGCCAGGTCGGCTCCCTCGGGAACCTGCAGACGGGCATGAACGGCGACATGGCCTTCAGCACCCGCGGCCTGCTGTTCGTGGTGACCGGCAACCAGGTCCGTCGCGTCGACGTCGAGACCGTGCCGACCTCCGCCGGTCGACAGGTGCTGTCGACCTCGTTGGTCGCGACGCTGCCGAGCAACCAGGCCGACGCCGGGGGCAGCCCGGGCATCGCGTTCTCGTCCGACGGCTACCTCTACGCGTCCATCGGCACCACGATGTACAAGATCAACCCGAGCTCCGGCAAGCAGGTCGACAGCTTCACCATCGGTGGGGACTTCCAGCCGTCGGACCTCGCGACCTGCAACTACGCGAACACGCTCGCCGCGCAGTCGAGCGTCGACGAGCGGTGGAACGCTGGCGACCAGTTCGGTCTCCGCGTCGACGGCGATCAGATCTCCGCGGGCAACACCGCCGACACGACGAGCACGAGTGCCGGCGCGCAGACGCCGAAGGCCGGTGCCGTACTGACGCTGCCGGACACGACCTACACGGCGACGCAGTCCGCCAAGGGGACGACGGACCTCGCGAACTACGACACGACCTGGCAGGCGGTCGAGCTGAACAGCGGTCGGACCGTTGCATCGGGAAGCGGCAACAACGCGTCCTTCGTGTTCCCGCACGCGACGACCGCGGACGGCAGCGACATCGTCGTCACCTTCGCCAACACCGTGAAGGCCACACACGTCGCGACCACCGCCGACACCGCGACCACGACCACCGGTACCGCGGTGATGAAGAGCGCCGCCGACGGTGTGCTCGCGAACGACAGCGGTACCGGCCTGAGCGTCGTCTCGAACACGCAGCCCGCACACGGTTCCGCGACGGTCCGTGCCGACGGGTCCTACACGTACACGCCGGCCGCGGGCTTCTCCGGCACCGACTCCTTCACCTACACGGCGAAGGACTCCTCCGGGCAGACCGCGACGAGCACCGTCACCGTGACGGTCCAGCCGACCGGCGCCGACGACGCCTTCTCGGTGCACGCCGGCGGGACCTCGACGGCGGACGCGACCAAGGGCCTCCTGGCCAACGACGGCGGCAGCGACCTGACCATCACGAGCCACACCGACCCGACGCACGGCACCCTCGAGCTCGGGAAGGACGGGTCCTACCGGTACACCCCGGCCCCCGGCTTCTCGGGCACCGACTCCTTCACCTACACCGCGACCGACGGCAACGACACCACCACGACGGCGACCGTCACCGTGACGGTGCTGCCCGCGGCCGGCGCCGACGCGATCACCGTGACCGCCGGCGGACCGACCACCGTCGGTGCCCCGGGCCTGCTCGGCAACGACCAGGGCACCGGCCTGACCGTCACCGGCTCGACCCAGCCCGCACACGGCACGGTCACCGTCGGGAAGGACGGCTCGTACACGTACACCCCGGCCGACGGCTACTCCGGTGACGACACCTTCGACTACACGGTCACCGACGGCAACGGGAAGTCCGACACCGTCACCGTGACCGTCCTCGTGCGCCCCGCGGCGGTCGACGACACGATCACGCTGCCCGCAGGCGGCACCGCCACGGCGACGACCCGCGCCGACGGCGTCCTCGGCAACGACCGCGGCACCGGCCTGACGATCCGCTCGAACACCGAGCCGACGCACGGTTCGCTGACGCTGGCACCCGACGGCACCTACTCCTACGTGCCCGCGACCGGGTTCTCCGGCACCGACACGTTCACCTACCAGGCCACCGACAGCGCCGGCACGGTCGTCAGCGGCACCGTCACCGTGGTGGTCGTGCCCGTCGCTTCCGACGACCGCGCGGCGACGACGGCGAACCGTCCCGTCGCGATCGACGCGGCGGCGAACGACACCGGTACGGACCTCACGCCGAGGATCGCCACGGCTCCGGCCCACGGCACCGCGGTCGTGAACGGGGACGGTGCCGTCGAGTACACCCCGGCCCGCGACTGGTCCGGTACCGACACCCTCTCCTACACGGTGACCGACGGCTCCGGCCGGACGTCGCAGCCGGCGACCGTGACGATCGCGGTCTCGCCGACCGCCCGCCCGGACACCACCTCGACGACGGCCGGCACCCCGGTCACCGTCGCGGCGACGGCCATGACGAGCAACGACTCCGGTACCGGGCTCACCGTCACCGGCGTGGGCAAGGCCTCGAACGGCACGGTCGTGCTCGACGCGGACGGCAACGCCGTGTTCACCCCTGCCGACGGCTTCTCGGGTACCGGCTCGTTCTGGTACGACGTCCGTGACGCCTCGGGCGGCACCGACTCCACCTGGGTCGTCGTCGTGGTCGGACCGCAGGCCACCGCGGACTCCGCGACCGTCCCGGCGTCCACCACGCTGACCGTCCCCGTGGCGGAGGGCGTCCTGGCGAACGACCATGGCACCGGCCTGACCGCGACGATCGACGAGCAGCCGCTGCACGGCACGGTCGACCTCGCCGCCGACGGCTCGTACACCTACACGCCGACCGCGGACTGGTCGGGCTCGGACCGCTTCACCTACACGGCGAAGGACGCGTCCGACACCGACGAGAAGAGCACCGGGCTCGTGACGATCACCGTCACGCCCCGCACCGAGGACGACCGGATCCGCACCGCGGCCGACCAGCCCGTCACGGTGACCTCGGGTGACCTGACCGGCAACGACCACGGTTCCGGCCTCACCGTCACGTCGGTCGGGCAGCCCAGCGCCGGCACCGTCGTGCTGAACGCCGACGGCACCGTCACGTACACCCCGGCTCCGGGGACCTCGGGCACGGCGACCTTCCCGTACGGGGTCACCGGCGCGAACGACGAGCAGGCCGCGGGCACCGTCACGGTGACCATCACGCCCGTGGTCGCCGCGACCGACGCCGACGCCACCGCCGACGGCACCCTCGTGGTGCCCGCAGACAAGGGCGTGCTCGAGGGCGCGACCGGCACCGGCCTGACCGTCACCGACAACACGGACCCGGGCCACGGCACCGTCGAGGTCGGGAAGGACGGCTCGTACACGTACACGCCCGAGCCCGGGTACTCCGGCAAGGACACCTTCGACGTGACGATCACCGACGGCTCCGGGAACACCACGACCGGCACCGTCACGATCACCGTCGCACCGAAGGCCGTCGACGACACCGCGACGACCACGACGGGGACCCCGGTCGACGTCGCCGTGACCGAGAACGACAAGGGCACCGCGCTCCGGGTGACCGGCGTCGGCACGGCTGCGAACGGCACCGTCCGGATCTCCGACACGACCGGCACCGACGGCACGGCCGCCCGCGACACCGGCGTGACCTACACGCCCGCCGACGGGTTCTCGGGCACCGACGCCGTCACCTACACGGTGACCGATGCCGCCGGCTCGACCGCGACCGCCACGGTGCGCGTCACCGTCGCACCCACCGCGACCGACGACGTGCTGCAGACCACCGCCGGCACCCCGCTCGCGCTCGGTGGGACCGTGCTGACCGGGAACGACCACGGCGCCGGGCTCACGGTCACGGACCACACGGCTCCGCGCCACGGCACGGTGACCACCGCGGCGGACGGCTCGCTCGTCTACACGCCGACGACGGGCTGGTCCGGCACGGACACGTTCACGTACTCGGTGACCGACGCCGCCGCGCAGACCGCGACCGCCACGGTCACGGTCCTGGTCGGCAACGTCGCGACAGCCGACCACGGCACCACCACCACGAACGGCACGCTGCGGGTGTCCGCGGCCTCGGGCGTCCTGACCGACGACTCCGGCGCGGGGCTCTGGGCGAAGATCGACCGGCAGCCGGAGCACGGCACGGTCGAGCTCCGCAAGGACGGCTCGTACGTGTACACGCCGGCTGCCGGCTTCTCGGGCACCGACACCTTCACGTACACCGCGGTGGACGCCGAGGGCTCGACGTCGACCGGCCTCGTGACGATCACCGTCACCCCGGTCGCGACCGACGACCGCACCAGCACCGCCGCCGGCACCCCGGTGACGGCGGTCGACCCGGGCGTGCTCGGCAACGACCACGGCTCGGCCCTGCGGGTCGTGTCCGCGGGGACGGCTCGGCACGGCACGGTCCGCATCGCCGGCGCAGGGACGTTCGTCTACACGCCGGACCAGGGCTTCTCGGGTGTGGACTCGGTCACGTACCGCGACCACGACCTGGAGGGCCAGGCCGCGGACGCCACCGTGTGGATCACCGTCGGGATCGACGCCGTCGACGACAGCGCACGGACCGTCGCGGGCACCCCGGTCGCCCGTGACGCCCGGCACGGCCTGCTCGGCAACGACCGGGGGACGGGCCTGACCGCCGCCCTCGACCGGAAGCCCGCGCACGGCACCGTCTCGGTGCAGCGCGACGGCTCGTACCTGTACGAGGCCGCGGACGGCTTCACCGGCACGGACCGGTTCACCTACACGGTGACCGACGCCTCCGGGCAGACGACGACGGCCACCGCGGTCATGACGGTCGTCGCGGCCGCCACCGCCACGGACGACTCGGCTGTCGGTGCCGTGGGCCACCCGGTCACCATCCGCCCGATCGACAACGACCACGCCAGTGGCGGAGCGCACTTCGTGGCGACCACGCTGCACCTGGTCGACCCGGCCACCGGCGCACCGACCGACCGGATCGTCGTGCAGGGCATGGGCACCTGGCAGGTCGACCGCGGCCAGGTCGTGTTCACCCCCGAGCACGGCTGGGCAGCGCGCACCTCGATCGACTACACCGTGCTCGACAGTGCCGCGCAGCTGGTCCGCGCGACCATCGAGGTGTCCTACCCCACCGGGATCGCAGCGGTCGCGCACATCGCAAAGCTCGCCTTCACCGGCACCACGGGACTCGTCGGACTCGGCCTGGCCGCGGTCGCGATGGTCCTGGCCGGGGCGTTCCTGGTGGTCCGCCGCCGAGGTGACGGTACCGCCGTCGTGACGGGGACGCGCCGCCGCAGCGGGTCCTGACGACCGCACCCCACCACCGGACGGGAGGCCCGGATCACGTCAGCCGACAGGCGCACGTGATCCGGGCCTCCCGTCCGTCGTCCGTGGTGGCGACCCGACGTCGGGTCGCCGTGCCCTCGGGGGTCAGCGGACGGGCCCGTGGCGCGCAGCGCTCACCCGATGGGTGCGATGAGCTGCGGGCCGTCGTTCCGCACGCTGTTCACCGCGCGGGAGACCTCGTACTGCTCGAGCCCGGCCGCGACCGCGAGCGACTCGTGGTCGAGCAGTGCGAGCAGGTCGTCGGAGCCGAGGTCGCCGTCCAGCCAGTCGTCGTAGCCGTCCGGGGTGAGGAACGCCGGCATCCGGTCGTGGACCTCGCCGGGCGCGACGTGCGCGTCGCGGGTGATGATCGCGAGCGACAGCCGCCACTTGTCCGGGTCGTCCTCGGGCTTCGTCGGGTCCGGCCAGGCGCTCACGATGCCCGCCATCGCCAGAGCGCCGTCGGGCTCGTGCACGAAGTGGGGCTCCTTGCCGTCCTCGCGCACGACCCACTCGTAGTACCCGAGCGCGGGGACGATGCACCGGTTCGTCGCGAAGGCCCGCTTGAACATGCCGCTCGTCGCGACCGTCTCGATGCGGGCGTTGATCGGCTTCGGCCGCTGCTTCCGGAAGTCCTTCGCCCAGCTCGGTACGAAGCCCCAGCTGATCTGCGGGAGCTGGCGCTGCCCGTGGCGCTGCCGGACGGCGTACACGGGGTCGGTCGGCGCGACGTTCCAGCTCGGAGCGAGGCCGGCGTGCACCTCGCCGGTGTCCTCGTCGACGTGCTCGGTGCGCGCCGCGAGCTCACCCACGAGCTCGGGCAGCAGATCGGCCGTGGTGTCGGAGACGACGAACCTTCCACACATGCGCCCAGTGTGCCCGCCGCGGCCGACAGTGGTGCGCGCCCGCGGCCGTCACTCGCCGGGCAGACGGACCTTCGACCCGTGGGGGTGCCGTCGCCGGAGCGGACGGTGCCCCGGCGCGGGTGGTGCCGTCTCGAGCGCCGCGAGACGGGCACGTTCGGCGAGTCCGAGCCGCGCCACCATGTCCGGGAGCGTGAAGAGGTACACGAAGGGCCACAGGATCACGAAGACCTCGACCTGTCCGGAGACGAGCGCCGTGATCCCGCCGGAGGCCGCCCCCACCAGGAGCGGCCCGAGCCGCGAGAGCCGTCGCACCAGTCCACGCTGCAACAGCGGCACGTCGATCAGGACGGCCTCGCGGTCCTCGGGCGCGATCGGCTGCGCTCGCCGGCCGATGTAGGGCTGCACCGACCACCGGACGGACAGCTGCCAGTCGGGTCGCACCTGTCGCCCGTTGATCCGGAGCTCGGGACCGATCTCGCGAGCCGTCGGGAAGCACGAGAACGCCACCGCGAGGACTCCGAGCGTCGCGAAGGTTATCGCGGCGACCGGGCGGAGGACGCCGGGGCCCACCCAGGCCCACGCCCACTCCGTCGCGACGAAGACGACGAGGGCGACCGCGGCGACGGCTCCCGCGGACCACAGGGCACGACGGGCCCGCGCCGCGTCGACGACCTCCCAGAGGCGCCCGCGCAACACCTGCCATCCGAGTCGGTACACGGAACCCTTCTACGCCGCGAGGCTGCGAGGACCGGCCGCTGCTAGCGTGCCCGGGTGGACGACGAACAGCGCTGCCCCTGCCTGAGCGGCAACCCCTACGGCGAGTGCTGCGGGCCCCTGCACGCCGGTGCCGCCGCCCCGACCGCCGAGCGGCTCATGCGCTCCCGGTTCACCGCGTTCGCGCTCGGGCTGCCGGAGTACCTGCTGCTCACCTGGCACCCGCGCACCCGGCCGGACGAGCTGACGCTCGACCCGACGCAGCGCTGGACGCGCCTGGACATCGTGTCGACCCGGTCGGGAGGTCCGTTCGACTCCGCCGGGCAGGTCGCCTTCCGCGCGTGGTGGCGCACCGACGACGACCGCGGGACGCTCGAGGAGACGAGCGAGTTCGTCCGCGAGCAGGGGCGGTGGTTCTACGTCGACGGTGTGGTCGCCTGAACCGTGGTTCACCGTCGACGGGGTCATCGTCTGAACCGTGGTTCACCGTCGACGGCGTCGTCGCCTGAACCGTGGTGCCTGAGCGCTGATCGTCAGGCGGTGATGGTCGCCGGCAGCCCGACCGCGAGCCGCATCGCCCGTCGGACCGCGGCCTCGTCCGGCAGCAGCTCGGTGTCGTCGCCGGACACGAAGAACCGGATCTGCCCGATCGCCTGCTCCGTCAGCATGTCCAGCCCGTTGAGCACCCGGCCCCCGGCAGCGGCCCAGCGTCCGGCCGCGGCGGTCGGCCAGGGCTCGTAGGCGACGTCGAACAGCACCGCGTCCGGCCCGGAGGGCAGCAGCTCGAGCGGATCGGCCGCGCCGCCGGGCAGCGTCGACACGAGGAACCCGTGCCGCGTCCCCGGCAGCGAGTCGATCGGCAGCACCTCGAGCGTCACCCCGAGGCGCACCGCCAGGTCCACGAGGGAGCCGGCCTTCGCGGTGTCGCGGAGGAAGAGCCGCACGTCGACCGCGCCGAGCCGCACCGCAGCCGCGAGGGCGCTCGCCGCAGTGGCCCCACCGCCGACGATCGTTGCCTCGCCCGGCAGGTGCCCGAGTGCCTCCACCGGTCGGACGATGCCCTCGACGTCGGTGTTCGCGCCGGCCAGGACGACGCGGTCGCCCTCCTGCCGGAACGCCACGGTGTTGGCCACCCCGAGCTCGTCGACGAGCGGGGTGGTGCGGTCGAGCATCGGCAGCACGTCCCGCTTGAGCGGCATGGTCAGGCTGAGCCCGCGCCAATCGGGACCCAGCCCCGCGACGAACGCGTCGAGCCCACCGGAGGCGACCTCGTGCCTCCCGTACGTGAACGGCAGCCCGAGCGCGTCGTAGGCCGCCGAGTGCAGCGTGGGGGAGAGCGAGTGCGCGATGGGGGAGCCCAGCACGGCCAGCCGGGTCCGGTCGGGGTCGGTGAACTCCACGTCCGGAGCCTAGCCGCTCAGCGCCCTCGACTGGGGTGCTTAGGGTAGCCTTACCTGCGTGATCCGAACCTCCCCCTCAGCGCGCCGCGTCCGCCGCGTGCTCGCGGCCGCCGGCGCCGTCGTCGCCGCGTCCCTCGTCCTCGCCGGGTGCACCTCCGGCTCCTCGTCGCCCGCCGCGTCCGACGGTGCCTCGGGCTCGGGCGGCGCGTTCCCCGTCTCGATCCAGACCGCACTCGGCACGACCGAGATCCCCTCGCAGCCGAAGCGCGTCGTCGCCCTCGGCTGGGGTGACGCGGAGACGGCGCTCGAACTCGGCGTGCAGCCCGTCGGCGCCAGCGACTGGCTCGCCTTCGGTGGCGACGGCGTCGGGCCGTGGCTCAAGGACGCGTACACGAAGAAGCCGACGATCATCCAGACGCTCGAGCCCAGCTACGAGCAGATCCTCAAGCTCAAGCCGGACCTCATCCTCGACACGAAGAGCTCGGGCGACAAGGACCGCTACGCGAAGCTCTCGGCGATCGCGCCGACCGTCGCGGTGCCGAAGGGCGGCGCGAACTACCTCACCACCACCGAGCAGCAGGTCGACCTCGTGTCGCGTGCACTCGGCAAGGAGTCCGAGGGCAAGAAGCTGCTGACCGACCTCGACGACGCGTACGCGGCGGCGCGGAAGGCGCACCCCGAGTTCGACGGCAAGACCGCCGTCGTCGGTTCGTACACGGCGGACGGCTTCGGCGCGTACGCCTCGAAGGACAGCCGCTCCACCTTCATGCAGCAGCTCGGCTTCACCATCCCGAAGGCCGTCGACCAGCAGGCCGGCGACGCGTTCTCGGTGAGCCTGTCCGAGGAGAACCTCGACCTGCTCGACGCCGACCTGACCGTCGTCCTGCCGATCTACGTCGACGCGTCGAAGGCCGAGTCCGACCCGCTGTTCCAGAAGGTGCCGTCGGTCGAGGCCGGGCACTCCATCGTCGTCGACGACGCGGACGTGTCGAACGCGTTCTCGCTCGGCACCACCGCCGCCATCGAGTGGGCGCTCGACCGGCTGCCGGACGAGTTCGCGAAGAAGGTCGGCTGACCGACCGCCACAGGGGGAGTACGGGAGACGCCGGGTCGCGAGTCGCGACCCGGCGTCTCCCGTTGCGTGCGTCCCTCGTTGCGTGCGGGGCGTGCGGGGGCGTGGCGACCGGCGGCGACGAATGGTGCGCGGCCGCCGGACGGGAGGCACGGTGCGGGGCGGCACCGCGCCTCCCGTCCGACGTCTGGTGCCGTTCCGCGCGTTCCGCTACGCGGCGGTGAAGGTGGAGCCGATGAACGCGAAGAGCAGGGCGATGAGCGGCAGCGAGCCCTGCACGAACGCCGAGTTCAGGTACCGGCGACCCGTGCCGGCCAGGACGACCGCGGCGCCGAGCATGCTCGCGCTCGAGAACACCACGAGGGTCCACCCCGTCGCACCGCTGCCGGTGACGACCAGCACGACGCCGAGGATCGCGCCGATGGCGAGGAACAGGTTGTAGAAGCCCTGGTTGAACGCGAGGGAGCGGGTGGCCTGCGCCTCGGACTCCGAGGCGATGCCGAACACGCGGCGCACGCGAGGACTCGTCCATGCGACGGACTCGAGGAAGAAGATGTACACGTGCACGAGGCCCGCGAGGACCGCACACACGCCCGAGATCACGAGCAGGACCGACATGGCCTCCATTCTCGCAGCCCCGGAGCAGTGCTCGTGTCCGCTCGTCACACCAGCCCGCTCGGCGGAGGCCCGCCGGTAGGCTGCGGCCATGAGTGCCGACGAGTCCACACCCGTCCACGACGATGCGGTCGCCGAGCTGGCGAGCATCCGGCAGAGCATCGACAACATCGACGCCGCCGTGATCCACATGCTCGCCGAGCGCTTCAAGTACACCCAGCGGGTCGGTTACCTGAAGGCCGAGGCGGGCATGCCGGCCGCCGACCCGGGGCGGGAGCAGGTGCAGGTCGCGCGGCTCCGACAGCTGGCCGCCGAGTCGCACCTCGACCCCGCCTTCGCGGAGAAGTTCCTGAACTTCATCGTCGCCGAGGTCATCCACCACCACGAGCGCATCGCCGGCGGCGAGCGGTGAGCGGGCCTGCTGCCGGGATCCCAGCCGACGGCTTCCCGCAGGATCTCGCCGACCTGCACCTGCTCGTCGGGTCGTACACGGCGACGGGTGGTGGAAACGCGACCGGCATCTCGGTCGTGCACGGGACCACCGCCTCCACCGTCGCCGTGATGGACGACCCCTCGTTCCTCGCGCTCTCCGGCGACCGGGTCTACGCCGTGTCCGAGACCGCGGACGGTCGCGTCTCCGCCTTCCGGTACGCCGGTGGTGCGCTCGAGCACCGGTGGGATGCCGATGCCGGTGGTGACGCGCCCTGCCACGCGCGGGTCGACCCCTCCGGTGCGCTCGTCGTCACGAACTACGTCTCCGGCACCGTGACGGCCGTGTCGCTCGAGGCCGCTGAGTCGCACGCCGCCTCGGTGACCGCGAGCGACGGTGTCGTCGGGACCCACGGCAGCGCGGACCGGGTCGTCGTCCCCGAGTCGGCGCTCGTCACCGGCGTGCTGCCCGACGTCGAGGGGCCCGTCGAGGACCGGCAGGAGGGGCCGCACGCCCACCAGTCGATCGCGACGCCCGACGGCACCGTGCTCGTCGCGGACCTCGGCGGCGACGCACTCCACGAGTTCCGAGTGACGGCGGAGCCTGCGATCGAGCTCGTGCGCGTGCACCACCTCGGGCCCGGGGTCGGGCCGCGGCACATGGCGTGGCTCGGGGCCGGGGCCGACGCGGACCTCGTCGTCGCGGGTGAGCTCGACGGACGCGTGTACCGCCTGCGCCGCGACGACTCCGGGACGCTGCGGCCGATCGCGTCGGTGCCGGCGTTCGAGGGCGAGGTGGGGGAGTCGCTCCTCAGCCACGTCGAGGTCGACCGGGCCGGACGGGTCGTCGTCGCGGTCCGAGGCCGGGACCTGATCGTGGTGCTCGACACCGCGGACGACGGGCTGACCGTCGTCGGGTCGGCGTCGTGCGGCGGCGTCTGGCCGCGGCACTTCGCGCAGGTGCCCGGGTACCTGCTGGTGGCCAACCAGATGTCCGACGCGATCGCCGTGCTGCCCGTGGGGTCGGACGGGGTGCCGGGCGAGACCGTGGCGCAGATCGCCGTCGGGTCGCCCGCGTGCATCGTGCCGGTGCCGGCCAGGTCGTGACCGAGGTCGGGGCCGGGGCCGGGGCCGGCGCTGGGGCCGGGGCCGGGGATGGTGCTGGCGCTGGGGTGCCCGTGCCCGTGCCCGTGGCCGGGGCCGGTGCGTCGGGCGTGCTCGCCGACGGGTACCGCCTGGTGGTCGGGCCGCCGCCGCTGGACGACTACCTGCGCCTGCGGCAGGACTCCGGTCTGTCGCCGAAGGACGCTGCGCAGGGTGCCGGGGCGATCGCGGGGAGCTGGTCGGCCGTGCACGTCGTCGACACCGACGGGGTCCCCGTCGCCATGGGCCGCACGATCGGGGACGGCGGGTGGTACTTCCACATCGCCGACATCGCCACCGATCCGGACCACCAGCGCCGGGGGCTCGGGAGGGTCGTCGTCGAGTGGCTCGTGGCGGACATCCGGTCCCGCGCGCCGGAAGGCGCCTACATCACGCTCGTCGGGGACCCGCCCGGTCAGCGGCTCTACCGTTCGCTCGGGTTCGAGGACGTCGCGCCGAGCCTCGGGATGGCGCTGCCGCTGCGCTGAGGGAGCCGGGCGTCAGCCGTGGACGACGTTGGCGAAGGGCCGGCCCGCTGCCAGCGCGGACACCTGGCGTCGCACGAGCTCGAGGGTCCGCGGCACGCTGAGGTCCGTGTTCCCACCGACGTGGGGCGTCAGCACCGTGTTCGGCGTCGTCCAGAGCCGGTGCCCGGCCGGGAGCGGCTCCGGGTCGGTCACGTCGAGCGCTGCCGACAGCCGCCCGCGCTGGAGCTCCGCCACCAGGGCATCGGTGTCGACGACCCGTCCGCGGGCGACGTTCACCACGAGGGCGCCGTCGGGCAGCGCAGCGAGCAGGTCTCGGTCGACGAGGTGTTCGGTCTCGTCGGTCAGCGGGGTGATGAGCACGAGGACGTCCGTCCGGGCCGCGAGCTCCGGGAGCTCCCCGAACGCGTGCACGTGCCGACCGTCCTGCTCCCGTGCAGTGCGCGCCACGACGGTGACGTCGCACCGCATCGCCTCGAACCGCGTGGCGATCGCAGCGCCGATCGCCCCGTGGCCGACCACCGTGACCCGACGATCGGCGAGCGAGCGGGTGGTGCGGACGTCCCACACCCCTGCGGCGCGGTCGGCCTGGAACGCGTGGATCTCGCGGAGCGAGGTCAGCGCCAGACCGACCGCGAGCTCGGCCGTCTCGTCGTCGTGGATGCCGCGGCCGTTCGCGACCTGCGCGTGTGCCGGGGCGTGCGGCAGCGCGTGCTCGTACCCGGCACTCGGCAGCTGCAGGAGTCGCAGGTTCGGCAGGTCGTGCACGAACTGCCACCGGTGACGACCCGCGAAGTAGAACGGCAGCAGCGTGAGCGCGACGTCCTCGGGGCGGTCGTACGGGCCTTCGACGTCCCACACGTCGAGCTCGACGCCGTCCGGCACGGGGCCGAACCGGTCGACGAGCTCGACGAAGGGCAGGGTGACGATCGGCATGCGGTCGCGGTGCTCCTGGTCGCCGTCAGCTGTCGGTGCGCGGCGAGAACGAACCGTGGTCGTCGAGCGGCCCGCGCCCGACGTAGCCCTCGGTGACGTCCTCGACGATCACGTCGCCGAAGCGCGCCGGCAGCGTCGCGCCGTGCGTGCCCCGCAGCTCGTCGATCGACGCCTCGAACGCGCCCTGCACCTCGAGCGTGCCGGAGGAGGCGTCCGTCACACCGATGCGCAGCACCGGGAAGCCGCGACCCTCGCACAGCCCGCGGAACCGCACGTCGTCCTCGCGGCGCACGGTCACGATGACGCGACCCGTCGACTCCGAGAACAGCGCGGTCGCCGTGTCGACGCCGTCGCGCTCCTCGAGCTCGTCGAGCACCACGCGTGCGCCGATCCCGAAGCGCAGGACCGACTCGGCGAGGGACTGGCCGAGGCCGCCGTCCGCCAGGTCGTGGGCGCTCGTGAGCAGCTGCTCGCCGGATGCCGCGTGCAGCAGGTCCGCCAGGGCCTTCTCGCGGTCGAGGTCCACCGCCGGCGGGCGACCACCGAGGTGCCCGTGGACGGTGCCGGCCCACGCCGAGCCGTCGAGCTCGAGGCTCGTCGTGCCGAGCAGGTACACGTTGTGGCCGTCGTCCTGCCAGCCCGAGGGCACGCGCAGGGCGACGTCGTCGATGATGCCGAGCACACCGACGACGGGCGTCGGGTGGATCGGGGTCGTGCCGGTCTGGTTGTAGAACGACACGTTGCCGCCGGTGACCGGGATCCCGAGCTCCATGCAGCCGTCCGCCAGGCCCTCGACGGCCTCGGAGAACTGCCACATGACCTCGGGGTTCTCCGGCGAGCCGAAGTTCAGGCAGTCGGTGACCGCGGCGGGGACGGCGCCGGTGACGGCGACGTTCCGGTACGCCTCGGCCAGCGCCAGGCGCGCGCCCTGCTTCGGGTCGAGCTGGCAGTAGCGGCCGTTGGCGTCGGTCGCGACGGTGACGCCGAGCCCCGTCTCCTCGTCGACGCGGATCATGCCGCCGTCGTCGGGGAAGGACAGCGCGGTGTTGCCGAGCACGTAGGTGTCGTACTGGTTCGTCACCCAGTTCTTCGACGCGAGGTTCGGCGAGCCGAGCAGCTGCAGGAACTGCGCCTTGAGGGCCGGACCGTCGGTCGGACGCTCGAGCGAGGCGGCGGTGTCGGCCTGCAGCGCATCGATCCACGACGGGTAGGCGACCGGGCGGTCGTACACCGGACCGTCGACGGCGACCGTGCGCGGGTCGACGTTCACGATCTCCTGGCCCTGCCAGTCGATGACGAGACGGCCGGTGCCGGTGACCTCGCCCAGGACGCTCGTCTCGACCTCCCACTTGCCGACGACCGCGAGGAACGCGTCGAGCTTGTCCGGGCGGACGACCGCCATCATGCGCTCCTGGCTCTCGGACATGAGGATCTCCTCGGCCGTGAGCGTGGGGTCGCGCAGCAGGACGTCGTCGAGCGAGATGTGCATGCCACCGTCGCCGTTCGAGGCGAGCTCGCTCGTCGCGCAGGAGATGCCAGCGGCACCGAGGTCCTGGATGCCCTCGACCAGTTCCTCGCGGAACAGCTCGAGGCAGCACTCGATGAGGACCTTCTCGGCGAAGGGGTCGCCGACCTGCACCGCCGGGCGCTTGGTCGGGCCGCCCTCGGTGAAGGTGTCGGACGCCAGGATCGACGCGCCGCCGATGCCGTCGCCACCCGTGCGGGCACCGAAGAGCACGACCTTGTTGCCGGCACCGGAGGCGTTCGCGAGGTGCAGGTCCTCGTGCCGCAGGACACCGACCGCGAGCGCGTTGACGAGCGGGTTGCCCTGGTACACCGGGTCGAAGTAGGTCTCGCCGCCGATGTTCGGCAGGCCGAGGCAGTTGCCGTAGAACGAGATGCCGCCGACGACGCCGTGCACGACGCGCGCCGTGTCCTCGTGGTCGATCGCACCGAAGCGCAGCTGGTCCATCACGGCGACCGGGCGCGCGCCCATCGAGATGATGTCGCGGACGATGCCACCGACGCCGGTCGCGGCGCCCTGGTAGGGCTCGACGTACGACGGGTGGTTGTGCGACTCGACCTTGAAGGTCACCGCCCAACCGTTACCCACGTCGACGACACCGGCGTTCTCGCCCATGCCGACCATCAGGTTCTTCGTCATCTCCGGCGTGACCTTCTTGCCGAACTGACGGAGGTAGTTCTTCGACGACTTGTACGAGCAGTGCTCGGACCACATCACCGAGTACATGGCGAGCTCGCCCGAGGTGGGGCGGCGGCCGAGGATCTCGCGGATCTTCGCGTACTCGTCGGCCTTGAGCCCGAGTGCCTCGTACGGCTGCTCCTTGTCGGGGGTGGCGGCGGCGTCCTGGACGGTGTCGGGCTTCGGGCGAACGTGGGTCGTCACGGTGTTGTCGTTCCCTGTCACTGGAGTCGTGTTCGTCGGAGTCGTCGTCACTTGACGAGCGTCGACTCGATCACGGAGGTGAAGAAGGTGAGGCCGTCCGTGCCGGAGGCCATCGCCGCGGGGGTGTCCGGGCCGAACCCGGGCTCCGTCGCGTGCTCGGGGTGCGGCATGAGCCCGACGACGTTGCCGCGCTCGTTCGAGACGCCCGCGATGTCGTCGATCGACCCGTTCGGGTTCACCCCGACGTAGCGGAACACGACCTGGCCGTTGTCCTCGATGCGCTTGATCTCGTCGGCGTCGGCGACGAACCGGCCGTCGGCGTTCTTCAGCGGGATCGTGATCTCCTGCCCGGCGCTGAACCCGGAGGTCCAGGCGGTGCCGGCGGTCTCGACGCGGAGCTTCTGGTCGCGGCGGATGAACTGCTGGTGCGCGTTGCGGGTGTGGGCGCCGGGCACGAGGCGGGCCTCGGCGAGCATCTGGAACCCGTTGCAGATGCCGAGCACGGGCATGCCCTTGCCTGCGGCGTCGATGACCTCGGCCATGATCGGGGCCTTCGCCGCGATGGCGCCGGCACGCAGGTAGTCGCCGTACGAGAACCCACCGGGGAGCACGATCGCGTCGACCCCCTGCAGGTCGTGGTCGCCGTGCCAGAGCGCGACGGGGTCGGCTCCTGCGAGGCGGACCGCGCGCTGGGCGTCGCGGTCGTCGAGCGAGCCCGGGAACGTGATGACGCCGATGCGCATCCGCGTCACGCGTCCTGCACGGTGACGGAGACGACGTCCTCGATCACGGCGTTCGAGAAGACGTCGGCCGCGATGTCGCGGACCTCGGCCAGCTTCGCGTCGTCGACCGGGCCGTCGACGGCGATCTCGAAGCGCTTGCCGATGCGGACGTCGGTCAGGTCGGCCTTGCCGAGACGGGCGAGGGCGTTGCCCACCGCCTTGCCCTGGGGGTCGAGGATCTCTGCCTTGGGCATGACCTCGACGACGATGGTTGGCACGTGTTCACTCCAGCGCTTGGGTGGGTTGGGTGGGACGGCATCAGTCTACGGGCCGCGCGCGCCGCGCCGGGCCGCTTGTGGAGAAGTCGTCCAAGGCGTATGTTCCAAGTCGAATAATCGCTCGCGAACATGGTCTGGAGGCACGGATGGCGTCGCTCACGCCCCTCGCGTTCGCCGCGCTCGGCCTGCTCGCCGAGGCGCCCATGCACCCGTACGAGATGTTCCAGACGATGCTCCACCGGCACGAGGACCAGAACGTCAAGGTCCGGCCGAGCACGCTGTACCACCAGATCGGACGCCTCGTGGACCTCGGGTACGCCGAGGCGCTCGGGACCGCGCGCGAGGGCAACCGGCCCGAGCGCACCACCTACGCCATCACCGACCACGGCCGCGCGGAGCTCGACGCCGGACTCCGGCGCATGATCGCGGAGCCCGCCGACGAGTACCCCGAGTTCCAGCTCGCGGTGTCCCACGTCGACAACCTGACCGCCACCGACGCGGTGACCGCGATGCGCGCACGTGCTGCCGCACTCCGCGCGGAACGTGCCGGGTACGACGAAGCCGCAACGGGCCTCCAGGCCAAGCAGCTCGCCGAGCGCTACTGGCTCGACGTGTCGTACGTGCGTGGCATGCTCACCGCGCAGATCGAGTGGCTCACCGCCACCGCCGACCGGATCGCGAGCGGCGACATCCCCTGGGACGGCCCCGCCGTCCCCGACCCAGCACCACAGAAGGACCAGGACACCACTCGATGACCTCCACAACGTCCGCCGACCTGCAGCACGGGAAGAAGCCGTGGCCCGCGCTGTGGGCACTCGTCGTCGGCTTCTTCATGATCCTCGTCGACTCGACCATCGTGTCGGTCGCGACGCCCACGATCGCGCAGGCGCTCGACGCCGACATCAACGCCGTCATCTGGGTGACGAGCGCCTACCTGCTCGCGTACGCGGTGCCGCTGCTCATCACCGGGCGCCTCGGCGACCGGTTCGGCCCGAAGGTGCTGTACCAGGCGGGTCTCGTGGTGTTCACCCTCGCGAGCCTGTGGTGCGGCCTCGCCGGATCGATCGAGGTGCTCATCCTCGCCCGCGTCGTGCAGGGCCTCGGTGCCGCGATGATGACCCCGCAGACGATGGCGGTCATCACGCGCATCTTCCCGCCGCAGAACCGCGGTGCGGCCATGGGGCTGTGGGGCGCCGTCGCCGGCGTCGCATCGCTCGTCGGCCCGATCGTCGGTGGGTTGCTCGTCGACGGCCTCGGCTGGGAGTGGATCTTCTTCGTGAACGTCCCCGTCGGCGTCGTCGCGTTCGTGCTCGCGCAGCGCTTCGTCCCCCGCTTCGAGCGGCACGGACACCGCTTCGACTACCTGGGCATCGTGCTCAGCGCCGCTGGCATGTTCCTGCTCGTCTTCGGCATCCAGGAGGGCGAGACCTACGACTGGGGCACCATCACGGGCCCGATCTCGGTCTGGTCGCTGATCATCACCGGCATCGTCGTGCTCGCCGCCTTCGTGGTGTGGCAGGGCGTGCAGAAGGGCGAGCCGCTGCTGCCGCTCGGCCTGTTCAAGGACCGCAACTTCACGCTCGCCAACATCGCCATCACGGCCGTCGGCGTCGCGATCTCGTCGTTCGCGCTGCCGATCATGCTCTGGGCACAGGACGTCCTGCGCTTCTCGCCGACCCAGGCCGCCCTGCTGCTCGTGCCGCAGGCCGTCCTGTCCGCCGCGCTCGCACCGCTCGTCGGCAAGAACCTCAACAAGTGGAACCCGCGGTGGGTCGGCTCGTTCGGCCTCGCGTGCTTCTCCGGCGGGCTGTTCTGGTTCGGCGCCCTGCTGTGGTCGGGTGCGGGCTGGGGCTGGACGCTGCTGCCGAGCGCGCTCCTCGGGCTCGCGAACGCCTGCATGTGGGGTCCGCTCTCGGTCTCGGCGACGCGCAACCTGCCGCCGGCGCTCGCGGGTGCCGGGTCGGGCGTCTACAACACCACGCGGCAGATCGGTGCGGTGCTCGGTTCGGCCGGCATCGCGGCGCTGATCGAGGCGCGCATCACGGCGAACTTCCCGTCCGGGTCGGGCACGGGCTCGGGCGGTGCGGAGCAGCAGGTCGGCGCGCTGCCGGAGTTCCTGCAGCAGCCGTTCGCCACGGCGATGGGGCAGTCGCTCGTGCTGCCGGCCGTGGTGCTCGTGGCGGCCATCGTCGCGGCGCTGTTCCTGGCGAAGCCGAAGCAGACGACGGCGTGGAAGCAGACCGGCGCGGTCGAGACGCAGCCCGGCGCGGCGGAGCCCGAGGCCGCGGCGCGCTGACGCTGCGGGGCAGTCGTCCGGGTCGTGCCGGTGTAGAACGACAAGACCGCTGTCGTACGACAGCGGTCTTGTCGTTCTTGCCGTCCAGAGCGGAAGAGCGTGGATCGGCGGGGACTGGTGCGACAGGATCGTCGTCGTACGACAGCCCATCTGTCGTACGACGGCGCCGCACGACCCCCCCCGGACCCAGCTCACCCCCGCCGCTGCAGGTGCGCCCGGGTCAGCTCGGCCATCTCCTCGTCGGACAGGGCGTCCACGGAGCGGGCCTCGCGGCGGTCCGTCCGCTGCCACCGCACGAACAGCATCACGAGCACCGGGACGTCGGCGACCTCGGCGATGAACCACAGCAGGTCACCCGCCAGGTGCTGGTCGCGCAGGGGGGACGGGAACCACGGCTGCCCCACGGCGTGCACGAGCGACCCGTCGAGCACGTGGTTCGACACCCGCAGCACGATGCCGGGGACCGCGTCGAGCAGCAGCTCCACGAAGGCGAGCAGGAACTCGACCGTCACGAACGTCGAACTCCGGAGGACCCCCGGCTCGGACAGCGGCCCGAGCACCGTGAAGCCGAGCACCGGCACGGACACGGTGATGAACGCGGCCCACACGCTCGACTCGCGCACGACCGCGGACAGCGGGGTGAGCAGCACCGCGAAGAGCACCAGCCCGACCACGGGGGCGACGATCGCGTTGCCGAGCACCCGGATCGGCCGGGAGTGCACCACGCGGTCGGCGACGGCGGACCAGTGCGCGGGTCCGCCCAGGCGCAGCAGGGACACGGGAGCGGCCAGGGCGGCGAAGGTCGGCACCGCGAAGAACAACAGGGCGAGCCGGAGCGTGAACGCCCACCGGAGCGTCTGGTCGTACCGCCCGACGATGCCGAACTGCAGCACGGCGAAGAGCAGCAGTGCGACCAGGAACGACGCGGTGCGCCAGGCGGACCACCGGGCCCCACGGCGTCGAGCGCCGACGAGCCACCAGCCGTAGGTCACCGCGGCGACCGCCAGCAGCACCGCAGCCAGGGGATCGACGTGCCAGGTGCTCCAGAACTCGGCGGGTTCGGGCGTGGGGTGCCTCCTGGTGTCGGGCCGGACGAGCCGGCTCCGTCATCCTCCGCCCGTCGGACCCCGCCGCAGCCGGGCCGATGCGCAGCGGCGGTGAGGATCGGCTCAGGTGCCCACTGGTCCCACGGCTGCCGAGGTTGTCCGGGCGGGCCGGGTCCGGCCGAGCAACCACACCCCGACCGGCACGGCGACCGCGCCGAGGACCGCGACGCCGAAGGACAGGTGCCACTGCATCACGACGAACGCCGGACCGATCGTGCACAGCGCTGCGACGGTCACCACGGGCCACCCCGCCCGGTCGGTCCCCGGCTGCAGTCGGGGGAGCGGGCGGTCCCACCGGCGCAGCGCCCTGGCCACACCGATCGCCGCGGCCAGCACGACGACGAGTGCGATCGGCCGCGTCGCCCACCACGGCACGGAACCCGGGTCGGGGAACGGGACGGCGAGCAACAGCGCGACGCCGTTGAGGGCGATGTACAGCGGCAGGTGCCAGAGGTAGATCGCCATGCCGTCACGACCGAGCACGAACACGGTCGCCTGCGCCGGCCGGGTCTGCATCAGTCGGGTGAGCGGTCGGTGCACGAGCTGCACGAGGCAGACCTGCGACACCGCGAGCACCGCCAGCGGCAGCATCGGCGGGTTGAGGTCCTGCAGCATGTCCGGCGCCCAGAGTCCGACGCTCGTCAGCGGGACGAGGAGGGCGTACCCGACCAGCGCGACGGCCGCGAGCAGCAGCCTCGAGCGGCGGGCGAACCAGCCGTCTGCCCAGAGGAACCCGAGCTGCTGCGCGAAGAGCCACACCGGGCCGAGGTTGAGGAGTCCGACCTCGGCGGTGCCGGTCGCGAAGCGGAGCGTGTCGACGGCCGTCGCGAGGACCAGCAGGACACCGAGCGTGCGGAACGGCGCCCGCGCGTGCAGGCGTGCCATCACCGGCACGCAGCACTGCGTGATGCCGTACGCGGCGAGGAACCAGAGCGGCGAGCCGATGCCGAACGCGACCTCGGCGAGCAGCTCCGCGGGGGTGCCGAGGGCCGTCGCGATCCCCAGGCCGAGTGCCAGCACCACGAACAGCGGCACCGCCGGGCGGTAGAGCCGCACGAGTCGCGTCGCCACGAAGTCCCGCGCGCCGCCGCCCCGAGCGAGCGTGCTGCGCCACCCGACCGCGCTCGCGAACCCGCCGACGGCGAAGAACAGCGGCATCACCTGGCCCGCCCACGTCGCGGGGACGTACCAGGCCGCCTCCTGCAGCGGGCTCGTGACACCGATGCCATCGGCCGACACGGCCACGCCGACCATCGTGACGTGCACGACGACGACGAGGACGACGCACGCCGTCCTGATGAGGTCGACGACCAGGTCCCGCTGCGCGATGATCCCCCGGACGTCCTGAGCGCTGCTGGCCGGCACGGAGTCGATCCGCGACGAAGGCCCCTGCTTCGTGGACATGCCGTGACGCTAGCGCCCGACCGGCTGGATCAGCATCGTCCCAGCGGATCGCGACCGGATCGTGACACATCGCATGCCAGCAGCGGCATACATCGTCCTGAGAGTCGCGCGCGGAGTCGCCGTGGGGGAGGGGGGGTCACACCGCCGCTGCGGACGGGCACGGCCGGATGGCGCGCCGACACGCGCAGCACGCCGCCCCCTGGGCCCCGAGCCCACGACCGTGTACGGTGGAGCTTGTCTTGACCGATGCAAGAGAAAGAAGTTGATGGACGCCGACGCCGACCTGCTCCGGGCTGCCGGCCTGCGGGTGACGACGCCCCGGCTGGCCGTCCTGCGTGCCTCGGGATCGATGCCGCACGCGACCGCGGACGACATCCTCACCGCGGTCTCGGTCGAGCTGCCGACGACGAGCCACCAGGCCGTCTACGGGGTGCTGGGCGCCCTGACCGGCGCAGGACTCGTCCGGCGCATCGAGCCCGCGGGCAGTCCGGCGCGGTACGAGCGGCGCACCGGGGACAACCACCACCACATCGTCTGCACGATGTGCGGCGCGGTCGAGGACGTCGACTGCGCCGTCGGCCACGCCCCCTGCCTCACGCCGTCGGAAACGCACGGCTTCGCCGTCACGACGGCCGAGGTCACGTACTGGGGCATCTGCGAACGCTGCGCAGCGGCGGAACGCGACGACGCCCAGGTCGTCACGGCCTGACGCCGGCGGGACGTCCGGAGTCGGACGAGACCGCCCGGCGCGACACCGACGTGACGCGCCCCACGAGCAACCCGAACCATCCTGACCGAACCAACCGTTCCACCTGAGGAGGAACCGTGTCCGACCAGAACACGACCGGCCCCGCCGGCACCCCCACCACGACGACCAACTCCGGCGCCCCCGTCTCGAGCGACCAGCACTCCATGGGTGTCGGCGCCGACGGCCCCCTCGCCCTGCACGACCACTACCTTGTCGAGAAGCTCGCCCAGTTCAACCGCGAGCGCGTCCCGGAGCGTGTCGTCCACGCGAAGGGCGGCGGTGCGTTCGGTACCTTCACCGTCACGCACGACGTGTCGCAGTACACCCGTGCCGCGTTCCTGCAGCCGGGCAAGCAGACCGAGATGCTCGCCCGCTTCTCGAGCGTCGCCGGTGAGCAGGGCTCCCCGGACACCTGGCGCGACCCCCGCGGCTTCGCGCTGAAGTTCTACACCGAAGAGGGCAACTACGACCTCGTCGGCAACAACACCCCGGTGTTCTTCATCCGCGACGGCATCAAGTTCCCCGACTTCATCCGCTCGCAGAAGCGCCTGCCGGGCAGCCACCTCCGCAACCACGACATGCAGTGGGACTTCTGGACCCTCTCCCCGGAGTCGGCCCACCAGGTCACGTGGCTCATGGGTGACCGCGGCCTGCCGTCGTCGTGGCGCCACATGGACGGCTTCAGCTCGCACACCTACCAGTGGATCAACGCCGAGGGCGAGCGCTTCTGGGTGAAGTACCACTTCGAGACGCAGCAGGGCCACAAGACCCTGACGCAGGAGGACGCCGACCGCATCGCCGGTGAGGACGCCGACTTCCACATCCGCGACCTGTACGAGGCGATCGAGCGCCAGGACTTCCCGAAGTGGGTCCTCAAGGTGCAGGTCATGCCGTACGCGGACGCCGAGGGCTACCGCTTCAACCCGTTCGACCTGACGAAGGTGTGGCCGCACGCGGACTACCCGCTCATCGAGGTCGGCACGATGGAGCTGAACCGCAACCCGGAGAACTACTTCGCGCAGATCGAGCAGGCCGCGTTCGCGCCGTCGAACTTCGTCCCCGGCATCGCGGCGAGCCCCGACAAGATGCTCCTCGCGCGCATCTTCAGCTACGCGGACGCCCAGCGCTACCGCGTCGGCACGAACCACGCGCAGCTGCCGGTGAACGCCCCGAAGAACGAGGTCCACTCGTACTCGAAGGACGGCGCCATGCGCTTCGACTTCCAGAAGGCGGAGGTGCCGGTGTACGCGCCGAACACCCAGGGTGGAGCGCACGCCGACCCGACCGCGACGGACGACGTCCCGGGCTGGGAGTCCGACGGCGCGCTGCAGCGCTCCGCGGCGACCCTGCACGCGGAGGACGACGACTTCGGCCAGGCCGGCACGCTCTACCGTGAGGTCCTCGACGACGCCGCGCGTGAGCGCCTGGTCGGCAACATCGCCGGCCACGTCTCGAAGGTGACGCGCGACGACCTGCGCGAGCGCGTGTTCGCCTACTGGACCAGCGTCGACGCCGACCTGGGGGCGCGCGTGCGCGCCGCGGTCGCGCCGAGCGCGCCCGGTTCGAACGAGGACCCGGAGAAGGTCGCGGTCGAGGCGTAGTCGCCACCACCTGACGGACGGGAGGCCCGGTACCAGCTGGTACCGGGCCTCCCGTCCGTCGTGTTGTCGCTCCTGGACCTGCTGTCCGTTGCGCATGACCTCGCCCGGCTGGTGGCGGGGCCCGGTCCTCGTTCCTAGACCTGCTGTCCGTTCAGCATGGTCTCGCCCGGCTGGTGGCGGGGCCCGGTCCTCGTTCCTAGACCTGCTGTCCGTTGAGCATGATCTCGCCCGTCGGCCAGTCCTCCAGCTGCGCCTCGACCGGCAGGACCATCCAGCCGCCCTGCTCGGTCTCGTTCACACCGACCCCGTCGGCCGTGAAGGCCGAGAACGTGCCGACGGCGCCGTCGACCTCGTGCCAGCCCATGTGCGCGTAGAAGGGGATGCGGTCCTCGCCGGCGCCGAGGAAGCCGTAGGGCACGCGGAGTCCCTCGAGGACGGCGCGGGTGCGGACGAGGAGTTCGCGGCCGACCCCGCTGCCCTGCAGCCTCGGCGAGACGGCGACGATGCCGGTGTCGCCGACCAGGACGTCCTGCCCACCGACCGTGACGAACATCCGACGGATCCCGACGTGCGCGAGCACCGTGCCGTCCTCGCCCCAGCCGACCACGCGGCGCTCGGGCTGCATGCCGGCGTAGTCGCGGCCGCCCACGTACCAGTGCGACCAGCTCGGGAACGCCTGCCCGAGCATCGCTGCGATCGCCTCGTGGTCGGGGAGCGACAGTGCGCTCTCCTCGACCACCTCCCACCGGATGTCTTCGCTCACGCGTCCATCCTGCCGGGTCCACCTGCGCATCGGTGCGGCCCGAGGCTCGGCCAGGCGGACATGTTCGCGTGTGCTCGACCACGAACGTGTCCGCGGAGCCGAGCCTCGGCGCAGACCGCCCGCGCGCGAGCCGCTCAGCCGCGACCGGGCGCGGTCACCTCGATGCGGTTCGCCCACGGGTCCTCGAACGCCACGGTCCGACCGTCGTCCGCGGTCTGCACCCCGGTGTCGTGCATGCGGGACACGAGTGCGCCGAGGTCGTCGGCGCCCGGCACCTCGATCCGCACGAGCCCGAGCCCGAGTGCCTGCTGCCGGCGCCCGGCCCCGCGGGAGTTCCACGTGTTCATCGCCATGTGGTGGTGGTACCCGCCCGCGCTGACGAACAGCGCCTGGTCGCCCATCGCCGCGGTCGTCGCGAAGCCGAGCCGGTCGACGTAGAACGCCTTCGCGGTGGCGACGTCGCCCACGGACAGGTGCACGTGGCCGACCCGGCCTGGGCGCGTGCTGGCTGCTTCGAGCGCCGAGGAGGTCAGGTGTTCCTGCACGAAGGCGTTCGGGTCGACGTAGATGGTCGCCATGTCGACCATCCCGTGCGTCCACGACCACTCGGTGCGGTCGCGGTCCCAGTACAGCTCGACGCCGTTGCCCTCGGGGTCCTGGAAGTAGAACGCGTTGCTGACCAGGTGGTCGGCGCTGCCCGTGAAGGTCTGCGGGTACTTCGTCGCGACGGAGTACAGCGCTGCCGCCAGGTCGGCCTGCGTGTCGAACAGGATCGCGGTGTGGAAGAGCCCGGCCTCGTGCGGAGCGGCGTGCCGCATCGCGGGGGCGTGCTCGAGGACGACGATCGGCGTCGACCCACGACCGAGCACGGCGGTCCCGCCCGCGTTCGTCAGCACCGTCAGGCCGACGCCGTCGCGGTAGTAGGCGACCATCGTGTCGAGGTCGGCCACGCGGAGCGTGACGGCGCCCATCCCGGTGTCGGCTGCGAGCAGGTCCTGCGTGTGCATGCCCCCAGTGTGCGCCGAAATGGTTGACGCGTCAACCAAACCGCGACCACGGGCTACTTCGCGCTGAACCCGCCGTCCGTCTTGAGCAGCTGGCCGTTCACCCACCCGCCGTCCGGCCCGAGCAGGAACCCGACGAGCGCCGCGGTGTCGGTCGGCATCGACGGGCGCCCGAGCGGGGTCTGCGCGACGGCGGCCCGGCGGATCTCGTCGGTCATCCACCCGGTGTCGTTCGGGCCCGGGTTGACCAGGTTCGCACTCACCCGGACGTCGCCGAGCTCGAGGGCAGCCCCGACGATCAACCGGTCGAGTGCGCCCTTGCTCGTGCCGTACGGCAGGTTGAACCCGACGTGGTCGCTCGTCAGCGCGACGATGCGACGGCGGTCCTCCGGTGCGGCTGCACCCTCGCGGAGCCGCCGCGCGTACGCCTGCACGACGAGGAACGGCGCGCGCACGTTCACCGCCAGGTGTCGGTCGAACGACTCCACCGTCGTGGTCGCGAAGTCCGAGTCGACCGACTCGCAGTGCGACATCACCACTGCGGTCACCGGCACGCCGGCCTCTGCCTCGGCGCGGCCGACGAGCGCGGCCGCCTGCTCGGGGTCGGCCAGGTCGACCGGGAGGCGCGTCACCCGTGCCCCCGCACGCTCGGCCTCCGCGACCACCGCGTCCACCCCGTCGGGGTCGGCCGCGCCGTGCACGCGCGCGTCGTACGGCCCCCACCACGAGAGGGCGAGGTCCCAACCTTCGGCGGCGAGCCGCGTCGCGATCGCGGCGCCGATCCCGGCGCGGCGGCCGACGCCCGTCACCAGGGCGAGCGGTCTGCTGGTGAGCGGTCCCTGGGTCATGGGTCGTGCCTCCCGTCCGGGCGACGCGTCGGTGCGTCGCCCGACCAGGATGGCATCGCACACGGGATCCCGTCGGCGCGGCGCGGCGCGGCAGGGCCAGGATGGGAGCATGCCGCCCTCCCGCCGACCCGATCTGGCGACCTTCCCGGTCGACCGTCTGCGCGACCGCATGTCGTCGTACATCTACGGCAACATCACCGTGCTCGCGGTCGCGATCGCGGTGGGGCCGGAGCAGATCGAGCACGGGGCAGCGGTGCTCACGGTGCTCGCGACGGCGGTGCTGACGTACCTGGCGCACGTGCTGTCCCACCTCGTGGCGCACACCATCGGCGACACCGGTGACGACGCCGAGCACCGGGAGACGATCGGGGCGATCCTGCGCGACGCGAACCCGATCGCGACCTCCGGCCTCATCCCCGCGGTGCTCTACGCCGTCGCGTGGGCGGACTGGCTGCCGGCGCAGTGGGCGCAGACCGCGGCGATCGTCATCCTCGTCGTCCGCATCGGGATGGTCGGGGTGTTCCTGCAGCGGTTCAGCGGACGGCGTCCGACGTTCCTCGGGCTCTGGGGCGGCATCGTGCTCGCCGCGGTGGCCTTCGTGATCGGCCTGGTGAAGGTGGTGGTGACGCATTGAGCGAGCAGACCGACGAGTCCCGTGCCGGACGACCGGTACGGTCCGGGTGGCGCTTCGTCCGCGACCTGGCGGTCATCGTGGTCGTCGCGCTGCTGGCGTCCTTCCTGGTGAAGGCCTACCTGGTGCGGGCGTTCTCGATCCCGTCGGGCTCGATGGAGCGCACGCTGCTGATCGGGGACAACGTGCTGGTGAACGAGCTCGTGCCGGGCGTCGCGCCGCTCCGCCGGGGTGACGTCGTGGTCTTCCGCGACCCGGGCGACTGGCTGACCAGCGAGCAGGGCGACGACCTCATCAAGCGGGTGATCGGGCTGCCGGGCGACCGGGTGTCGTGCTGCGATGCCCAGGGACGACTGTCCGTGAACGGCCACGCGGTCGACGAGCCGTACGTGGTCCGGCCGTCCGACGTGGACCGTGTCTCGGCGGAGGACTTCGACGTCACCGTGCCCGCGGGGCGGATCTGGGTGATGGGCGACAACCGGTACGAGTCGGCCGACTCGCGCATCCACGGGACGGTGCCGACGGCCGACGTCGTGGGCCGGGCGTTCGTCGTGACCTGGCCGGTCACGCGGTGGAGCGTGCTCGGCCGGTACGGCGAGGAGTGGGACGCGGTGCCCGACCCGCGGTGAGGGACCCCGCGCAGCGCGGTGGACGGGCCTGCAGCCGGGTCGGCCGGACGCAGTGACCGGTCAGCAGCCGGGTCGTCCGGTCGCGGTGGCCGGTCAGCAGCCGGGTCGTCCGGACGCGGTGGCCGGTCAGCAGCCGGTCGTGCTGAGCGTGACCCGCGTGACGTCGTCGCCCGACACCGTCGTCCGGACGGAGCACAGGTCGCCGGCCCGCACCGTGACGTCGCCGAGCGGGACCCCGGCGAAGTCCGCGGTGCCTCCCGGGAACACCCGCTGGTGCTCGGACAGCTTGCCGGTCGCGGCGAAGACCTTCACCTCGTAGGGGCGATCCGCAGCGTTCGACGACACGGTCACCGAGATCTGCCCGGTCGAGTCGTGGGCGCCGCACCCCGTCAGCGAGAGCGCGGCGGCAGCGCCGAGGGCGAGCACGAGCGGAGCACGACGGATCATCGTGCCGAGGGTACGCGCGTCCGACGGAGGCGCGTGTCCGGCTGATCCGGTCGCGCGCTCCCGGGTCCACCGTTCTGGGGAGGGGCGCTCCCACGGCGGACCAGTAGCGTGGAGGGCATGCACCAGGGGACCTCACCGACCTCCGCCGGATCATCGCCCGACGCCGTCCGCCGCGCGGCCCTCGTCGCCGCGCTCGACGTCGTCGACGGCGGGCCCGAGGAACGCTTCGAGCGCATCACGCGGATCGCCCGCGAGGCGTTCGGTGTCTCGGGCTCCTTCCTCAACCTCGCCGGCACCGAGGTCCTCACCATCAAGTCGCAGCAGAGCGACGCCGTGTTCGGCCCGACCATCCCGCTCCGGGACACGTTCTGCGGCCGCACGCTCGACCAGGCCGGTCCGATCGTCGTACCGGATGCCCGCGCCGACGACCGGTACGCCGACATGCCGATGGTCGTCGAGGACCCCAACGTGCGCTTCTACGCCGGTGTGCCGCTCCGCGTCGGCGACGACCACGTCAAGGTCGGCACGCTCTGCCTGGTCGACCCGCAGCCCCGGACGCTGGAGCCCGACGACCTGGCGCTGCTCGAGGAGCTCGGCGTGTGGGCGGAGCGCGAGCTCGCGGCCGGCGCGGACGAGGACCGCCTCCGGAACGTCCTCGCCGGGCTGCAGCCCACGCCGGTCACGGTGCCGGGGTACCGGATCGGCGGCATGTCGGTCCCGCACGGGGTGGTCTCCGGCGACCTGCACGAGTGGCACCTCGCCGGTGACGCCCTGCACCTGACGGTCGCGGACGTGATGGGCAAGGGCATGTCCGCCGGGCTGCTGGCGGCGACGATCCGCGGAGCGCTCCTCGCGCGGCCGGACGAGGAGCCCGGGCGGGCGATCGCCGCCCTGGACGAGCAGGTCGCGCCGGACCTCGGCCGTGCCGAGTCGTTCGCCACCATGTTCCACGGCCGGCTCGATCCGACCAGCGGGCGGATGGACTTCGTCGACGCCGGGCACGGCCTCGTCCTGCAGATGCGTGCGGACGGCCGTGAACGGACGCTCCTGTCGAACGACCTGCCGATCGGCCTGCACCCGGCCGGGCTCACCCGGTCGTCGGGGTCGCTCGTGCTCGAGCAGGGTGACGTCCTCGTGCTCGTCAGCGACGGTGCGCTCGAACTCTGGGACTCGACGCTGCAGTCGCTGTCCCGGCTCGGGGCCCTGTGGCGCGAGGAGCCCGAGATCGACGCGTTCCTGGGTCGGGTCCGCGCCCGCGCGCTCGAGCACGACCCCGGTGACGACCTGACGGTCGTCGTGCTCGTCCGCGACTGAGCCACGGCGACCGGCGACCGGCGGTCGTCGGTCGTCGGTCGTCATGTGGTCGGACGGGAGGCGCGCGGCGGCCCCGCCACGCGCCTCCCGTCCGGCACCCGGTCACGTCGCGCTCCGCTGCGGACGACACACCCTGCTGTGGCGGGGCGCGACGTCCGTGCGAGGGCGCGACGTCCGTGCCGGGGCGCGATCCGTGATCGGCGGACGCGTGGCGGGACGCACCCGGCCGGGCCGCGACGCCGGCCCGGCGGTCAGGCGCCGAGGCGCTCGATGAGCTCCGCGTAGCGGGCGGCCGTGCGGTCCACGATCTCCGCCGGCAGCACCGGCGGGGTGCCCTGGCGGTCCCAGTTCGCGCTGAGCCAGTCGCGCACGATCTGCTTGTCGAACGAGTCCGTGCGGCTGCCGGAGCGGGCGTCCCAGTAGCGGCTGGAGTCGCTGGTCAGGACCTCGTCCGCGATCCGGATCGTGCCGTCGGTGTCGCGGCCGAACTCGAACTTCGTGTCGGCGATCACGACGTCGTGCTCGAGGGCGATCGCCGCCGCCTCGCCGTAGACGCGCAGCGACAGGTCGCGGAGGGCCTCGGCGTCCTCGCGCCCGACGAGCTCGACGGTCTGCTCGAAGGAGATGTTCTCGTCGTGCTCGCCCTGCGGCGCCTTGTAGGCCGGGGTGTAGATCGGCTCGGGCAGGCGGTCGCCCTCGGACAGCCCCGCGGGCAGGGGGACACCGCACACGCTCTGCGTCTCGCGGTACTCCGCCCAACCGCTGCCGACCAGGTACCCCCGGACGACGCACTCGACCGGGAACATGGCGAGCGGCAGCACGTGCATGGACCTGGCGGCCACGGACTCCGGCACCGGGGTCCCGCTGGCACCGGGGTCGACCAGGTGGTTCGGGACGTCCGCGATGCGGTCGAACCAGAAGCGCGACAGCCGTGTCAGGAGCTCGCCCTTGCCGGGGATCGGGGGTTCGAGTGCGAAGTCGTAGGCGCTGACCCGGTCCGAGGCGACGAGCAGCAGCTCCGACGCGCTCGCGACGTCGTCGACGCCCGCGGGCACGTAGAGCTCGCGGACCTTGCCCGACGAGACGTGCCGCCAGCCGGGCAGCTCGGACACGGCCGTCACCGTGCGACCTTCGCGGCGATGTCGGTGCGGTACTGCGCCCCCTGGAGCGCGATGTCGCCGAGTCCGGCGTAGGCGCGCTCCCGGGCCTGTGCGAAGTCGGTGCCCGTCGCGACGACGCTCAGCACCCGGCCGCCGGTGGCGACGAGGTCGTCGTCGAGCACGGCGGTCGCGGCGTGCGCCACGGACACGCCCTCGCGCGCCTCGGCAGCGTCGATGCCGGTGATGACCCGGCCGGTGTGCGGGTTCTCCGGGTAGCCCTCGCTCGCGAGCACCACCGTGACCGCGACGTCGGTGCTGAACGCCGGCTGCGGAGCCGACGCGAGCTGTCCGGTCGCGGCCGCCGTCAGCAGGGCGCTGAGCGGCGTGGTCAGGCGGGGGAGCACGACCTGGGTCTCCGGGTCGCCGAAGCGGGCGTTGAACTCGATGACGCGGACGCCCTGTTCGGTCACGATGAGCCCGCAGTAGAGCAGGCCGATGAACGGCGTCCCCTCGTGCTCGAGTCGACGGACGGTGGGGAGCGCCACGAGCTCGGTGACCTCGGCGACGAACGCCTGCTCGGACTCCCACCGCTCGGCGAGCCACGGGAGCGGGGAGTAGGCGCCCATGCCGCCGGTGTTCGGACCGGTGTCCCCGTCGCCCAGGCGCTTGTGGTCCTGTGCGGGGCTGAGCGCCCGGACGTCGTGCCCGTCGCTCAGGAAGAACAGCGAGACCTCTTCGCCGTCGAGGAACTCCTCGACCACCACGCGGCCGTGCTGCAGCCAGTACGTGGCGTGGTCGACGGCCGCCTGCCGGTCCTCGGTCACCAGGACGCCCTTGCCCGCGGCGAGCCCGTCGGCCTTGACCACGTACGGTGCCCCGAGCTCGTCGATCGCGGCCACGGCCTCGTCCACCGTGCCGGCGTACACGGGGCGTCCGGTCGGGACCCCGGCCTCGGACATGATGCGCTTCGCGAAGGCCTTCGAGCCCTCGAGCTGGGCGGCGGCACGGCTCGGGCCGAACACCGGGATGCCCCGGGTCCGGAGCGGGTCGGCGACCCCGGCGATCAACGGCGCCTCGGGCCCGACGACCACGAGCTCCACACCGTTCTCGATCGCGTACTCGGCGATCAGCTCGCCGTTCGTGGGGTCGAGCGACACGGTCTCGACGTCGGCGGCGATGCCGGCGTTGCCGGGGGCCACCGTGATGACGTGTCCGGCCCGCTCTGCGAGGAGGGCCGTGATGATCGCGTGCTCGCGGGCACCGGAACCGAGGACGAGGATTCGCACGCGGCAAGCCTACCGAGCGCGACACGCCGTCCGCGATGCGACGGCTAGCCTGTGGACATGCCGCCGAAGAGGATCGAGGACGCCGCAGGACGCTCCGCGCTCGCCGCCGTGCGCGCGGGTTCGACCGTCCGGTCGGACGTCGCGACCGCGGTCCGGTGGACCCTGCAGCGCCTGGCCGACGACGTCCCCGGCAACAGCGTCGAGGTCCGCGTCCCGCCCTTCGCCGCGGTGCAGGCGGTCCCCGGTCCACGGCACACGCGGGGGACCCCGCCGAACGTGGTGGAGACCGACGCCACGACCTGGCTGGCACTGGCGCTGGGCGAGCTGCGGTGGGACGAGGCCCTGGCGGCGTCGCGGGTCAGCGCGTCCGGCTCCCGGGCCGACCTGACGGCGTTCCTGCCGGTCCGCACCGCGGTCTGACGCCGGTCGCGCCGCTGCGTCGCGCGGCCGGGCGAACCGGCAGCCGGGGCGCTCGGCCGGGTCGTACAGCCTGGCTCACCGACTTAGGTAGGTCCTACCGATGTGACCGACAGGACCACCCGCGTAACGTCGAAGTCGCCGGGATTCGGACCCGACCCGAACGGGTCCGAACCCGGCGACAGGGTTCAAGGTACGCGACATGCTGCCTTCGTTGTCAACCGGTACGGCGAGTCGTGCTGCAAACCGCAACGATCGCGGTCCCATCGGGGACCTTTCCTGACCCTGCGTCAGCTTCCGAGGCGGTTCAGGACGCCGCAGGACGACCATCAGGACGCCGACGCGTGGTCAGCGGGCGCCGAGCAGCTCCACCAGCTCCGACCGCGCGTGCACGTCCCACTTCGCGAAGATCCGCGACATGTGCGCGTCGATCGTCCGCACGCTCAGGCTCAGCGTCTCCGCGATCCGCCGGTTGCTCAGGCCCTGCGCCGCGAGTTCCGCGACCTCGTACTCCCGGTTCGTCAGCGGTGGGCGGACCCGACCGGCGGACACGGCCATCCCGTGCGCGGCGAGGACCCCCTGCGCCGCCACGACCCGCGTCCGGTCGCCGGCGAGCTCGGCGTCCGCGTACTCGACGACCGCGCGGGCGAGGGGACCGTCGACGCGCGCTGCGGCTTCGCGCATGCGGGCGAGCGACGCGGTGGTGTCCCGCCCGGACGTCATGTCGTGCGTGTAGTGCTGCGTCACCGCGTACATCACGTGCAGCCACGACCCGTCACGGGTGCTGCGCTCGATGATCTCGTCCGCGTGTCGGAGTCCGGCCGGGTTGCCGAGCACCGTCTCGGTCCAGGCGATCGACACCGCCACCTGCTCACCGGTGATCCGCATCGCGCGGCCCGGCGTGGTGCGGGCGCGCTCGAGTGCCGCGGCCGCGCGCTCGGTGTCGCCGGCGTACGCGTACGCCATGGCCAGTCGTGCCCAGGGGTAGGCCGCGAACCCGCCGTGGTCGGCCACGTCGTAGCGCTCGCACGCCGCCGAGAACGCGGCGATCGCGTCGTCCCACCGTCGCTGGCCGATCGCGTGGTTGCCCAGGCCGATGAGCTCGAGCGTGAAGTCGTACTTCAGGAACGGGCTCCCGCGTCGGACCGGGATCTCGGTGACCAGGTCGGCCATGTCCCCGCGCCAGACCTGCACCTGGTGCAGCACCGAGACGTTCTCGCCGACGCCCCACGGGGCAGCTTCGACGTGCTCGACGGCGGTGGCGATCGCCCGACGCGCGAACGCGGCGGCCTCCTCGAGCCGGCCCTCGGTCGCGAGTGCCATGGTGACGCACGGCGCGAGGCACAGGAGCGACACGGGCACGGTCGGCTGCTGGAGGATGCGCGACCGCTCGATCTCCGCCCGGACCTCGGCGAACCGACCGCCCCAACCCAGGTGGGCCAGTCGGAGCAGCCGGACGTGCTCGGCCGTCTCCGGACCGACGAGGGGTGCGAGGGCCTCGGAGAGCGCCACGGCGGCGTCGACGTCGTCGTCGTGGAACTGCCGGATGTTCGCCAGGGTCTCGCACGCCTCGACCACGACGGCGTCGTCGATCTCGCCGGCGCGCTTCCTGGCGAGGTCCCACGCGGCCTCCGCGTCGGCGCGACCGGCCTCACGACCCGTGCTGTACGAGTGCGCGATGGACCGCAGGCAGAGGGCGGTGACCCGCTCGGTGGCCGTGAGCGCGGTGCGCAGTGCGGCCGAGGCCAGGGCGACGGCGCTCTCGTGCTCCTGCAGCCGGACGGCGACCTGGGTGGCGTCGATGAGCTGGCCGACCGACGGCAGCACTCCGCACTCGAGCGACCAGAGCGCGGCGCGGAGCCGGGCGGCGGGCGGCGCTCCCTCCGGCCGGGCGGTCCGGAAGGCGTTGGCGCGCGCGAACAGTGCCGTGCGCCGCGCGACCGGCACGAGGCCACGGACGACCTCGCCCACGAGCGGGTGGGACGACCGGACGATGCTCGTGCCGTCCTCGGCGGAGTCGACGGCGACCAGGCCCAGCGCGACGACCCGGTCGACATCGCCGCCGGACACCATCCCGAGCAGTCGGACGAGCGGGATCGGGTCGGCGAGCGCGACGATGTCGACGACGTCACGGAGGTCCTCGGGCAGCGCGCCGAGCTCGGTGCGGTACATGTCCGCCAGGCTGTTCGACGCGGTGACCCGGCCGCGCCAGTACCAGCCCGTCGCGGTCTGGTCGAGCGCCCCGGACGTCAGTGCCGCGCGGACGACCTCGCGCAGGTACAGCGGGTTGCCGGCGGTCGCCCGGTGCACGCGCTCGGTCGAGGCGGTCTCGAGCTGCGCGCCGAGTGCCTGTGCGACGACCTCGCCGGTCTCGTGCAGGTCGAGCGGGGTGAGGTCGATGCGCTCGAGCAGGTCGTCCTGCCACAGTGCGCGGAGCGGCTCCGACAGTGCGGTGAAGTCGCGGCACGTCAGCACGAGCCGCGCACCCTGGTCGCGGACGAGCCAGGCGACGTACCGAGCCGAGATGGCGTCGAGGTGGTCGGCGTCGTCGACGCGCAGCACGACGTCGCGGTCGGCCAGGTCGTCGGTCTCGCGCAGTCGGCGTGCGGCCGAGGCGTCGTCGACCAGGTCCGCCAGGGCCGCCGGCAGCTCACCGAAGCGGTCCGCCACGGCGCCGAACGGCATCGAGCGACCGGCTTCGACCGCGGTGATCGGCACGACGACCGTGCGACCGGTGGGGTCACGGCGGGCGACGCGGTCGGTGACGCGGGCGGCGGTGGAGGTCTTGCCGAGCCCCGGTGCGCCGACGATCGCGACGCTCCAGCGGTGCTCGGCGACGACGGAGACCGCGCGGTCCTCCTCGCGACGCTGCACGATCGGCCACGGGACGCGTCCGGGCGTGCGGGGGCGGCGACGCCCACGGACGGACTGTTCGCGCACCCCGTCACCTCCCGTTCCTGGTCGTCCGCCTGCTCCCCCCGGCTCACGGATCCCGTTCCCGGGCTCCGACATCGTCCTCGACCGGGTGGTCGGTGTCCGACGGACTGCGTTCCGTGGATACCGACCGGTAGGGACATCATGCCCTGGATCGGTCGACGCGCAACAGGCCGACGGACGTCCCACAGTGGGGGACAATGGTCGGGTGAGCGACACCGACCGACCCGAAGACCGCCCGGCAGCGCCGGCCGCGACGCCGGCTCCGAGCGCCGTCAGCTCGGCGGACGAGGTCACCATCCGCCGCGCGCCCAAGTTCGGCGTGTTCATCGTCGGCGGCGCGGTGCTCGGCTTCCTCGCGACCCTGCTGGTCGTGACGCTCACCATGGACATCGACCGCGGCGACCAGCAGGACGCCGACTTCGGCACGCTGGTCGGCTACTTCTCGCTCTGGGGTGTCACGATCGGCGCCTTCGTCGGGGCCGTCGTGGCGATCGTCCTCGACCGCGTGTTCGCCCGCCGCGCCGCCCGCCTGACGGCGGAGCGCGTCGAGGTCGAGCCGGCCGAGGAGACCGTCGACGGCGAGGTCGAGGAGCACGGTGACGCGGGCGGACCCGCGGGACGCACCGACCGCTGACGGTCTGCACCGCACGACGGACGGGAGGCTCCCCACCAGCTGGTGGGGAGCCTCCCGTCCGTTCCGTGGTCGCCGTGGCGACGCGACTCAGCTGAGCTGGTTCGCCTCCACCCACGACAGGTACTCCGGGCTCACCGTGCCGGTGACGTACTCACCGGTGAAGCAGCTCATCTCGAGGTCGGTGACGTCCGAGCCCTCGATGATCGCGTCACGCATGTCCGCGACCTCCTGGTAGATGAGGTGGTCGCTGCCGAGCACGCGGTTGATCTCCGGGATCTTCCGGTCGTGCGCGATCAGCTCGGCGCGGGTCGGCATGTTGATGCCGTACACGTGCGGGTACCGGACCGGGGGAGCGGCGCTCGTGAACGTGACCTCGTTCGCACCGGCGGCCCGTGCCATCTCGACGATCTCGCGGCTCGTGGTGCCGCGGACGATCGAGTCGTCGACGATCAGGATGTTCTTGCCCTTGAACTCGGACGACATCGCGTTGAGCTTCTGGCGCACCGAACGCTTGCGCTCCGCCTGCCCGGGCATGATGAACGTGCGGCCGACGTAGCGGTTCTTGAAGAAGCCCTCGCGGTAGTCGATGCCGAGCTTCTGCGCGACCTGCATGGCCGCGGGTCGGGACGAGTCCGGGATCGGCATGACCACGTCGATGTCCCCGGTCGGGGCGTACTGCGCGATCGTGTCGGCCAGGCGGTTGCCGAGACGGAGGCGGGCGTCGTACACCGAGATGCCGTTCATGACGGAGTCGGGACGCGCGAGGTAGACGTACTCGAACGAGCACGGCACCAGGCGCGGGTCCTTCGCGCACTGGCGGGCGTGCATCTGGCCGTTCATCTCGATGAACACGGCCTCGCCCGGAGCGATGTCGCGGACGACCTCGTAGCCGCCGGACTCGAGCACGAGGGACTCGCTCGCGACGACCCACTCCGGCTGCCCGGCCTCGTCGAACTTGTGGCCGAGGATCAGCGGTCGGATGCCGTACGGGTCGCGGAACGCCAGCAGGCCGTGTCCGGCGATCGTGGCGATCGTGGCGTAGGAGCCCTCGACGCGCTCGTGCACGCGCTCGACCGCGTCGAACACCTGACCGGCGTCGAGCTCGCTGCCGCGGACCTGGCCCTGGAGCTCGTGCGCCAGGACGTTGACCAACAGCTCGGTGTCGCTCGTCGTGTTGAGGTGACGGCGGTCGATGTCGAACAGCTCGCGGGTGAGCTCGCGGGTGTTCGTCAGATTGCCGTTGTGCACGAGCACGATGCCGTAGGGCGCGTTCACGTAGAACGGCTGGGCCTCTTCCTCGTTGCTGGCGACGCCCTTCGTGGCGTACCGGACGTGTCCGAGCCCCATCGTGCCGAGCAGGGCACGCATGTCGCGGGTGCGGAATGCTTCACGGACGTGCCCACGCGTCTTGTGCATGTGGTGGACGCGACCCTCGACCGTGGCGATGCCGGTCGAGTCCTGGCCCCGGTGCTGCAGGAGCAGCAGGGCGTCGTAGATGGATTGGTTGACGGGCCCCTGCGCAACGAGGCCGACGATGCCGCACATTCGCGGAGTGCTCCAGACCGTAGGATCGGGTGGTACCGAACAAGTCTGCCATGCTCCGCGGAGGACCACGCATGCCGAACCCGTACGCTGCCGCCGGTGTCGACACCGCCGCCGGTGACCTGGCCGTCGAACTCATGAAGTCCGCCGTCTCGGCGACCCACAACCCATCGGTGCTCGGTGGTGTCGGCGGGTTCGCCGGGCTCTACGACGTCTCGTTCCTCAAGGACTACGAGCGTCCGCTGCTCGCGACCTCGACCGACGGCGTCGGCACCAAGGTCGCCATCGCGCAGGCGATCGACAAGCACGACACGATCGGCCAGGACCTCGTCGGCATGGTCGTCGACGACATCGTCGTGGTCGGCGCGAAGCCGCTCTTCATGACGGACTACATCGCCTGCGGCCGGGTCGTGCCGAACCGCATCGCCGACATCGTCGCCGGCATCGCCCGCGGCTGCTCGGCGACCGGGACCGCCCTGGTCGGCGGCGAGACGGCGGAGCACCCGGGGCTGCTCGGGCCGGACGACTACGACGTGGCGGGTGCCGCGACCGGCGTCGTCGAGGCCGGACGCCAGCTCGGCGCGCACCTCGTCGAGGACGGCGACGTCGTCGTGGCGATCGAGTCCTCCGGGCTGCACTCGAACGGGTACTCGCTCGTCCGGCACGTCCTGTCCGGCAAGGGCATCGGCTACACCGACCAGCTGCCGGAGTTCGGCGCGGGGGTCTCGGTGGGCGAGGCCCTGCTCGAGCCCACCCGGCTGTACACCGCGCCGCTGCTCGACCTGCTCGACGCCCGACCCGGCGTCGTCCACTCGCTGTCCCACGTCACCGGTGGTGGCATCGCCGCGAACCTGGCGCGGGTGCTGCCCGTCGGCACCTGGGTCGAGGTCGAGCGCTCGACGTGGACGCCCCCGACGGTGTTCCGGGTGCTCGCGGACATGGCGGGGACACCGGTGGAGGACACCGAGGGCACCTGGAACCTCGGCATCGGGATGTTCGCGGTCGTCGCGGCGTCCTCGGCATCGGCGGTGCTCGACGACCTGCGGGCCGCGGGGCTGCCCGCGTGGACGGTCGGCACGGTGTCGACCTCGGCGCGGGACCTGGACGGGTTCGAGCAGGGCGCCAAGGGCGTCGACGGGGGAGCGGTCCGGCTCGTCGGTTCCTACGCGGGCTGAGGCGCACCGCCCCGACCTCGTCGGCCGCGCGGCGTCGTGCGGTCGCGCCGAGCTGACGGCGTCGTGCGGTCGCGCGGCGTCACCGTCTGCGCCGAGCTGACGGCGTCGGCGATGTTCCACCGGTGCCTGCGCGGCCGTCCTGGTCGCACGACATGCCGCGTGCGATCGTTCCGGTCGCGCGAACTGCCGCTCATGTCGAAGGTGAGCGGCAAGTCGTGCGACCGAAGCTCGCCGCCGCGTGCGGTGGCGCGGCGAGGTCGACCCGTTCGGGCCGGCGTCGGCGATGTTCCACCGGTGCCGGCGCGGCCGTCCTGGTCGCACGACCTGCCGCGTGCGATCGTTCGGGTCGCGCGAACTGCCGCTCATGTCGGAGGTGAGCGGCAAGTCGTGCGACCAGGGCTCGAGCCCGGCGAGCTGGACGGGCCCGCCGACCGCCGGAGCCCGCGCACACGACGACGCCGCGCGACCCCGGAGGGTGCGCGGCGTCGACGGTCCGGGTCAGGCGGACTTGTCCTGGTCCTGCTGGGGCTCGAACTCGTCCTCGTCGTCGCCCGGTTCCTCACCGTACTGGTCAGCCCAGCGGTCGACGTAGGAGTTCTCGTCCGAGTGTTGCCCGGCGGAGAGCTCTCGCTCGAGCGCACCGTAGTTCGTGTCCGGACTGAAGTACTTCAGCTCCCGGGCGACCTTGGTGTGCTTTGCCTTCTGACGGCCGCGCCCCATGCGTGACCCCCTCGTGATCGGCTCTGGTCCGGTCCTGGCGGGTGCATGGTTGCCACCCGGGGAACCGAACGGTTCGTGGTTTGAAATCTGCCGATCACTCTACCATGTACCCCGTTCCCCACCTGCCCATCGGCGTCCCCCGTCGGCCGGTCGCAGAGGTGACCAGGGCTCACGCCGCGAGCGGCTCCGGCACGCCCCGCTTCCGCCGTGCCGAGCGCAGGACGAGGGCGTCGAGCGAGAACCGCCCGGGCCCGGTCAGGGCGATCGCGAGCGAGGCGACGGCGAGCACGAGCACGTACTCGAAGCCGCCGTCCTGGGCGAAGAACCCCGCGGTCGCGTGGGCGAGCAGGCCCGCGACGACCATGTCGACCGCGAGCAGCAGTCCGACGACCCGAGTCGCGACGCCGACCACGAGCAGGATCCCGCCGACGAGCTCGAGGCCGGCGACGAGGGGTGCCGCGACCTCGGCGAGCGGGACGCCCATGCCCGAGAAGCCCTGCGCGACGCCGGGGATCCCCTGCGCGAACTTCTGGGCGCCGTGCGCGGTGAACACCACGCCGAGGACGATGCGGATCGCGGTCAGGCCGATGGAGGTCGATGTCGTTCGCATGGCGACGACGCTATGCGGTGACGTGTCATCGACCCGAGGCCCTCGGGGGATTGCCCGCACTCGGCCAGGGGTCACCCAGACGTCGGTCCGCCGAATCGGGGACCGACGCTCAGGAACGACCGACGCCGGTCCACCACAGCGGGGACCGGCGTCGGGCGACAGGGTGTCGCGTCAGGAGTCCGCGCCGCGCCCGGTCTGCTGCTGCAGGCGGTCGATGTGCTCGGACGCCTCGGCCTTGCTGAGGTCCGCGGGGAGCTCCTCGCCGGCCTCGCGGGCGAGGGTGTCGAGGTAGCTGCGCTGCGGGCCGGTCATGGGCTCGTCGCCGGTCACCCACTGCTCCGGGTCCTTGCTCGCGGTCGTCGAGGGGTCGGGACGCTCGCCGCCCAGGGTCTCGCCCTGGTGCGACTCGTCGGGGGTCTGGTCTGCTGCGTCGGTCATGGCGCTGAACCTACGCGCGACGCCGGACACGACACGCAGCGAGGGCGTCCCCCAGGGGACGTGCGCCGGCACGCGGACCGGGCTCCCGACCAGGCGGACGGCGGCGCTCAGACCGGCGTCGCCGTGTAGCGCACCAGGTCCGGTCCGACGCCGCTCGTCGCGATCGGCACCTCGTCGCCGCCCTGCTCGATCCAGATCGTCGCCGCCCGCTCGTCGATCCGGACGACCTCGTGCAACGACCCGTCGATGAGCACCGCCGCCCGCACGGACACCTGCCCGGTGGACGCCCGGGGCGGCAGCCCGACCACGTCGGCGTCGTACGCGGCGTACCGACCGGGGGAGAGGAACGGCGAGACCGGGGTGGTCACGACCTCGAGACCACCCTCGACGGCGCGCACGGCGACCAGGCGCACCGCCTGGTCGGTGGGCAGGGGGACGTCGACCACCGGGGCGTCGACCGGACCGGCCAGTGCACGGAAGGCGGGCCGACCGTCGGGGGCGAGCAGTCCCTCCAGGCCGTCGATCCGCACGCGACCGCGGCCACGCGAGTCGGCGTAGAGCCCCGGCTCGAGCCCGGAGCGGCGTGCCTCGAGCCGCGTGACCACGACGCGGTCCGGTCGGTACCAGTCGCGGAGCGTGGCCGGGTCGACCCAGCCGATGCTGGCGACCCCGCGGGCGAGGTCGGCGCGGTCGTCGGCGGGGCGTTCGTCGAGGGCTCCGAGCGGGTGCTCACCGCGCACGGCGACGAGTCCGGCGTACGGCCCGGCCACCGGTGGTTCGTGGTCGAGCACCTCGACGCGCTTCGACACCTTGCCGCCGTGGCCGTCGAAGGTCGCAAAGGTGCGCAGGTCGGAGATCGTCATGTCGCCGACGATGCTACGACCGGCCGCCGTCACGGCGTGCAGGTGTGGCGACGAGGAGGTGCACCTCGCCCGTGCACTGGGTCGGGTCGACGCCCTCCGCGGGACCGGCGGGACGCGACGCCCGCCGCGGCTGCAGGCCGTCGCGCTGCACCGGCGACCCCACCGGCTGCAGGCTGTTCCGCTGGACGGACCGGAGCAGACGGTCCTCCTGCGCGTCGTGGTGGGACACGCCCTGCGGCGAGCGGCGGAGTGCCGGCCGGACCGGCTCACCGCGGCGTTCCTGCCCCGGCAGCGGACGGGAGCGTCGCCCGTAGAGCAGTTCCGACGAGTCGAGCAGCCACGGCACCAGGGCCACGGTCACCCCGTGCACCAGCAGGAGCTTCTTGCGGATCCGGCGCCCGCGGTGGTTGTGCAGCAGGGTCTCCCACCAGTGCCCGACGACGAAGACCGGCGTGTAGACGGTGACGACCTCGGACCCGTGCTCGGCCCGGTGCGCCTTGATGTACCGGATGAGCGGCATCGAGATGTCGCGGTAGGGACTCGGCACGACGGTGAGCGGGACCTCGATCCCGTGCTCGACCCACTGCTCCTGCAGCCGGCGGGCCTCGGCGTCGTCGATCGCGACGTGCACCGCCTCGAGTCCGGCGTGCTGTGCCGCGATGGCGTAGTCGATCGCCTTGAGCACCGGCTTCTGGAGTGTGTTGACGAGGACGATCGCGTGGTCGCCGGTCGCGCCGAACTGCGTGTCGACGTCCGCCTCGACCTCGTGCGAGACGTCGCGGTAGTACCGGTTCACGCCGAGCATGAGGACGAACAGCACGGGCATGATCACGAACACGAGCCAGGCGCCGTGCGTGAACTTCGTGATGGTGACGACGACGAGCACGACGAAGGTGGAGGTCGCGCCGATCGCGTTGATCGTCAGCGAGCGCCACACCTGTCCGCGGTCGACGGGCTCGTCCGCGCTGCCGTCGCGGTCCGAGCGCAGCAGGCGCAGCCAGTGCCGGACCATGCCGGTCTGGCCGAGCGTGAACGACACGAAGACGCCGATGATGTACAGCTGGATGAGGCTCGTGACGTTCGCGCGGTAGACCACGAGCAGCGCGACCGCGACGAGCGCGAGCACGATGACGCCGTTCGAGTAGATGAGGCGGTCGCCGCGGGTCGACAGGGCCTTCGGCGCGTAGGAGTCCCGCGCCAGGATCGAGCCGAGCAGCGGGAAGCCGTTGAAGGCCGTGTTCGCGGCGAGGAGCAGGACCGCGGCCGTCGTCGCCTGGACGACGAAGAACAGCACGCTGCCGCCCCCGAAGGTCGCGGCGGCGATCTGCGCGATGAGCGAGCGCTGCGGTGTGGTCGCGCACGCGGTGAAGCCCTGCAGGTCGCACGCGCGCTCGGCGTAGTGCACGTGCGAGACGAGCGCGAGCGTGATGAGCCCGACGAACAGCACGATCGCGATCGAGCCCATGAGCACCAGCGTCGTCTGGGCGTTGCGGATCTTCGGGCGACGGAAGGCCTGCACGCCGTTCGCGATCGCCTCGACACCGGTCAGGGCCGAGCAGCCGGACGCGAACGCGCGCAGGAGCAGCAGCACGAAGGCCGCCTGCGTCGTGTGCTCGACGTTGTCGATCGTGTACGCGGCGGACTCGGCGACGGGGGCGTTGCCGAGGGCGGTGCGGACCAGGCCGGTGACGACCATGACGAACACCGAGCCGACGAACAGGTAGGTCGGCACCGCGAACGCCTTGCTCGACTCGCGGACGCCGCGCAGGTTCACCCCGGCGAGCAGCACGACGAAGGCGACCGCGAGCTCGACACGGAACGGGTCGAGTCCCGGCAGGGCCGAGATGATGTTGTCCACGCCCGAGGCCACCGACACGGCGACCGTCATGACGTAGTCGACGAGCAGCGCGCTCGCCACGACGAGGCCGGCCTTCTCGCCGAGGTTCCGGTGGGCGACCTCGTAGTCGCCACCGCCGGACGGGTAGGCCTTGACGAGCTGCCGGTAGGACGCGACCACCACGACGAGCAGCAGCACCACCACGGCCGCGACCCACGGGGCGAAGGTCAGGAACGCCATCCCACCGAGCAGCAGGATCATGAGGAGCTCCTGCGGGGCGTACGCCACGCTCGACAGCGGGTCGCTCGCGAAGATCGGCAGCGCCAGGTGCTTCGGGAGGAGCTGTCCCTCGAGCTTCTCGGAGGGCAGGGGATCGCCGATCAGTCGCGCCTTGAGCGACCGGATCTCGTTCGTCACGAGCGGCAAACCTACTCAGTTGCGCGCCCGAGTCAACACTGTGGGAACGGACAGGCGATGACGGCCGTGCGCCGGACGCACGCCGACGGGCAGCGGACGGGAGGCGCGGCTCGCCACCACCCGTCCGCCGGCGGCCGTCAGACGGAACGGCGCAGGGCCTCCAGGCCGTCCCGCAGGCGCGTCACCGTGTCCTCGGTGAGCGTCCCGCGCGTCGCGCGGCGACGCAGGTCCGCCCGGACCTGCTGCCGGAACGCGGCGATCGCCATCTCGACCTCGCGGAGGGCGCGGGCGCCCTCCGTCGGGACGTCGACGGGCTCGTCGGCGGTCTGACCGCGCGGAGCCTGGGCGCTCGCGGCGAGGTCCGCTCGGAGCGAGCGCATGGCCTCGCCGACCGAGGCGCGGACGCCGTCGGCCAGGGACCGCACCGAGTCGGCGACGCCGGACTCGACCGCGGCGAGCTCCTCGGCGCGGGCGTCGAGCTCGGCACGCCCGGCGTCGGTGATCGCGTACACGGTCTTGCGGCCGTCGACGGTCTTGGTGACGAGCCCCTCGGACTCGAGCTTGGCGAGCCGCGGGTACACGGTGCCGGCGCTCGGGACGTACGCGCCGCCGAAGCGCTCGCCGAGGGCCTGGATGAGCTCGTAGCCGTGCATGGGGCGGTCGGCGAGCATGGCGAGCAGTGACAGGCGCAGGTGACCGTGCGCGAAGACGGGGCTCATTCGGACGCCTCCGCGCCGGTCGGGGCGTCCGTCGGAGCGGCCGGGGCGGGCGGGGCGTGCAGGACCGCGACGTCACCCGAGACCGAGTTGACCTTGAGGTCGAGCCACTGCCCGCTCAGCTCGCCGCCCTGCTTGACGTACGAGCCGCGGACGCCGCGGATCTCGGAGTCGTCGAACTGCAGCTTGCCGGACGCGGTGCTGACGGTGCAGCGGTAGGGGACGCCGTCCTCGAGCCGGACGCTCACCGAACCGGACACGGTGTTGATGCGTGCGGCGTCCGGGGTGCCCTGCAGGTCGAGCACCACGTCGGCGTTCACCCCGTCGGCCGTGAGGCGCGGGATCGCGCCCGTCGCCACGACGTCGCCCGACACGGTGCGGACCGTCAGTGCGCCGTCGAGGTCGCGGACCGTGGTCGCCCCGGAGACGGCGTGCACGGCGAGGTCGCCCGCGAGCCCGTCGACGACGACGTCGCCCGAGACGGTGTTCACCGAGGCGCCGCGGTTCGTGCCGGAGAGCAGCGCCCCCGCGGAGACGACGCCGACCGTGACCCGTGCGTCGCGGGGGACCAGCACGCTGACGTCGGCGGTGGCGCGACCGCGGAACGACCTGAGGAAGCCGAGCGGGTCGTCCCACCGGACCTGCGGGTGGTCGATGGTGAGCGTGTCGCCGTCCAGCTCGATCTTGAGCGGCTTGCCGGACACGCCGTGCACCTCCACCCGGGCGGTCGGTTCGTCGTGGGCCACGACGTCGACCTGCCCACCGGCGAGCCCGACGCGCAGGGCGCGGACGATGCCGGTGTCGATCACCTTGGGCTCCTCGACGAGCCACTTCTCCTGGGCCATGTTGCCTCCTCGAACTCGCGATGTATCGCGTGTGTGGAGTCACGGTACATCGCGAGTGACCCGTTGTCACCAGGCCAGGATGCAGGACGGCCCCGCTCCCGGTGGGGAGCGGGGCCGTCCTGCGGAGCGGGCCTACTTCGCGGCGTCGTCCAGCGCCGCCTGTGCCTTCTCCGCCGCCGCGTCGAGGGCCTCCTTCGGGCTGGTCTTCAGCAGCATCGCGGACTGCAGCTGCGTCGACAGCGCCGCGCTCACCTCGCCGTACGCGGTGATCGACGGACGGGCCTTGGCGTACTCGAGCTCGTCGGCGAAGGCCTTGAGGCGCGGGTTCTCGTCCAGGTACTGCTTCCACGTCGCGTTGTCCGCCGTGGCCTGGTTCGCGGGGAGCAGGCCGGTCGCGATGTCCCACTTCGCCTGGGTGTCCGGGCTGAGCCACCACTGCAGGAACTTCCACGAGGCGTCCTGCTTCGCGGTCGTCGTCTCGATGATGTACGAGTTGTTCGTGCCGAGGTTCATCGCCGGCTCGTCGATGCCCGGGAGCGGGAAGACACCGACGTTCTCCTTGCCGAGCGTGCTGTCGATGGTCGACAGGTCGTACGCGCCGGTGATCGCCATCGCGGCCTTCTTCGACGTGAGCGCGGGGACGGCGCCGTTCGTCGAGGTGGTCAGGAGCGACTGCGGGTAGGCCGAGCCGTCCTGCAGCATGTCCGTCCACGCGGTGAGGGCCTTCACGCCCGCGTCGCTGTTGAACTCGACCTTGGTGTTGTCCTCGTTGAGGAAGTCGCCGCCGGCACCCCAGAGCATCGACTGCCACGTGAAGACCGGCCACTCACCGGTGCCGATCGGCAGGTAGGCGCCGTACTGGGTCGTGCCCTTGGTGAGCTTCTTCGCGTCGTCCTGGAACTCCGACCACGTCGTCGGGGTGTCGGTGATGCCCGCGGCCTTGAACATCTCCTTGTTGTAGACGACGGCGTAGTCGCCGATGTCGGTCGGCAGCGTGTACTGCTTGCCGTCGAACTCGCCGGTCGAGAGCATGCCCTCGGTGAAGCTGTCCTTCGTGACGTCACCGCTCGACAGGTGGTCCTCGAGCGGCAGGACCTTGCCGGTCTGGATCACCTCGCCGGTCTGCTGCGGGGTGCTGTCGCCGAGCACCATGTCGGGACCGGTGTCGTTCTTCAGCGCGTTGATGAGCTTCGCGTCGAACTGGTCGGACGAGGCCGCGTACTGGGGCTGGACGTCGATCTCGTCCTGCGAGGAGTTGTACTCGTCGATGAGCTTCTTCACCTCGGTGGCCTGCGGCCCCGTGTAGTTGTGCCAGACCGTGATCGTGGTCTTGCCGCCGCTGCCGCCGGAGTTGCCGGTGACGGAGCCGCCGGAACACCCGGACAGGGCCAGTGCGGCACCCACGGCGAGGGCCGTGGCGCCGAGCAGTCGCTTGCGCATGAGTCGTCCTTTCTCGGACTTCGGGTGGAGCGAAGGGTGCCTCCGCGTGGAGCGGAGGGTGATGAGGAGGAGTGGAGCGAGGGGCGGTGCGGGATCAGCGGAGTCCGCCGGCCATGGCCGACACGATCTGCTTCTGGAAGATGATGAAGACGATGAAGACCGGCAGGATCGCCAGCGTCGAGCCGGCCATCAGCAGGTTGAAGCTCTGGCTCGCGTTCGCGGACTGCAGCTGCGTGAGGCCGACGGAGACGGTGAAGAACTCGGTCCGCGACGCCACGAGGAACTGGAAGAAGAAGTTGTTCCAGTTGTAGACGAACGACAGGACCGCGAAGGACCCGATCATCGGGGTCGCCATCGGCGTCACGACGGACCACATCCGCCGCCACACCCCGGCACCGTCCACCCGGCTGGCGTCCTCGATCTCGCTCGGGAACGACGTGAAGAACTGCCGGAAGAGGAAGGTGCCGAGGATCGACGGGATGTTCGGGACGATGAGGCCCTGGTAGCTGTTCAGCCAGTGCAGCGAGGACAGCAGGGTGATGAGGGGCGTGAACACGACCTCGAACGGCACGAGGAGCGCGGCGAGCAGGACGACGAACACGATGTTCTTGCCGGGGAACTTCAGGCGCGAGAACGCGAAGCCCGCAGCCAGGCTCGTCACGATCTGCCCGAGGGTGGTCGCGATCGCCACGACCGTCGAGTTGAAGAAGTACAGCCCGAAGGGGGCGACGGTGAAGATGTCGGTGTAGTTCGACAGCTCCCACTGCCGCGGCAGGAAGGTCGGCGGGAAGGCGAGCGCCTCCTCCGAGGACTTGAAGCTCGTCAGCAGCATCCAGAGGAACGGGCCGAAGAACAGCACGACCGCGACGAGCAGGATGACGTGCCGCAGGACGGCGGGTGAGTGCTTGCGGAACAGCACGCCGAACGGGCGGCTGCGGTGCGGACGGGAGGCGCGGTGTGCGTCCGCCGGGAGGGTGCGGGAGGCGATCTGGGTCACGGTGGCGGTCCTAGTTCAGCTCGACGGGATCGCGGCGGTTGATGACCCGCAGCTGGACGACCGCGACGAGGATGCCGACGATGAGCAGGAGCACGGCGGCAGCGCTGGCCGAGCCACCGTGGAAGAACACGAAGCCCTGGTTGTAGATGTAGTAGAGGATCGTCTCGCTCGAGTTGATCGGGCCGCCCTGGGTCAGGACGTAGACCTGCGTGAAGACCTGCAGCGCGCCGATCACGCCGGTGATCGCGAGGAAGCCCGTGGTCGGGGCGACCAGGGGGAGCGAGATCCGGAAGAAGCGGCGGATCGGCCCGGCGCCGTCGAGCGTCGCGGCCTCCATGTAGGACGCCGGGATGTTCGTGAGCGCGGCCGAGTAGATGATCATCGTGTACCCGACGCCCTGCCAGATCGAGAACACGATCACCGAGACCAGGGCCCACGGCTCGGACGTCAGGAAGCCGATCGGGGGAGCACCGAGCGCGGTGACCACGCCGTTCACCAGACCGCCGAGCGGCGACAGGATGAAGCTGAAGATCAGTGCGCTGCCGACGATCGGGGCGATGTACGGCACGAACAGCAGTGCCCGGTAGACGCCGCGACCGCGGAACGGCTGCGCCAGCAGTGCCGCGAAGAACAGCCCGAGGGCCATCGTGATCGGCACCACGACCACCACGTACAGCGCCGTGTTGCCGGCCGCCCGGACGAACTCGCCGTCCTGGAACAGCCCGGTGAAGTTCGACAGGCCGACGAAGCCGTTCGTCTCGCCGGACGCGGGGTTCCAGTCGGTGAACGAGTAGAAGACGGTCTGCGCCAGTGGGTACAGGTAGAACAGCGCCAGCAGCACCGTCGTCGGGGCGATGAGCACGTAGCCCGCTCGGCCCTCGCGTCGTTCCATCCGGCTCGCGTCCGCAGTGGACGACCGTCGACCGGGGACACGCACCCGGGCCGGGTTCTCAACCGCACTCGTCATGCGGACCTCCTCTTGGCTCGTCGTTGAACGCTAGGAATCGGCTGTTTCGAGCAGATTACCGTTCGATCACCAAAAGTAAACAGTCGAATCTGCAACGACTTCGTTCGATAATCGACCGTTTCGTCGCTACAGTGTCGGCATGCACGAGCAGCACTTCCAGGACATGGACCGGAACCCCGGGTCCGTCGGGGACGTCCTCCGACTGATCCGCGTCTCGGACACGACCTCGCGCTCGAGCATCGCCAGGAGCACCGGACTCGCACCGTCCACGGCCTCGGCCCGGGTCGACGCACTGACCGCGCTCGGGCTCGTGCGCGAGAGCGGCGCCGAGGGGTCCCGCGGCGGCCGGCGTGCCCGGCGGCTCGAACTCGTGGCGGACGCCGGCTTCGTCGCCGCGGCCGACCTCGGCGCCCACCACGTGCGCATCGTGCTCACCGACCTGGCCGGCCGGATCGTCGCCGACACCGACGCCCTCGAGCACGGCGCCGCGACGGTGCCCGTCGCCGCCGGACCGCGGGCGTCGGTCGCCGCGCTGTGGGACCGGTTCGTCGAGCTCGCCCGCGACGCCGGCCTCGACACGACCCGCTTCCGCGGGGCCGCGATCAGCGTCCCCGCGCCCGTGTCGTACCCGGGCGGCAGCATCGCGACCCCGTCGTTCGAGCCGTCGTGGCACGGTGCCGTGCTGCCCGAGCTCTTCGCCGAGCACACCGACGCCCCCGTCCTCGTGGAGAACGACGCGAACCTCATCGCCCTGGCCGAGCGTCCGGGCCCCGACCGCACGGGCACGCTCGTCGCGGTGAAGCTCGGCACCCGCATCGGCTCGGGGGTGCTGCTCGACGGGCGCCTGCACCGCGGGGTGAGCGGTGCCGCCGGCGAGATCAGCCACACCCCGGTCGACGGCCAGGCCGCGATCGGCTGCACCTGCGGCGTGCCGGACTGCCTCGAGTCGGTGGCGTCCGGGGGAGCGATCGTGGCGCGGCTGCGCGCGGGCGGACGGCAGGTCGGCGGGACGAGCGACGTGCTCGCGCTCGCGGCGCAGGGCGACGCGGTCGTCCTCGACGAGCTCCGCCGGGCGGGGGAGCACATCGGCCGCGTGCTCTCCGGCATCGTGAACTTCTGCAACCCGTGCGAGGTCGTGCTGGCGGGGGCGATGTCGGCGTCGTCCGTCCTGGTCGCGACGATCCGCGGGGAGCTCTACCGGTCGTGCCTGCCGATGGTCGCGGACGCCCTCGACGTCCGGGCGAGCTCGTCCCCGCGCGACGCCGGCATCCGCGGGGCGACGGTGCTCGCGATCGACGAGGTGCTCGCACCGGCACGCGTCGACGAACTCGCCCGCGCGGCGACGGAGCGGACGGCATGAGCGCCGCGGGCACGGGCTCGCACGGCGGCCGGGAGGCATCGGGCGCGGTCGTCGCCGTCGACGTCGGCGGCACCACCGTCAAGGGGATGGTCCGGGTCGGTGACGTCGTCCTCGACCGCGCGGTCGTCCCCACCCTGGCGCCGGTCGCGGCGACCGACGCGCACGCGGCGACCGACGCGCACGCGGCGGCCACGGACGCCGCCGTGGGCGGTCCGGCGCTCGCCGCCGTCACCGCCGTCGTCGACCGACTCGCCGCAGCAGCCGCCGCCGCCGGGCACCCGCTCGCCGCCATCGGTCTCTGCACGCCCGGGGTCGTCGACGCCGAGACCGGGACGGTGGTCGTCGCGGTCAACCTCGACTGGCACGACCTGCCCCTCGCCGGACTCCTGCGCGACCGGTACGGCGTCCCCGTCGCCGTCGCGCACGACGCCCGCGCTGCCGCGACGGCCGAGATCGCAGCACGCACCGCGGCGGGCCGGGACGTCGCCGAGCTGGTCTTCATCCCGATCGGGACCGGCGTCTCCGCGAGCCTGGTCGTCGACGGGCGCCTGGTGGTCGGGGCAGCCGGAGGTGCCGGCGAGGTCGGACACGTGTGCGTCCGACCGGGCGGCGAGCCCTGCACGTGCGGGCAGCGCGGGTGCGTCGAGGTGTACGCCTCCGCACGGAACATCCGACGGCGCTACCGCGCGGCCGGCGGCACGATCGACGGCGCGACCGAGGAGATCGTCGCCGCCGTGGACACCGACCCCGAGGCCGCCGCGGTCTGGGCCGACGCGGTCGACGCGCTCGCCGCCGGGATCGCGATCCTGTCCGCCGTGCTCGACCCGGCGGTGGTCGTCGTCGGCGGCGGACTCGGCGAGTCCGGGGAACGCCTGCTCGCCCCGCTGCGCACCGCGGTGGACGCGCAGCTCGGCTGGCGTCCCGCGCCCCGCATCGAGCAGTCCCTCGCGGGCGCCGGTGCCGGCCTGGCGGGAGCAGCCCTGCTCGCCCGCACCGCTGCGCAGTCGACCGCAGCGCAGTCGACCGCAGCGCAGTCGACCGCAGCGCAGTCGGCCCCTGCGCCGCCTGCCGCCACCACCGCTGCCCACGGCGCCGAACCCACCACGGACACCGCACCACCACGAACCAGGAGGACCCCATGACCGCTCAGCGACTCCGGATCGGCCTCGTCGGCGCGGGGGTGATCGCCCACGCGCACCTGCCGAACCTGCTCCGGATCGGGGACGTCGTCGTCTTCTCCGAGGTCGGCGCCGAGGACCTCGTCGCAGCACACGGCGGCGAGGTGGTCGACTCGCTCGACGAACTCCTCGCCCGCGTCGACGTGGTGGACGTCGTCGTCCCCACGTACGCCCACGCCGAGGTCGTGCGCGCGGCGCTCGCCGCCGGCAAGGACGTCATCAGCGAGAAGCCGCTCGCCCGCACCGACGCGGACGCCGACGACCTGGTCCGGCTCGCGCACGAGGCCGGTCGCCAGCTCTACCCGGCACACGTGGTCCGCTACTTCCCCGAGTACGTCCGTCTCAAGGCCGCGGTCGAGGCCGGGCAGCTCGGCGAACTGGCCGTCCTGCGGTTCGTCCGCTCGGGTGCGTTCCCGACCCGCTCCGCCTGGTTCGCCGACCCCGAGCTCTCGGGCGGCATCATCATGGACCAGATGATCCACGACCTGGACATCGCACGGTGGATCGCCGGCGACGTCGTCCGGGTCAGCGCGGTGCACGTCCGCAAGGGCACCGTCGACCACCCGGTCGAGGCGGCGCACGTGCTGCTCACCCACGCGTCCGGGGCGATCAGCCACGTCGCGGGCATCTGGGGGCCGGCGCACCTGCCGTTCGTCACCGAGTTCTCCGCCACCGGCACCCTCGGGTCCCTGTCGCACGACTCCCGCGCCGAGCGGAACTACACGGCGGAGCTCCTCGACGAAGCCGGGGTCGGCGGCGACCTGCCCGAGCTCGACCCCGCCGAGGACCCGTACTTCCTCGAGATCCGCGAGTACCTCGGGGCCTTCCGTGGCGGCGTGGTGCCCCGCGTGTCCGCCGAGGACGGCGCCACCGCGGTCCGCATCGTCAACGCCGCGCTGCGGTCGGTCGCGACGGGGCAGCCCGTCGACCTCGAGCCCGCCCCGGCGGCCGGGACGCACGAGGGGGCGACGGCGTGACCGCCCTGCGCATCGGCGTGCTGTCCTTCGCGCACACGCACGCCCTGTCCTACCTGTCCGCGCTGCAGGCGATGCCCGACGTCGAGGTCGTCGGCACCGACCCGGACGGCACCTCGACGGGCACCGACCTGGTCGACCTGCGCGGTCGTGCACTCGCGGATGCCCTCGGGGTCGCGTACGTCGACACCGTCGAGGAGCTGCTGGCGAGCGGGGTCGACGCCGTGGTGGTCACGAGCGAGAACGCCCGGCACCGTGCCCTGGTCGAACAGGCCGCCGCCGCCGGGGCCCACGTGCTGTGCGAGAAGCCGCTCGCCACGACCTGGGAGGACGGGCTCGCGATGCGCGCCGCCGCCGAGGCCGCCGGCGTGCTGCTCATGGTCGCCTTCCCGGTCCGCTTCGCGAGCACCTTCGCCCGGCTCGCCGCGACGAAGCGGTCCGGCCGCCTCGGCGAGGTGTTCTCGGTCCGCGGTGCCAACAACGGCATGCTGCCGCTGACCCGCTCGTGGTTCACGGAACCCGGACTGTCCGGCGGCGGCGCGATCGTCGACCACGTCGTGCACATCGCGGACCTGCTCGACGAGCTCCTGGACGGCACGCCGGCCGAGACCGTCACGGCGGTCACGAACCGGGTGCTGCACGCGTCGCGCGCGCAGGCCGAGACCGCCGGTCTGGTCACCATCACCTACGCCGACGGCACGATCGCGGCGATCGACTGCTCGTGGAGCCGTCCGGACACCTCGCCGGCGTGGGGTGGGCTGGCCCTCACCGTCGTCGGGACCGAGGGATCGGTGGACGTCGACTTCTTCCGGCCCAGCGTCCGCGGGCTCGACGCCGCGAGCGGCCGGTCGGTCGTCCTGCCCTACGGGCCGGACTTCGACGCCGCGATGCTCGACACGTTCGTCGCCGCGGTGCGCTCCGGCGAGCAGCCCCAGCCCGACGCGGCCGTGGGACTGCGCACCCTGGCGATCGTGCTGGCAGCGCAGGAGTCGGCCGCGACCGGCGAGACGGTGCGGGTGCGGTCCGTCTGACCCGACCCGCTGACGGCCTGGAGGCGCGGTGCCGGCCGGCGCCGCGCCTCCAGTCCGTCAGCGGGTGCGGCCCGACCGCCGGGCGGTCGCGTCAGGAGCCACCGGCCGCCGCCCACAGGCGGCGTGCGTTCGTGAGTCCGCGCTCGACCGCGTCGACGTCGTCCTCGAGTCCCTCGAACTCGATCGACACCGGCCCGTCGAACCCGCTGGCGACGATCCGCTCGACGATCCGGCCGAGCGGCAGGTCGCCGTGCCCGACCACCGTGCCGAGGACGGCGCGACCGGCCAGCGTGGTGAGCCACCCGTCCGCCGCCGGCGGGGTCTCGCGCACCAGGAAGTCCTTGAGGTGCACGACCGCTGCGACCGGCAGCACCCGCTGGACCGCGCGCAGCGGGTCGTCGTCGAGGCAGACGAAGTTGCCGACGTCGAGCAGCGCGCGGAAGCCCGGGTGGTCGACCTCGTGCACCAGTCGCAGGATCCGCTCGCTGTCGTTGAAGGCGAAGCCGTGGTTCTCGACCATCGTCGTGATGCCGAGCGTCGCGGCGTGCTCGGCGACCGCGCGGCAGACCGGCACCACCTGCGCGAGCACCCGCTCGAACTCCGCGTGGTCGGCGTCCCGCCAGGCCCAGGGGACGACGTCGTGGCGGAGGTGCGTGATCCCGAGCCGGTGTGCGACGTCGAGGTGATCGTGGACGCGGGCGACCTCGGCGTCGACGGTCGCCGGGTCCGAGAAGTCCGCACCGATCACGTGGTTCGCGAGCCCGATCCCGCGGGCGGCGGCGTGCTCGCGCAACCGGTCGACGAGCTCGGGCTGCCGGGGGAGGTCGTCGCCGAACCCGCCCGCGGCGATCTCGAGGTGCTCGCCACCGGCGTCCGCGACCCGGTCGACGACGTCGAGGATCGTCAGTGCACCGCGCTGGAGCGAGCGGGCGTAGCTGTAGGAGGACACTCCGAGTCGCATGGCGCGACCCTAGCCGCAGTCGGTGCGCCGCCACCAGGGGTGCTGCCCTGGCGTTGCGGGGACCACGGCAGGCGGCGGAAGAGCGGCATGAGCGGCTGCACCATCGGGCCGATCGCGAACGCCGCGACCACCGTGCCGGCCCCGACGTCGCCGCCGAGGAGCCATCCCACCACGACGACGGTGACCTCGATGACGGTACGGGCGAGCCACAGCGGCCAGCCGAACCGCTCGTGCACGCCGACCATCAGGCCGTCCCGGGCGCCGGTGCCGAGCCCGGCGCCGATGTAGCAGGCCGTCGCGACGGCGAGCAGCGCGAGCCCCGCGGCGAACAGCAGGATCCGGGGGACCAGGCCGTCGGGCTCCGGCACGAGCCAGAGCACCAGGTCGGCCGACGGGCCGATCGCCAGCACGTTGCAGAGCGTGCCGATGCCGGGCTTCTGGCGGAGCGGGATCCAGAGCAGCAGGATGACGACGCTCGACGCCACGGTGATGACGCCGAACGACCAGGGCAGCACGTTCTCCAGGCCCTGCGTCAGGACCGTCCACGATCCGACGCCGACCACGGCGCGGACCTGCAGCGCGGTCGAGGCGCCGTAGAGGAAGAGCCCGACGGCGAGCTGGACGGAGCGGAGCACGAGGGCGGTGGAGCGGCGCATGCACCGATGCTCCCGCCGGATTGGCCTGGCCGTCGAGAGCCAATCGGGCTAGCGTGGCCCCGTGCCCCCGGTCTCCCTCAGCGCCCGTGCCGCCGCCCTCCTGCTCGCCGACTGGCGGGACGGCACCGACGCCCCCGCCTACGAGGCCCTGTCCGACGCCGTCCGCGTGCTCGTCATCGACGGTCGGGTGCCGCTGGGCGTCCGGTTGCCCGCCGAACGCGGGCTCGCCGAGGCCCTCGGCGTCTCCCGGACGACCGTCGCGAACGCCTACGCCCGGCTGCGGGACGACGGGTTCGTGGTGTCGCTGCGCGGGTCCGGCAGCGTCGTGCACCTGCCGCGCGACCTGGCCGGTCGGCCCGACCCCGAGCGACTCGGCGGCGTGGTGCCCGGGGACCTGCTCGACCTGCGGAAGGCCGCCCTGCACGCCGCACCCGAGGTCGCCGACTCCGTCGAGCGGGCGGTCCGGTCCGTGCCCGCCGCGCTCGCCGGCATCGGCTACGACACCGTCGGCGACCCCGGGCTCCGCGCAGCGATCGCGGACCGGTACACCGAGCGCGGGTTGCCCACCGACCCCTCGCAGGTGATCGTCACGATCGGTGCCCAGCACGCGATCGCACTGCTCGCCCGCGTCCTCGTGCGCCGCGGCGACACCGTGCTCGTCGAGTCGCCGACGTACCCGCACGCGCACGAGGCCTTCCGCGAGGCCGGTGCGCGACTCGTCGGCGTGCCCGTCGACGCCCGCGCCGGCTGGGACGCGGCAGCGCTCGAGACGACCCTGCGCCGGACGGCCCCGGCGGTCGCCTACGTCATGCCCGAGCTCCACAACCCGACCGGGGCGACCATGACGGCGGACACCCGGCGGCTGCTGCTCGACGTCGCCGCGACGACCGGCACGACCGTGGTCGCCGACGAGACGATGGGGGAGCTCCGCATCGACGGGGACCCCGCGCCGCCGCTCGCCTCGGCCGACCCGTCGGGCGCCTCGGTCGTGATGATCGGCTCCGCCGCCAAGGTCTTCTGGGGCGGCCTGCGCATCGGTTGGGTCCGGGCCGCACCGGAGCTCCTCCAGCGCCTGCTGCTCGCCCGCCCGACGGGCGACCTCGGCACGCCGGTCCTCGACCAGCTCGTCGCGCGCGAGCTCGTGCCGCGCACGGCGGCCGTCCTGGAGGGGCGGCGCACCTTCCTGCGCGCCGGTCGCGACGAGCTCGTGGCCGGCCTGCGCGCCCGGCTGCCCGAGTGGGACGTCCCGTCGCCGGCAGGCGGGTTGACGACGTGGGTCGGGCTCGGCCGTCCGGTGTCGAGCGCACTCGTCCTGGCCGCGCGGGCCGAGGGGGTGCTCCTGGCGTCGGGTGGGGTCTTCGGCCCCGACGGCGGGTTCGAGCGGTTCCTCCGGGTGCCCTGGACGACGGCCGCGGCGGACCGGGAGCGCCTGGTCGACGTGCTCGGGCGCGCGTGGTCGCGGATCGGTGGCGAGGCAGCAGGCACCCGGGGGTCACTCGCCGCGGTGGTCTGAACGCCCGGTCGTCCGCAGGTGCACGTTCGTCCACGGACCTGCGCCGGGCGGTCTGGTTCGCAGGTGGAACTGCGAGGATCGGCACGTGCACCTCCTCTCGGTCTTCAGCCTCCGGAACCGCGCCCTCATCGCGCTCGTCACGATCGTCGTCGCGGTGTTCGGCGGCGTCGCCCTGACGAACCTCAAGCAGGAGCTCATCCCGAGCGTCCAGTTCCCCCAGGTGGCGATCGTCAGCGCCTACCCCGGTGCGACGCCGGAGGTCGTGTCGAACGACGTCTCGACGAAGATCGAGCAGGCCATCCAGGTCGTGCCGAACCTCGAGTCGACGAGTGCGACCTCCTCGACCGGGCAGAGCGTGGTGTCCGCCTCGTTCGACTACGGGTCGAACCTGGCCAGCGCCGAGGACAAGATCCAGACCGCGGTGAACGCCCTGTCGCTGCCGGACACCGTGCAGACCCAGATCGTCACCGGGTCCTTCGACGACCTGCCCGTGCTGCAGCTCGCCGTCACGGCCTCGGGCAACCAGGAGCAGCTCGTCGACCGGCTGAACGCCACGGCGGTGCCCGACCTCGAGAAGCTCGACGGCGTGCGGCAGGCCGACGTCTTCGGCAACCCCGGCCGCCGCATCGTGATCACCCCGGACGAGGACGAGCTCGCGGCACGGGGGCTCACGACGCAGTCGATCTCGGACGCCCTCGACGACAACGGCACGCTGATCCCCGGTGGCACGATCACGCAGGACGGCACGACCCTCTCGGTGCAGACCGGGCAGCGCATCGCGTCGCTCGACGACATCCGCGGGCTGCCCCTGACGGCGTCGAGCGGGTCCGGGTCGTCCGGCTCGTCGGCCGGTGGATCGTCCACGGGCGGTGCTGCGACGGACTCCGGCAGTGCCGCGGGCGCTCCCGGCAGCACCGGCACGGCCACCGGCTCCGCGGGTTCCGGGGACGGCACCGCGGGCGGGACGGCCGCGGGCCAGGGCCAGACCGGTGCGACCGGCACCGGGACGACCGCGACCGGCGGTGCGGGCGGGAGCACCGCCTCCACGCCGACCTCGCTCGGTGACGTCGCGACGGTGCAGATCGAGGAGTCGCCGAGCACCTCGATCAGCCGCGTCGACGGCAAGACCGCGCTGACCATCGCGATCACGAAGACGCAGGAGGCGAACACCGTCGACGTCTCCGAGACGGTGAAGGCCGCACTGCCCGGCATCGAGGCCAAGGTCACCGGCGACCCGCAGTTCACCGTGGTGTTCGACCAGGCGCCCTACATCCAGCAGTCCATCGACTCCCTGGCGGAGGAGGGCCTGCTCGGCCTCGGGTTCGCGGTCGTCGTCATCCTGGTGTTCCTGCTGTCGTGGCGGTCGACGCTGGTGACCGCGATCTCGATCCCGACCTCGGTGCTGCTCGCCGCGATCGGCATGCAGGCCGCCGGCTACACCCTCAACATCATCACGCTCGCCGCGCTCACCATCGCGATCGGCCGCGTGGTCGACGACTCGATCGTCGTCATCGAGAACATCAAACGGCACCTGCAACCCGGCGTCGACCGCGGGCGGGCGGTGCTCGACGCCGTGCGCGAGGTCGCCGGGGCGGTCACCGCCTCGACGCTCACGACCGTTGCGGTCTTCCTGCCGGTCGCGTTCGTCGCCGAGCTCGTCGGCGAGCTGTTCCGGCCCTTCGCGCTCACGGTCACGATGGCGTTGCTCGCGTCGCTGTTCGTGTCGCTGACGATCGTGCCCGTGCTCGCGTACTGGTGGCTCCGGGCGCCGAAGACGCACCGGCACGCGGCGGTGCCGACCACCGGATCGACCGAGACCGGGTCGACCGAGACCGTGCCCGCGAGCTCGTCGGCACCGGTGTCGGCTGCGTCCGGGGCGGCTGGACCGACGTCGACCGGGGCGCTGACCTCGGCCGACGACCTGCACGACGCCGGGACGTCCGACCGGCTGCGTCGCGGGTACCTGCCCGTCCTCCGCTGGGCGGTCGGCCGCCCGGCGCTCGTCCTCGTGCTCGCCCTGGTCGTCCTCGGCGGCACCGCAGCGGCCGTGCCCTTCGTCAAGACGAACTACCTCGGCGACTCCGGGCAGAACACCTTCACCGTGACGCAGGACCTCGAGCCGGGCACCAGTCTCGACGAGCAGTCGGACGCCGCGCGCAAGGTCGAGCGGGTGCTGCAGGACGTCTCCGGTGTCGAGACCGTGCAGACCACGATCGGGTCGAGCGGCCAGTCCATCCAGGCCGCGTTCGGCGGCGGCGCATCTGCCTCCGTGCAGTACAACGTCACGACCGACGCCGGGGTCGACCAGACGACGATCCAGTCCGAGGCCCGCGACCGCATCGAGCGGATCGACGGCGTCGGCGAGGTCAGCCTGTCGAGCGCCGGTGGCGGCTTCGGCGGGTCGAGCGACATCGAGGTGGACGTCACCGCGCCGACCCAGGCCGAGCTGCAGACCGCGGCGGAGAAGGTCCTCACCGAGATGCGCGGCGTCGACGGCACCACCGCGGCGTCGAGCAACCTGTCCGCCGCCGAGCCGTACCTGGCCGTCCGGGTCGACCGGACGAAGGCCGCCGAGCGCGGGCTCACCGAGACCCAGGTCGGCGGCATCGTCGCCGCTGCGGTCTCGCCGCGGGACACCGGCAGCGTCGAGATCGACGACGCCACCCTCGACGTCTACATCGCCGACCCGGAGCCGCCGACCACCATCGACGCACTGAAGTCGCTGTCGATCCCGACCGCGAGCGGCGAGGTCCCGCTGACCGACGTCGCGACGGTCGAGCAGTCCGACGGTCCGACCACCATCACCACGTCGAACGCCGTGCGCACGGCGACCATCACGGTCACGCCCGACTCGACGAACCTCGGACAGGCGGTGCAGAACGTCACGACGGCCGTCGATGCCCTCGACCTGCCGAAGGGTGCGTCGGCGACGATCGGCGGTGTCGCGTCGAGCCAGTCGTCGGCGTTCAGCCAGCTGCTGCTCGCCGTGCTCGTCGCGATCCTGATCGTCTACGTGATCATGGTCGCGACCTTCCGGAGCCTGCTGCAGCCGATCCTGCTGCTGCTCTCGGTGCCGTTCGCGGCGACCGGTGCGCTGCTCCTGCAGATCGTCACGGGCATCCCGCTCGGGGTCGCGTCGCTCATCGGCCTGCTCATGCTCGTCGGCATCGTCGTCACGAACGCGATCGTGCTCATCGACCTCGTCAACCAGTACCGCCGCCGTGGGCTCCGCGTCCGCGAGGCACTGATCGAGGGAGCGACCCGCCGACTCCGGCCGATCCTCATGACGGCGCTCGCGACGATCTTCGCGCTGCTGCCGATGGCGGTCGGGCTGACGGGGAAGTCGGGCTTCATCTCGCAGCCGCTCGCCCTGGTGGTGATCGGCGGTCTGGTGTCCTCGACGTTGTTGACCCTCGTCGTGCTGCCGGCGCTGTACTCGGTGGTGGAGGGCTTCCGGGAACGCCGGGCCGACCGGCGGGCGGAGCGGGAGGCGGCAGCAGAGCACTGACACCGGGCGCCGGGGTCCGGACGCTCGAGGCGTCAGTCGCGGGTGCCGGACCGAGGGCGCCGGACCGCGGGCGCCGGGTGTTGGGCGTCAGACGGCGGACGCCGGGGTCCGGATGCCCGAGACCCGCGTCAGTCGCGGGTGCCGGACTCCTCGGCGTCGACCTGCCGGAACCACGACACGAGCACGCAGGTCAGGGTGACGAGGAACACGATGGCGGCACCCTGGGCGGCGATCGCCATGTGCCCGGTGGCCGCCGAGTATCCGCCGAAGGCCACGGCGGCGGCGAACGACAGTCCGAGCAGCAGCTCCGCGTACGTCCGGACGGAGGTCCGGGTGGGCCACTCGGTGACGGGGCGCGCGGGACGGGTCGTGGTGTCGGTCACCCCTCGAGTGTGCGCGGACGCCCCAGCCCCCCGCACACCCGAGTCCGGGTGCCACCCGCACGGGGCACGGCCCGGCCGGACCCGTCAGCGGAGGCGGTCGCGGAGGAACGCCACCACCCGCTCGCTCATCGCCCGGTCGAGCTGGGCGATCGAGTGCGCCGTCCCCTCGACCGCGACGAACGTCACGGGGACGTCGTGCTCGCGCAGGGTGGCGACGAACTCCTGCGACTCCCACAGCGGGATGAACTCGTCGGTGGAGTGCCCCACGAAGAACGGAGCGGTCTCGTCGGTGACGTGGTACCCCGGCGAGGCCGCCCGTGCCGCCGGGCACGTCGTGTAGTCCCGGCAACCGAGGTAGAGCAGCTGCTTCCGCTGGAACGACGCCGACACCCCGTCCGGCTCGGTCGACCGCGTCGTGAGGTCGGTCGGACCGCTGAGGTCGACGACCGCGCGGATGCGGTCCCCGGCGGCCCACGCGGCCGACTCGTGGTCGGTCACCGCGAGCATCGCCACGAGGTTGCCTCCCGCGCTGCCGCCGAAGAGCCCGACGCGGTCCGGGTCGATGTCGTAGGTCCCCAGCGTCGCGGGTCGGAACACCCAGTCGAGCGCTCGGCGGACGTCGTCGAGCCCCGCCGGGAACGGGTCCGTCGGTGCGAGGCGGTAGTCCACGTTCACGGTGACGAAGCCCTCGGACGCCAGGTACTGGCACACCGCCCGGTAGGCGGCCGTCGCCTTGTCACCGTGCGACCAGCTGCCCCCGTGGACGAGCATCACGGCCGGTCGGCCGCCGGCAGCACGGGTGTCCCGTGCGTCCGCGCGCGCAGTGGCGTCACCGGCCGGCGTCGCTGGCGTCGACGTCGGGGCCGTCGGGGTCGCCGTGGTGTCCGGTGCGCTGTCGGGCGGCAGGCACACGTCGAGGCGCTGCAGCGGTTCTCGACCGTAGGGCACGTCGGCGACGACCTCGATCCCGGGGTAGCGCAGCGACAGCGGGTAGATCACGGGGTCGGCGGTGACGACGTCGTCCCGGTCGCCCGCCGGTGTGCCGCTGCACGACCCGAGCACGGCCGTCGCCACGAGCGCGGTGAGGAGCGCGAGCAGGGTGCGGCCGGTCTTCATCGACGTCCACGCTAATCCCGCCCGCTCGGCACTGCGTCCGCCGTCCGGACGAGTGGGCTCCTCCCTGCGGCCGAACCGGGCGTACCTGGTCGGACCGGGCGTACCTGGTCGAGCCGGGCGTACCTGGTCGAGCCGGGCACACCTGGTCGTCCCGGGCGTACCTGGTCGAACAGATCGACCAGGTGTGCCCGATCTCGCCAGGTACACCCGAAGTCACCGGGCGCCCGGGCCGCCCGATCTCGCCAGGTACGCCCGATCTCACCAGGGACGCCGGGATCCGCCGGGTGCCAGGATGGGCACGAGACCCGCAGGAGGACCCGTGAGCCGTCGCAAGGCCTGGAACACCGACCCCGAACCGCTGCTCCGCGTCGAGGAGGGTTTCCGCCTCGACCGCGTCGACCCCGACGGCACGCCGGGCTTCCCCGGCCGCAAGATCGACGGGCTCGAGGCCCTCGCCGCCGGTGCCGACCGCCTCGCCGCCCTGCAGGAACGCCTGCACGCCGCGAGCACCGCCGGCGACCAGCGTCGTGTGCTCCTCGTGCTGCAGGCGATGGACACCGCGGGCAAGGGCGGCATCGTCTCGCACGTCGTCGGCGCGGTCGACCCGAACGGCGTCCACTACGCGGGCTTCGGGGTGCCCACCGCCGAGGAGCGCGAGCACGACTTCCTCTGGCGCATCGAACGGCAGCTCCCCGCGGCGGGGCAGCTCGGTGTGTTCGACCGATCCCACTACGAGGACGTCCTCGTCCAGAAGGTGCGCGCGTTCGCCCCGCCCGAGGAGATCGAGCGTCGGTACGGCGCGATCGTCGACTTCGAGGACCGTCTGGTCGAGCAGGGCACGACGATCGTCAAGGTCATGCTGCACATCTCGAAGGACGAGCAGCGCGAGCGCCTCGGCGACCGGCTGGACCGCCCCGACAAGCACTGGAAGTTCACCCCGGGCGACATCGACGAGCGTCTGCTGTGGGACGAGTACCAGCAGGCGTACCAGACGGTGTTCGACCGCACCTCGACGGCCCGGGCGCCCTGGTACGTCGTCCCCGCGAACCGCAAGTGGTACGCCCGGCTCGCCGTGCAGCAGCTCCTGCTCCGCGCGCTCGAGGACCTCCAGCTCACCTGGCCCGCCGCCGACTTCGACGTGGCCGAGCAGCGACGGCGGCTCGCGGAGTCCTGATCCCGCTCACGGTCTGGAGGCCCGGCACCCCTCCGCCCCGCGGCCCACGGCCGCGCACGGCCGGCAGTCGATCGGTCGGGGCTGGCCAGGCGGGCTCGTGTCACGTAGACTCGCTCGGTCGGCCTTCGGCACCGCGGCATGTGACCGCGGGTCTCGTTTGGGTGTGTGTGCGCTCGAGGGCTGGATTCACGTCGATCCGCGACGGGAAGAACCCCCTCCCCGCTGAAGAGCCCCCGCCGATGTCGCTGCCGGGCGCTGTGGGACGTCTGCACCCCGGAAAGTAGCAATGGCCCCGTACGACAAGGGCGCGCGTCAGCGTGCCGACGACCGAGTCCGCCACGCGAACGGCACGCCCGCCGCTCGCAGCAGCAAGCACCGCGGGTACCGCGCCGCCGACCCGGCCCAGCCTCGGCAGAAGCAGCGCTGGGACGCCGAGGAGCGTCGCGGCCGCGCATCGCAGGGCGAGCGCCCGGCTCGCCCGAACTGGGAGCCGCGCGACGGCGGCCAGCGCCGTGACGACCGCGGCGGACGCGGGTTCGACCGTGACCGTGGTGGTCGCGGCCACGACCGCGACGACCGTGCCCCGCGTCGCTTCGACCGTGACGACCGTGCTCCTCGTCGCGATGACGACCGTGGTGCTCGTCGGTTCGACCGTGACGAGCGTGCTCCGCGTCGGTTCGACCGCGACGACCGCGCACCCCGTCGTGACGACGACCGTGCCCCGCGCCGGTTCGACCGTGACGACCGTGCCCCGCGTCGGTTCGATCGTGACGACCGTGCGCCCCGTCGTGACGACGACCGTGCCCCGCGTCGGTTCGACCGTGACGACCGTGCCCCGCGTCGGTTCGATCGTGACGACCGTGCGCCCCGTCGTGATGACGACCGTGCCCCGCGTCGGTTCGATCGTGACGACCGTGCCCCCCGTCGCGATGACGACCGTGGTGCTCGTCGGTTCGACCGTGACGACCGCGCCCCGCGCCGGTTCGACCGCGACGACCGCGCTCCCCGTCGTGACGACGACCGTGGTGCCCGACGCCCCGACCGTGACGACCGTGCCCCGCGCCGGTTCGACCGCGACGACCGCCCGCAGCGCCGCTCCTCCGACGACGACCGCGCGCCCCGCCGCGACCGCGACGACCCGCGCCCGGCCTACGTCCCCGCGGACGACGTCAAGCTCGAGAAGCTCCAGGCCGAGGCGACCGTCGCGGCCGACGTCGAGGGCGTGACCTTCGCCGACCTCGGCATCGGCGGCAACATCTCCCGCGCCCTGGCCGAGATGGGTGCCACGGCCCCGTTCCCGATCCAGGCGGCGACGATCCCCGACGTGCTGTCCGGCAAGGACGTCCTCGGCCGTGGCCGCACCGGTTCCGGCAAGACGATCGCGTTCGGTGCACCCCTGGTCGAGAAGCTCATGGAGCACGGCGGCGGGACGAAGCGCAAGATGGGCCGCGCCCCGCGTGCGCTCATCCTCGCCCCGACGCGCGAGCTCGCCCTGCAGATCGACCGCACGGTGCAGCCGATCGCCCGTTCGGTGGGCCTCTTCACGACGCAGATCTACGGCGGTGTGCCCTACGGCCGCCAGGAGGGTGCCCTCGAGCGCGGCGTCGACATCATCGTCGGCACGCCCGGCCGGGTGCAGGACCTCATGAACAAGGGGAAGCTCGACCTCAGCGAGGTCGTCGTCTCCGTGCTCGACGAGGCCGACCACATGTGCGACCTCGGGTTCCTCGAGCCGGTGCGCGAGATCCTCTCCGCGACGGCCGAGGTCACGCCGCAGGGCAACCGCGCCCAGAAGCTCCTGTTCAGCGCCACGCTCGACGCCCAGGTGGCATCGCTCGTGTCCGAGTTCCTGCACGAGCCGAGCGTCCACGAGGTCGCCGGCGAGGACCAGGCGTCCTCGACCATCGACCACCGCGTGCTGGTCGTCGAGCAGCGCCAGAAGGACCAGGTGCTCGAGGAGCTCGTCGCCGGCGACGGCAAGACGATCGTCTTCGCCCGCACCCGGGCCTACGCCGAGCGCCTGGCCGACCAGTTCGAGGACGCCGGCATCCGGGCGACCTCGCTCCACGGTGACCTCAACCAGTCGCGCCGCACGCGCAACCTGCAGCTGCTCACGAGCGGCCGCGTGAACGTCCTCGTCGCGACGGACGTCGCGGCGCGCGGCATCCACGTCGACGACGTGTCGCTCGTCGTGCAGGCGGACGCCCCGGACGACTACAAGGCGTACATGCACCGCTCCGGCCGCACCGGCCGTGCCGGCAAGGAGGGCACCGTCGTCACGCTCGTCCCGCGTGGCCGCGTCCGGAAGATCGAGGGCATCCTCGAGAACGCCGAGATCGAGGCGGACCTCGTGCAGGCCGCCCCCGGCGACGGCATCGTCGCGGAGCTCGCGGCGCGCTAGACGCGACCACCTCGACCGACGGGAGGCACGGAGCCAGCTGGCACCGTGCCTCCCGTCCGTCCGGAAGGGGTCAGCGGCTGAAGAAGAGCAGGCCGCGCACGTAGCCGGCCTGGCCGGCGTGCTGCGTGCAGTCGTCGAGGATGCTGACGAGCCGTGCGCCGCGGGTCACCGGCGGGTCCCAGGCGTCGTCGACGACGGCGTCGAGGTCCTCCGGCGCCAGCGTCGCGACGTACGCGACCGTCCGCTCGTGGACCGCGCGGAGGTAGCCGTTCAACAGGTCCGCCGAGGCGCGCACGCGACCGACGTCGTCGCGCGACATCCCGTACCCGAGCGCGTCGGCCGGGAACGGTAGGTCGAACCGATCGACCCAGCCGTCCGCGGTCCAGACCTGCTCGGAGCCGGCGAGGTCGGCGACCTGCGCGTCCTGCCCGCGAGCGATGTGCCAGGCGAGCCACGCGAGGGTGTTCGCGCCGGCCGCCGGGCGAGCGGCGAGCTGGTCCGCGGACAGACCGTCGAGCGCACGCTCGACCGTCTCGGGGACGCGGGAGAACGCTTCGGTGAGGAGTTCGGCAGGGGTCATGCGGCCGACGCTACGCGGCGGGTGCGGGCCCTGCTCCAGGGCCCCGGTCCGCGCTCAGCGGGCGGTGGCCGCGCGGTGCCGCCGGTCGAGCGCTGCGCCGATGGCCTCGAGGGCAGCCGCGACGCCGTTCCGCTCGGTGGCGGGGACGGCCTCGCTGAAGGCCGAGGCGTACGCGGCGCTGACGGCCCGTGCGACGGCTGCGCCCGACGGCGTCAGGTGCACGAGGATGCTCCGCCGGTCGCCCGGGTTCGGGCGTCGCTCGAGGTGCCCGTGGCGCTCGAGCCGGTCGAGCAGCGAGGTCATCGCACCGGTGCTCAGCTCGAGGACGTCGCCGGCCTGCTTCGGTGTCGTCGCCTGCCCCTCCGATGCCGCGAGGTGCACCAGGAAGCGCGTGTCGGTGATGCCGAGGCCCTGCGCGGCGCTCTCGTGCGCGAGGACCCGAGCGTGCCGGACCTGCAGGACCCGGAAGGCCGCGATCATCCGTGCGAGCCCGGCGTCGTCCGCGGCCGTGCCGACACGGTGCGCCGGTGCCGGGTCGCCGATCGCGAGGTCGCTCTCGAGGTCGCTCTCGAGGTCGATCTCGACGTCGGGGGAGACCGGGGCCGGGGGGAGGCCGGTCGTGACGGTCAGGGGAGGCAGGGCGGGGGAGGTGTCCGTCACGGGGTGGCTCTTCTCGGGTGGTGATCGCGGCGGCGATCGACGGGACGCGGGCGGACCCGGGTCAGAGGTCCATGCAACAAGTATCTCAACGATTGAGACACCCCCCAACAATGGGGTCATTGCTTCTCTTGTCATCAACACGTTCGACAAGTAGCTTGATCGCCGTAGTACACAGGCACCGTAGCGCGACCAACCACCGCGGGTCCGGAGCCACCATCGATCAGAATCTCTCCTCCGGAGGACAACCATGTCCCGTGTGTCCCCTCGCGCCGCCCGTCTCGCCGCCTGGATCGCCGTGCCCGCCGCCCTCGTCGCCTCGGGCGTCGTCGTGTCGACCGCCTCGTACTCGGCCTTCTCGGCCACCACCACGAACCCCACCAGCAACTGGACCGCCGGCACCGTCGCGCTGTCGGACGACGACGCGAACACCGCGCTCTTCACCGCTGCGAACCTCAAGCCCGGCTCCGTCGACAGCAAGTGCATCACCGTGACCTCCACCGGGTCGCTGCCGTCGACCGTGAAGCTCTACGCGACCTCGCCGTCGACCTCGAGCGTGCTCGCGCAGAACACCACGATCAAGATCGAGCAGGGCACCGGCGGCGGCTTCTCGTCGTGCTCGGGCTTCACCCCCGCGGCGACCGGCGGGACCCTCTTCGAGAACACGCTCCCGACCCTCGGGACGCAGGCGACGAACTTCGCCTCGGGCCTCGGCGCGTGGACCACGACCGGTGCCGCCAGCGAGACCCGGGTCTACAGGGTCACGTACACCGTCTCCGCGAACACCCCGAACGCGGCGCAGGGCACCAACGCCCAGATCGGTCTCACCTGGGAGGCCCAGAACAACTAGCAGGGCACCCCGCCCGTCACCACGCCCCCGGTCGAAGGCAGTCATGGTCAGCATCGCAGTGCACGGTGGTCACACCCCGCACGACGTGCTCCACGACGTCGTCGACTGGGGGCGTGTCGTCGTCGCGACCGCGGCCCGGGCCGTCGTAGCGACGCTCCTCGGGCTCGCGCTGTGGTCGGCCGCCCCGGCGCTCCTCGGCTGGCACCCGACCACCGTGATGACCGGGTCGATGGCACCGCGCCTCGCGCCGGGCGACGTCGTGGTGTCGCGACCGGTCGCCCCGGCGGAGATCCGGCCCGGGCAGATCCTGCTCGCGGACGACCCCGACCAGCCGGGACACCTGCGGATGCACCGGTTCGTCGAACCCGGCCCGGACGGCACCGTCGTCACGAAGGGCGACGCGAACCCGCAGGCGGACTCGACGCCGATCGAGCGTTCCGCCGTGCACGGGGTCGGCTTCCTGCGGGTGCCGTCCGTCGCCACCCCGGTGCTCTGGGTCCGCGAGGGCCGCTGGGTCGAGGTCGGCACCGTCGCGCTCGCGCTCGTCGCGGTGCTCCTGCTCTGCACGGTCGACGCTCCGCTCCGTCGACGCGGTCCGCGGCACCGCGGCGACGGTGGGCACGCGGGCAGCGGCGGGACCGCGGGCCACGGCCGGGAGGCACGGCTCGCCTCCGCAGCGC
>NZ_JBIQDQ010000013.1:0-102181 GCF_045370965.1 Curtobacterium sp. 179-B 9B NHS
CCCGGCACCCGCGCCTGCCCGGCCGCGCGCCCTACCCCCGCGCGTCGCCGTCGACGACCAGGTCCCGGACCACGCCGCTCAGCTGCTCGATCAGCGCCGTCATCGTGAACGGACCTCCCCGGGACGCACGACGGGCGGCGATCCCGTGCACGACCGCGGCGGTCGCGGCCAGGTGCGCCAGGTCCGACGGGGACAGCGACGCACCGGACGCCTCCGCAGCGCCCTGCCGTGCGGCGACGAGCGCCCCGAGCACCCCGCCGAGCACGTCCCCCGCGCCGGCCGCCGCGAGCCACGGCGTGGCCGACGACGCCACGAGCCGGACCGACCCGTCCGGTGTCGCCACGTGCGTGTCCGAGCCCTTGAGGAGGACGACGCTGCCGGTCCGTTCCGCCGCGCGCACCGCAGCCGTCGCCGGATCACGCTCGACGGCCTCGCGTGAGGTCTCGAGCACCGGGGCGAGCTCCCCCGCGTGCGGCGTCAGCACCGCCAGCGGTCCGAGGTCGACCAGCGGGATCGCCCCGGCGTCGACGACCACCGGCACGCCGTCGTCCGAGGCGTTCCGGAACGCGTCGGCGGTGGACGGGTCGAGCTCGTCGAGCGAGTCCGCGGAGATCCCGGAGCCGACGAGCCACGCCTGCACGCGACCGACACCCGAGACGACCTCCGGACGGCGGGCGAGCACGTGGTCGGTGGCACGGTCCGGTCCGACGTAGCGGACCATCCCGACGCCGGTGTGCACCGCTGCGTCGACGCCCATCACCGCCGCCCCCGGGTACCGGTCGGAGCCGGTCGCGACGCCGAGCACACCCCGGCGGTACTTGGTCGACTCGCCGTGCGGAGCGGTGGTCCAGGCAGCGGCGTCGGTCGGGGCGAAGGGGGCGAAGTCGTTCACGACCGCCACGTTACGGTGGAGCGCATGAGCCTGTTCCTGCCCGGTCGCGTGGTGGTCTTCGACTACGGCGAGGTGATCAGCCGGACACCGCACGGCGCGTGGGACGCCCTCGTCGCGATGACCGGCGTACCCGCGGACGAGCTGCTGCCGGTGTACCAGGAGCTGCGACACGACCTCGACCGGGGCGACCTCACGGTGCTCGAGTACTGGCGCGCGATCGCGGCGCGGACCGGCCGGCGGTGGAGCCTCACCGAGATCCACCGCTTCTGGGCGGTCGACTTCACGGGCTGGTTCGAGGTGGACCCCGAGGCGCTGGCGATCGTCGAGGAGCTGCACGCCGCCGGGACCCGGCTCGCCCTGCTGTCCAACGCCGGGCGCGACTTCGGCGACCCGTACCGCTGGTCGCCGATGGGCTCGGTGTTCGAGACGGTCGTGGTCAGTGCCGAGGAGCACGTCCTCAAGCCGGACGCATCCGTCTACCGCACGACGTGCGAGCGCCTGGGAATCACGCCCGAGCAGATGGTGTTCGTCGACAACAGGGCCGAGAACGCCGCCGGTGCAGACGCGATCGGGGCGGTCGGCCACCACTTCACGTCGCCGGCCGGACTGCGGACCTTCCTGCAGGACCTGGCGGCACGGACCGACGAAGGAGCACCCGCGTGACGCACGCCCTGTTCGAACCGATCACCATCCGCGACCTGACCGTCCGCAACCGGCTCTGGGTCTCCCCGATGTGCCAGTACTCGGTCGAGCAGCAGGACGGCGTCCCGACCCCGTGGCACCTCGTGCACCTCGGCGGGTTCGCCAAGGGCGGCGCGGGCGCCGTCGTCGTCGAGGCCGCCGGCGTCGTGCCCGAGGGTCGGATCAGCCCGCAGGACGTCGGCCTGTGGAACGACGAGCAGCGCGACGCCTTCCGGCCGATCGTCGACTTCCTGCACGCGCAGGGCGCCGCCGCCGGCATCCAGCTCGCACACGCCGGGCGCAAGGCATCGACCCACCGCCCCTGGTCCGAGGCCTCGGGCAGCGTGCCGGAGGCCGAGGGCGGCTGGGCGACGGTCGCTCCGTCGGCCGTGGCCTTCGACGGCTACGCGGTGCCGCGCGAGCTCGAGACCGAGGACATCCGCGTCGTGGCGCTCGCGTTCGCGGCGGCCGCTCGCCGCGCGGTCGAGGCCGGCTTCGACCTGGTCGAGCTGCACGCGGCGCACGGGTACCTCCTCCACCAGTTCCTCTCGCCGCTGAGCAACCACCGCACCGACGCCTACGGCGGCTCGCTCGAGAACCGCGCCCGCGCCCTGCTCGAGACGATCGACGCCGTCCGCGCCGAGGTCGGCGAGGGCTTCCCCGTGGTCGTCCGCTTCTCGGCCACCGACTGGGTCGACGGCGGACTCACGGTGGAGGACACCGTGCAGGTCGCCAGCTGGGCTGCCGAGCACGGCGCCGACCTGGCCGACGTCTCCACCGGCGGCAACGTCGCGAAGGCCCCGATCCCGGTCGGGCCCGGCTACCAGGTGCCCTTCGCGGAGACGGTCAAGCGCGAGGCCGGCATCGGCACCATCGCCGTCGGCATGATCTCCACCGCCTTCCAGGCCGAGCAGGTCGTCGCCACCGGCCAGGCCGACGTCGTCATGGTCGGCCGCGAGTTCCTCCGCGACCCGTCCTTCGCCCTGCGCGCCGCCGCCGAGCTCGGCGTGGCGATCGACTACGAGCCGCAGCAGTACCACCGCGCGCGCGTCACGGCGTAGGCCGGCGCACCCAGCGCACCGCGCGCCTCACGACCGGTCACCGACACCGGCCGGGGGCGCGCGGCGTGCGGGCCGGGAGGCACGGCGCGCTCCCTGTACGTCCTCTCGGCTCCGACGCTGCGCACCCGCTACCATGACTCTCACTGTGGACGATCCTCCGAATTCCGTTTCGCCTTCCCACTCATCCGGCGCTCACTCGGTGAGCAGCCCCGCTTTCCGTGCGTCGGGAGGTGGAGAATGAGTCCCCTCGACATCGTCATGCTGGTCGGCGGCATCCTGCTGACCCTCGGTACCGGTGTCTTCGTCGCCTCGGAGTTCGCGCTCGTGAACCTCGACCGCGCCGAGGTCGAGGCACGGCGCGACCGCGGCGAGTCCGGCCTGGCGCCCGTCATCGCAGCGCTGAAGGTCACGTCGACGCACCTGTCGAGCGCGCAGCTCGGCATCACGCTGACGACCCTGCTGACCGGCTACCTGCTCGAACCCTCGATCGCGACGCTGCTCGAGGCGCCGTTCCTCGCGATGCAGCTGCCCGAGGCACTCGTCGAGACCGTCGGCTCGATCGTGGCGCTCGTCATCGCGACGCTGCTGTCGATGATCCTCGGCGAGCTCGTGCCGAAGAACTTCGCGCTCGCGCTGCCGCTCCAGACCGCGCGGCTCGTCGTGCCGCTGCAGGTCGCCTTCACCACCGTGTTCAAGCCCGCGGTCGCCCTGCTCAACGGCACCGCGAACGCCGTCCTCCGGTCGATGGGCATCGAGCCCCAGGAGGAACTGTCCGGTGCCCGCAGCGCCGAGGAGCTCAGCTCGCTCCTCCGCCGCTCGGCGTCGGAGGGCTCGCTCGAGCAGGACACCGCGACGCTGCTCCAGCGCACCATCGCGTTCTCCGAGCTCGACGCGAGCGACGTGATGACCCCGCGCCCGCGACTGTCGACCATCCGGGTCTCGGAGTCGGCGGACGACGTCATCGCGCTCGCGCGCCGCACCGGCTTCAGCCGCTTCCCCGTGATCGAGGAGGACGCGGACGACGTCGTCGGCATCGTGCACGTGAAGCAGGCCGTCGCGGTCCCGCGCGAGAAGCGCCCCGAGGTGCCGGTCGGCGCCCTGATGACCGAGGCCGAGCGCGTCCCCGAGACCATGCCCGGCGACACCCTGCTCGCCGAGGTCCGGAGCCGCGGCTACCAGATGGTGATCGTCGTCGACGAGTACGGCGGCACCGCCGGTGTCGTCACGCTCGAGGACCTCGTCGAGGAGATCGTCGGCGAGGTGTCCGACGAGCACGACCGCGCACGCATCGACGTCGTGCGCTCCCGGAACTGGTTGACCTTCCCCGGACTCCTGCGTCCCGACGAGCTCGAGGACCGTGCCGGCGTGACGGTCCCCGAGGACGGTCCGTACGAGACCGTGGGCGGGTTCATCATGTCCTCCCTCGGACGCCTGCCCGCCGTCGGTGACGAGGTCGCGCTCGACGACGGCGTCTTCCGCGTCGAGCGGTTGGACGGTCGCCGTGTCGACCGCGTCCGCTGGACCCCGACGCACCCCGATCCCGTCCCGACCACCGGCAGCACCGCGACCGCGCAGCGCCCGGCCACCGGGATCATCATCCCCGCCACGAAGGAGGGCTCCCGATGAGCGCCGCGTCCGTCCACGACGGCATGGTCGTCCTCGCCGCCGGTGAGTCCGCGTCGAGCGGCTCCGACTGGTGGGGCATCTTCTGGCTCGTCGTCCTGCTGCTCGGCAACGCCTACTTCGTCGCCGCCGAGTTCGCCGTGATCTCCGCCCGCCGCTCGCAGATCGAGCCGCGCGCCGAGGCCGGGTCGAAGGCCGCCCAGACGACGCTCGCCGCGATGGAGCACGCCACGCGCATGCTCGCCACCACGCAGCTCGGCATCACGGTCTGCTCGCTCCTCATCCTCAACGTGTCCGAGCCGGCCATCCACCACCTGCTCGAGGTCCCGCTCGGACTGACCGGCTGGAGCGTCGAGGTGATCGGCACCGTGGCGTTCGTCTTCACGCTGCTGCTCGTGTCCTTCCTGCACGTCGTGTTCGGCGAGATGGTGCCGAAGAACATCTCGTTCTCGATGCCCGACCGGGCCGCACTGCTGCTCGTCCCGACGCTCTGGTACATCGGCCACGCCCTGCACTGGGTGATCGTCGGCCTGAACGAGACCGCGAACGCCGTGCTCCGTCTGTTCAAGGTCGAGCCGAAGGACGAGGCCGTCAGCGCGTTCACCGTGGAGGAGGTCCAGACGATCGTCGAGCAGTCCCGCCGCGAGGGCACCCTGACGGACGACGGCAAGCTCGCGATGGCGTTCGAGTTCACGGAGAAGAAGGTCAAGGACGTCGCGGTGCCGATGTCCGACCTGGTCACCCTCCCCGAGGACGCCACGCCCGAGGACGTCGAGCGCGCGGTCGCCCAGCGCGGCTTCTCGCGGTACGTGCTCGTCGGCGACGACGGCGACCCGACGGGCTACGTGCACGTCAAGGACGTCATCGACCTGCGTCCGGACGAGTTCGACGTGCCGGTGCCCCCGAAGCGGATCCGGCAGCTCATCTCCCTGTACACGGACATGGACCTCGAGGACGCCCTCGCGACCATGCGTGCGGCGGGCCGTCACGTGGCGCGGGCGTTCGACGCCGAGGGGCGCACGATCGGCGTGCTGTTCCTCGAGGACATCCTCGAGGAACTGGTGGGCACCGTCGAGGACGCGACCCGGCGGCGCTGACCGCGACCGGACGACGGACGGGAGGCGCGGTGCCAGCTGGCACCGCGCCTCCCGTCCGTCTGTCGGTCCTGGTCGAGACTCGGCCAGGCGGACACGTTCGGGGCGGTGGGACCGCGAAACTGTCCATGGAACCGAGACTCGGGCGCCGACGGCGGCCCGCCGACGGCCGCGCCCCGCGCCGCTACCAGCTCACGGGGAGCGGCTTGCCCTCCTCGTAGCCGGCGGCCGACTGGATGCCGACGAGCGCCCGCTCGGCGAACTCGGTCAGCGAGGACGCCCCTGCGTACGTCGCCGAGCTGCGGATGCCGGTGGTGATCATGTCGAGCAGGTCCTCGACGCTCGGCCGCTCCGGGTCGAGGTAGATCGTCGACGACGAGATGCCCTCGGCGAAGAGCGCCTTGCGGGCCCGCTCGTACGGGTCGAGGCGCTCGAAGCGCTCCCGCACGGCCTTCGCCGACGCCATGCCCCAGCTCTCCTTGTAGGCCTTGCCCGCGGCGTCGCGACGGAGCACGCCCGGCGCCTCGAGCGTGCCGGCGAACCACGAACCGATCATGACGGCGGAGGCTCCGGCGGCCAACGCGAGTGCCACGTCGCGCGGGTAGCGGACGCCGCCGTCGGCCCAGACGTGTGCGCCGAGCGACCGGGCGGCCGCGGCGGTCTCGAGCACGGCGGAGAACTGCGGGCGACCGACGGCCGTCATCATGCGCGTGGTGCACATCGCGCCCGGTCCGACGCCGACCTTGATGATCGTCGCACCGGCGTCGACGAGGTGCGCGACTGCGTCGGCGGTGACGACGTTGCCGGCGACGATCGGCAGGCCGAGACCCAGCGCCGAGACCGTGCGGAGCGCGCGGAGCATGCCCTCCTGGTGGCCGTGCGCGGTGTCGAGCACGAGCACGTCGACCCCGGCGGCGGCCAGGGCCTTCGCCTTCGCGGCGACGTCGCCGTTGATGCCGACCGCGGCGGCGACCCGCAGGCGACCGTCCCCGTCGACGGCGGGCGTGTAGATGTCGGAGCGGATCGCGCTGGTCTGGCTCGTGGTGCCGACGACCCTGCCGTGCCGGACCACGGGCGCGAAGTCGACCTCGGCGGCGGAGAGCACGTCGTACACGTGCCGCGGGGTACCGGCGTCGTCGGCGTCGATGGCCGTCGAGGGTCCGTGCAGCAGGTCACCGATCGTCGCGTCCGCACCCGCGGTGCCGAGCCGGGCGGCGGGCACGCAGCCGAGGTACTCCCCCGCCCCGTCGCGGACCACGACCCCGCGACCTGCCACCGGCAGCAGCTGCTCGAGCGCCTCGGCGACGGTGGTGTCGGCGCGCATGTCGTAGGCGGTGTCGAAGTCGACCGGCTGCGCCTTGACCCAGCGGATCGCGGCGTCGAGGTCCTGCAGGTGCATGTCCTGCGGCAGCACACCGAGCCCACCGCGGCGGGCGAGGGTCGCGGCGAGCCGCGGGCCGGTCACCGAGTTCATGTTCGCGCTGACGATCGGGATCGTGGCGCCCGTGCCGTCGTTCGTGGCGAGGTCCACGTCGAAGCGGCTCGTCACCCCGGACCGACTCGGCACGAGGAAGACGTCGGAGTAGGTCAGGTCGTGCGTCGGCCGCGTCTCGTAGAACCTCATGGGTGCCACTGTACGGCTCCGCAGCCGCGCGGACACGCGTGCGGGAGGTCTCCCCGGCGCACCGTCGACGCCGGAGCAGGACCCCTGCTGCGCGACACCCGTCGTCGGGTCCACCGGTCCGGCGGGCGGCCCCCGTCCCGACACGCGCGAGCACGGCCGGGAGGCGCGGCGCGCGTCCGACGGTCACCGAACGGTCGGCGCGGAACGGCTAGGCTGGCGGCCAGTGCGGAGCAGGGTTGCCCCGCACGACACACACGAGCATCTATCGACGGAGAGTGGGCGATCGGCTGTGTCGAGCCATCTGACGGGTACGGACGAGACCGCGGGCGAATTCGGGGCGAACGAGTGGCTGGTCGACGAGCTCTACGAGCAGTTCGTCGCCGACAAGGAGTCCGTCGACAAGTCGTGGTGGCCCGTGCTCGAGAGCTACCACCGCTCGCAGACCGGGGGCGACTCCGCCGCCGGCTCGGCGCCCAGCGCACCCGCCCCCGCGCAGTCCTCGTCGCAGTCGACCACGCAGCAGCCCGCCACGGGTGACGCCCCGGGCGAGGCGAAGCCCGCCGGTCCGATCCAGGCGAAGACGACCTCGCGCCAGCCCACCCCGCAGCCGATCCCGGCCGAGGCCAACGACGAGGCCGACGACCACGAGGAGACCCACGAGGACGTGGCGACCCCGCTCCGGGGCATGGCGAAGACGCTGGCCTCGAACATGGACGCCTCGCTCACGGTCCCGACCGCGACCAGCGTCCGGACGATCCCGGCGAAGCTGATGATCGACAACCGCATCGTCGTCAACAACCACCTGCGCCGGGCCCGGGGCGGCAAGATCTCCTTCACCCACCTGATCGGGTGGGCGATGGTGCAGGCGCTGAAGGACTTCCCGAGCCAGAACGTGTTCTACGAGGAGCGCGACGGCAAGCCCTTCGTGGTGGAGCCCGCGCACGTGAACCTCGGCATCGCGATCGACGTCCCCAAGAAGGACGGCACCCGCTCGCTCCTCGTCCCGAGCATCAAGCGCGCCGAGACCCTGACCTTCGGCCAGTTCCTCGCCGCGTACGAGGACCTCGTCAAGCGCGCCCGCGACAACAAGCTCACGCCGGCCGACTTCCAGGGCACGACGATCTCGCTCACCAACCCGGGCGGCATCGGCACCGTGCACTCGGTCCCGCGCCTGACGAAGGGCCAGGGCTCGATCATCGGCGCCGGTGCGCTCGAGTACCCGGCGCAGTTCCAGGGCTCCGCGACGAAGACCCTGGTCGAGCTCGGCGTCGGCAAGACGATCACGCTGACGAGCACCTACGACCACCGGGTCATCCAGGGCGCCGGCTCGGGCGAGTACCTCAAGAAGGTGCACGAGCGACTCATCGGCGAGCACGGGTTCTACGAGGGCATCTTCTCGGCGCTGCGCATCCCCTACAAGCCCATCCAGTGGGCGAACGACATCAACGTCGACCTGGCCCACCGCGTCAACAAGACGTCGCGCGTGCAGGAGCTCATCAACAGCTTCCGCGTGCGCGGGCACCTGATGGCCGACATCGACCCGCTCGAGTACCGGCAGCGCACCCACCCCGACCTCGAGCTCGAGAACCACGGGCTGACGTTCTGGGACCTCGACCGCGAGTTCGTCACGGGCGGCCTCGCCGGCACCACGACGGCACCCCTGCGCGACGTGCTCGGCATCCTGCGCGACGCCTACTGCCGCACCGTCGGTGTCGAGTACATGCACATCCAGGACCCGGAACAGCGCCGCTGGGTGCAGGGCCACATCGAGGTGCCGTACTCGAAGCCGTCGAAGGACGAGCAGCTCCGCGTCCTCGGCAAGCTCAACGAGGCCGAGGCGTTCGAGACCTTCCTGCAGACGAAGTACGTCGGCCAGAAGCGCTTCTCGCTCGAGGGCGGCGAGTCGACCATCGCGTTCCTCGACACCCTCATCCAGCACGCGGCGGGCGCCGGCCTCGACGAGGTCGCCATCGGCATGGCCCACCGCGGCCGCCTCAACGTGCTGACGAACATCGCCGGCAAGACCTACGGGCAGATCTTCCGCGAGTTCGAGGGGTCGTCGCTCCCGGGTTCCGTGTCCGGTCAGGGCTCCGGCGACGTGAAGTACCACGTCGGCACCGAGGGCGTCTTCCGCGCGTCGGACGGCTCGAGCATCCCCGTCACGATCGCCGCGAACCCGTCACACCTCGAGGCCGTCGACGGCGTGCTCGAGGGCATCGTGCGCGCCAAGCAGGACCGCACCCCGCCCGGCACCTTCGGCGTGCTGCCGGTGCTCGTGCACGGCGACGCGGCCATGGCCGGCCAGGGCGTCGTCGTCGAGACGCTGCAGATGTCGCAGCTCCGCGGCTACCGCACGGGTGGCACGGTGCACCTCGTCATCAACAACCAGGTCGGGTTCACCACGCCCCCGGAGTCCGCGCGCAGCTCGGTGTACTCCACCGACGTGGCGAAGACGATCCAGGCGCCGATCTTCCACGTCAACGGGGACGACCCCGAGGCCGTGGCCCGCGTCGCCGAGCTCGCCTTCGCGTACCGCGAGGAGTTCCACCGTGACGTCGTGATCGACCTGGTCTGCTACCGCCGCCGCGGCCACAACGAGGGCGACGACCCCTCGATGACCCAGCCGCTCATGTACAACCTCATCGAGGCGAAGCGCTCCGTCCGCACCCTGTACACCGAGGCCCTCGTCGGTCGCGGCGACATCACGCAGGAGGAGTACGACGAGGCGCACCGCGACTTCCAGGACCGCCTCGAGCGCGCCTTCGCCGAGACCCACGAGGCGCAGACCGGCACGATGCCCGTCATCACGACGGACGACGACGGCGCCGTGGACGGTCTCGAGCGTCCGACGGCCCAGCGTGACGACGCCGAGGTCGAGGTGCACGAGACGGCGATCTCCGAGGAACTCGTCCGGGCCATCGGCGACGCGCACAGCAACCCGCCCGCCGGCTTCTCGATCCACCCGAAGCTGCAGCAGCTCCTCACCAAGCGCACCGAGATGACCCGCTCCGGCGGCATCGACTGGGCGATGGCGGAGCTCATGGCGATCGGGTCGGTGCTGGTCGAGGGCAAGCCCGTCCGGCTGGCCGGCCAGGACGCCCGACGCGGCACCTTCGTGCAGCGCCAGGCGGTCTTCCACGACCGGGTGAACGGGCAGGAGTGGCTGCCGCTCGCCAACGTCGCCGAGGACCAGGCCCGCCTGTACATCTACGACTCGCTGCTCAGCGAGTACGCGGCGATGGCGTTCGAGTACGGCTACTCGGTCGAACGTCCCGAGGCCCTCGTGCTGTGGGAGGCGCAGTTCGGCGACTTCGCGAACGGCGCGCAGACCGTCATCGACGAGTTCATCTCGTCCGCCGAGCAGAAGTGGGGACAGCGCTCCGGTCTGGTGCTCCTGCTCCCCCACGGCTACGAGGGCCAGGGGCCGGACCACTCCTCGGCGCGCATCGAGCGGTACCTGCAGCTCTGCGCCGAGGACAACATGATCGTCGCGCGTCCCTCGACGCCGGCGTCGTGGTTCCACCTGCTCCGTCGCCAGGCGTGGGAGCGCCCGCAGAAGCCGCTCGTCGTCTTCACGCCGAAGGCCATGCTCCGCCTCCGCCAGGCGACGAGCCCGGTCGAGGCCTTCACGAACGGCTCCTTCCACGAGGTGCTCGACGACGACCGCGTGACCGACAAGGCCACGGTGCGCCGCGTCGTGCTGCACTCCGGCAAGGTGCACCACGACCTCCGCGCCGAGCTCGACAAGTCCGGCGCGACCGACGTCGCCCTCGTCCGGTTGGAGCAGCTCGCGCCGCTCCCCCTCGACGAGCTGCTCCGGGTGCTCGCGGGCTACCCGCAGGCCGAGGTCGTCTGGGCACAGGAGGAGCCGGAGAACCAGGGCGCCTGGCCGTTCGTGTGCATGAACCTGTCGCCGCACCTCGACGGCCGTCCGCTCTCCGTGGCCTCGCGCCCGGCGAGTGCCGCACCGGCGACGGGGTCGTCGAAGCGCTCCGCGGGTGAGGCCGCCGACGTCGTCCGGAAGGCGCTCGGCTGACCCGCCGCGCCCCCTGACGAACGATGCGCCCCGTGGAGACGGGGCGCATCGTTCGTCAGGGGGCGCATCTCCCGGGCACGCAGACGCACCGACGGCGGCGGCAGCAGCGGCAGCCGCACGCGGCACGCAGCAGCACCGACGTGCAGCGCCAGGGGCTGCCCGACGCTACTTCAGCTTCGTGTAGCGGACCCCGGCCTCGTGGTACCCGCGCTTCTGGTAGAACCGGTGCGCGCTGTCCGTGGCGGCGGCGGACACGGCGCTCAGCCGGTGCGCCCCCTGCTCACTCGCCCACGTCTCGAACGTGTCGATGAGCGCGGAACCGGTCCCGAGCCTCCGGGCCGACGGGTCGACCACCAGCAGCAGGAGCTGCGCGGTGGGCTCGTCGCTCGCGTACGACCACGTGACCTGCGCACCCGCCACGGCGACCGCTCGGCCGTCGTCGCCACGGACCAGCCACGTGCGGTGTCCGGCCTCGGGCACGAGCCGTTCCAGCCGTGCGCGCATCGCGGACTCGTCGACGACGTGCCCGAGCAGACGGACGAGGGCGGTGACGTCGGCGACGTCCGTGTCGGACCAGGTGGTGATCGACTCGGCGGTGAGGGTCATGGGGCGACCCTACCCAGCGCCGGCGACGTGTGACGACCGCGGACGGTCGCGCCTAGTGCGTCGCCTGCTCCACGCGGATGCGCGCGAGGATCTCGGTCCGGAGCTGGTCCGGCGCGGTCTCGGCGCAGGCGCGCTTCACCGTCTCCATGAGGACGACGCCCACGCGGTGCTCGCTCGTGCAGTCCTCGCAGGACTCCATGTGCTCGCGGATGTCCGCGGCGTCCTCGCGGCAGAGCTCGTCGTGCAGGAACTCCTCGAGCTCGGCCTTGGCCTTCGAGCAGTCGCAGCCGCTCATCGTGCGTCCTTCCCGTCGGTGCGACCAGCGGCCGCAGTCGTCTTCCGGCCCCGCCCGCGCATCGTCGCCGTCGACGCTGCGTCCGGGACGATGCCGGTCTCGCGTGCGTGGTCCGCCAGGAGCCCGCGGAGGAGCCGGCGTCCACGGTGGAGACGGCTCATGACCGTCCCCACGGGGGTCTTCATGATGTCGGCGATCTCCTGGTAGGAGAAGCCCTCGACGTCCGCGAAGTACACGGCCATCCGGAAGTCCTCGGGGATCGACTGGAGCGCGTCCTTCACGGCGGAGGACGGCAGGTGGTCGATCGCGTCGGCCTCGGCGGAACGCGCCGAGACGGACTGCGTGACGCTCTCGGCGCCGCCGAGCTGCCAGTCCTCGAGCTCGTCGATCGTGCCCTGGTACGGGTTCCGCTGGTTCTTGCGGTACGTGTTGATGAACGTGTTCGTGAGGATCCGGTAGAGCCACGCCTTGAGGTTCGTGCCCTGACGGAACTGCCGGAACGCCGCGTACGCCTTGACGAAGGTCTCCTGCACCAGGTCCGACGCGTCGGCCGGGTTGCGGGTCATCCGCATCGCGGCGCCGTAGAGCTGGTCCATGAACGGGAGCGCCTGGTCCTCGAACAGGGAGCGCAGTTCGGCCTCGGACACGGTCTTCTCGTCCGCCGGTTCGGCCTCGGGCTCGAGGGCGTCCGCTTCCTCGGACACCGCGTCGAGCTGCGCCTCGGTCTCCTCGACCAGGTCGTGCGGTGCTGCCTGCGGTTCGTCGGTCGTCATCACGGACGAGTCTAGGCCGAGCCCGCCGAGCGAGCCGTCGATCGTCGTCCGCACGGTCGGCAGTGCCGTCCGTGCGCGTTCGAGTGTCGCTGTCGCCAATGGTCCTCCCGCGGTGTTCAGTACCCTGGTGAACCGATGGCCCAGTCGACGCATTCCCAGCAGCCCGATCCCTGGATCGCACCCCTCGCCCGCGGACCCCTGCGCGGCGACGTCGCCCTGCCCGGCTCGAAGTCGCTGACGAACCGGGAGCTGGTCCTCGCGGCGCTGGCCGACGGCCCCTCGACCATCCGGCTCCCCCTGCACTCGCGCGACTCCGCCCTGATGGTCGCCGCGCTCCGGCAGCTCGGCGTCGGGATCGACGAGGTCGTCCCCGCGGACGGCACGGCTCCGAACCCGTACGGGCCGGACCTCCGGATCACACCCGCGCCGATGCACGGCGACGTCGCCGTCGACTGCGGGCTGGCCGGCACCGTGATGCGCTTCCTGCCGCCGCTCGCCGCGCTGGCGACCGGCCCCGTGACGGTCGACGGCGACCCGTACGCGCGGAAGCGACCGATGGGCGCGATCATCCGCGCCCTCGCCGACCTCGGGGTCGACGTGACGGACGACGGCGACGGCGCGATGCCCTTCTCCTTCACCGGCACCGGATCGGTCCGCGGGGGCCGTCTCGAGATCGACGCGTCGGCGTCGTCGCAGTTCGTGTCCGGGCTGCTGCTGTCGGCGCCCCGCTTCGACGAGGGCCTGCACCTCACCCACGTCGGCGAGCGGCTGCCGAGCCTGCCGCACATCGACATGACCGTCGCGGCGCTCCGCGCTCGCGGTGTCCGCGTGGACCAGCCGACCGTCGGCGAGTGGGTGGTGCACCCGGGCCCGATCGCGGCGCGCGACGTCGTCATCGAGCCCGACCTGTCGAACGCCGCACCGTTCGCGGCGGCTGCGCTCGTCGCGGGCGGCACCGTCCGGATCCGTACCTGGCCGACCGACACCACGCAGGTCGGTGCCGACCTCGAGACGCTCCTGCCCCTGTGGGGCGCGACCGTCACGCGGGACGGCGACGACCTCGTCTTCGACGGCGGCGTCGGGGTGGCGGGTGGAGCCTCCCTGCCGGGTGTGACGCTCGACCTGTCCCGCGGCGGCGAACTCGCACCGGCGCTCGTCGCGCTGTCGGCCCTGGCCGACGGGCCGAGCGAGATCACCGGGATCGGCCACCTGCGTGGCCACGAGACGGACCGCCTCGCCGCGCTCGCGGCGGACGTGAACCGGTCGGGAGGCTCGGTGCAGGAACTCGACGACGGCCTGCGGATCGCGCCCGCCCGCCTCCACGGCGGTGGCTGGGCCGCGTACGACGACCACCGGATGGCAACCGCGGGCGCCCTCGTGGGCCTCGTCGTCGACGGCGTCGCCGTCGACGACGTCGGCTGCACGGCGAAGACGCTGCCGCAGTTCCCCGAGCTCTGGGCGGACCTGGTGGCGACCGGTGCGGACCAGGCTGCGGGCCACCGGGACGGGAGCGTGACGCCGTGAGCTGGTGGGACGACGTCGACAGGGACGACACCGACGAGGACGAGCCGTACGGACAGTACGAGTCGAAGGTGCGGATCCGGCCGAACCCGAAGGGCAACCGGCCCCGCACGAAGACCCGTCCGAACTACGACGACGCCCCGACCGGCTGGGTGACGAACGTCGACCGCGGGCGCTTCGGCGTGCTGGTGTCGGCCGGCCAGGACGACGAGCGGGTGATCACGGCGACGAAGGCCCGGGAGCTCGGCAAGAAGTCGGTCGTGACCGGCGACCACGTGTCGCTCGCCGGGGACGTCTCGGGCGACGCCGGTTCGCTCGCGCGGATCGTCAAGGTCGCCGAGCGGTCGACCCTGCTCCGACGGAGCGCGGACGACAGCGACGAGGTCGAGCGCGTGATCGTCGCGAACGCCGACCAGATGCTGATCGTCGTCGCGGCGGCGGACCCCGAGCCGCGCCCGCGACTCATCGACCGGTACCTCGTCGCGGCGTTCGACGCCGGCCTGGACCCCGTGCTCTGCATCACGAAGACCGACCTGGCCGACCCGGCACCGTTCCTGGCGCACTTCGCCTGCCTGGACCTCCGGATCGTCACGAGCCGGTCGGACGACGTGCCGTTCGACGCCCTGCACGAGGTGCTCGACGACACGGTGACCGTCACCGTCGGGCACTCCGGCGTCGGCAAGTCGACGCTCGTGAACGCCATCACCGGCTCGACCCGCGCGACCGGCGTGGTCAACGCGGTCACCGGTCGCGGGCGGCACACCTCGTCGTCCTCGATCGCGCTGCGCGTCCGTGACGGTGGGTGGATCATCGACACCCCCGGCGTGCGGTCGTTCGGGCTCGGGCACGTGCAGCCCGAGAACGTCTTCCGTGCCTTCGCGGCGCACGCCGTCCCGGTGCGCGAGCCCGCCGACGGCATCCCGCTCGCGCAGGCGCACGACTGGGAGATCGTCGACCGCGTGCACGACGGGGAGCTCGGGGCGACCGGCGTCGAGCGGCTCGACTCCTTCCGCGCCCTGCTCACCGGCATGGGTGCGGACGACCCCGGCGCGGACTGACCCGAGGCGGGGGTCGTCCCGCGCGTGGGGACCGTCCCGCGCGCGGCGGCCGTCCCGCGCGCGGGGACCGTCGCGCCCGTGGGGACCGACCGGGCGCGGGGGCCGTCGCGTGCGTGGGGACCGTCGCGTGCGGCGCGGGTGTACCGTTGCCCCTCGTGCCCGAAGTTGCAGAGAACAACACAGCCAGACCCGAACCGGTCCACCACGGTGACCACGCGGCGGAGCACCCGGCGCGAGCCGACCGCCCCACGGCGGCGATCGCGGCGGTCCTGCGCCCCGAGCACCTCGGACGGTCGCTGCGGTCCTTCGGGTCGCACATCCTCGTGCCGCTGTTCCTGGCGGTCGGGATGAGCCTCGCCTACCTCGGCGCGTTCCACGCTCCGACCCCGCACGAGCTCCCGGTCGGCATCGTCGGCCAGGGCCCGGAGGCCCAGGTGTTCGCCCAGACCGTCACCGACGGCTCCGACGGCCGGCTGGTCGCGCACGTCGTCGGCTCGACAGCCGAGGCCGAACGGCAGGTCCGGGACCGCGACCTCGCCGCCGTGTACGCCCCGGGGACGGACGGCGCCGTGCTCTACGTCTCCACGGCCGCGAGCGAGACCACCGCGACCGCAGCCCAGAAGGTCTTCCTGCCGATCGCGTACGAGCAGCACCTGCCGTTCACCGTGCACGACGTCGTGCCCACCGGTGACGAGGACCCGACCGGCCAGGGACTCTTCTTCCTGCTCGTCGGCCTGAGCGTCGGCGGGTACGCCTCGGCGATCGCCGTCGCCGCGGCGGCCGCGAAGCTCCGCGCGCTCTGGACGGTCGCCGTCGGCGCCGTCACCGCCGGGGTCGTCGCCGGCATCGGTGTCCTGGTCGCCGGACCGCTGTACGGCGTCATCCCGGACCACCGCTGGCAGGTCTTCCTGTTCGCGTGGCTCTACGACGCCGTCATCGTCGCCCTCGGCGTCGGGCTGCACCCGCTGCTCGGGCGGTGGACCACCCCGATCCTGACGATGCTCTTCGTGATGCTCAACTTCACGAGCTCCGGCGGGATCTTCCAGCCGTCGTTCCAGCCCGGCTTCTTCGCGGCGCTCAACACGTTCTGGAGCGGCGCGGCCTGGCTCGGCGCCGCGCAGGACCTCGTGTACTTCCCCGGAGCGTCGCTGACCCGGTCGGTGGTCGTGCTCGTGCTGTGGCTGGTCGTCGCGGTGCTGCTCGGTGTCCTCGTGCACGGGCTCGCCGCACGCCGGACCCGCATCGCCCGCGAGCGCGCGGTGTCGCGCTACGAGGAGGAGCAGGTCGTCGCGGCCTAGGGCGCTAGCCTGACCTCCGTGGACCTCAGCGCCGACCTGGACTTCGCCCGCTCCCTCGCCGACACCGCCGACGCGATCAGCCTCGAGCGGTTCCGCGCCGCCGACCTGCACGTCACGACGAAGGCCGACAGCACGCACGTCACGGACGCCGACCAGGCGGTCGAGCGTGCCCTGCGCGAGCGCCTGGCGGCCGAGCGCCCGGACGACGCGTTCCTGGGCGAGGAGACGACGGCGGACACCGGTGCCGACGCCCTGAGCGAGGGGCACCGGCAGTGGGTGGTCGACCCGATCGACGGCACCGCGAACTACCTGCGGGGCGTGCCGGTCTGGGCGACCCTCATCGCCCTCGCCGTCGACGGCCGCCCGGTGCTCGGCGTCGTCAGCGCCCCGGCGCTCGGCAAGCGCTGGTGGGCCGCGGAGGGGCTCGGCGCGCACTCGACCGACGGGCCCCTGCGGGTCTCCGGCGTCACGGCCCTGTCCGAGGCGAGCCTCAGCTACAACAGCATCCAGCAGTGGGACGAGGACGACCGGCTCGACGCCCTCGTCACCCTGTCCCGCAAGGTCTGGCGCACCCGGGCGTACGGCGACATGTGGTCGTACATGCTCGTCGCCGAGGGGGTCCTCGACGTCGCGGGCGAACCCGACCTCAAGCCGTGGGACATCGCGGCCCTCGTGCCGATCGTCGAGGAGGCGGGCGGCCGCTTCACCTCGCTCGACGGCGACCCTGGCCCGTGGCACGGCAGCGCCCTCGCCACGAACGGGCACGTGCACGACGCCGTCGTGGACGTCATCCGGCGTCCGTAGCCCCTGGTCGTCCCGACACGGGCGACACCGGGGCAGGGCGGGCGCTGCGCCGCGGTGTACCCCGCTTGTCCCCTGCGCGCGGCCCGGCCGACGGTGCCGGACCCCCGGACGGGGGCAGGGACCCCCCGGACTGGGGCCAGGCGAGTCGGACACTCTGCTGACGAGCACTTCGGTGGCGTCCGATGGGCGGGTTATCGTGCTCACGGCTGATCGGACGCACCGGGTTCCCTAGACCCGGACCGTGTCGGGTCCGTCGTCCATTACTCGTCCGAAAACCCTGACCCGAGGGGTGGTCCAGACGATGACTTCATCGTTCCCAGGCGGAACCGAGTGCACCCTCACTCGTCGTCCGCGTCATCTCACCGACAGCCCTGGTGTGCGCTCCGTCGCCGCCTCGCGTCCGTCCGTCGCCACGGTCCCTGCCCGTGACGCCGACCGGATCCCGTCCGTCGCCGTGGTCTCCCGCCGCGCTGCCGACCGGACGCCCACCGCAGTCTCCGTCCCCGGACCCGGAGGCCGGTGAGTCATGGCACTCACCGGTCGCCGTCTCGAGGTCGACCGGATCGCGACCCTCGCTGTACTCCCTCGTGAGTCCGCGATGGTCGTCGTCGGCGACCCTGGTTCCGGGCGCAGCAGCGTCCTCGACGCGGTCGCTGACCGCGTCTCCCTCCCCGTCGTGCGGGTCGGTGTCAACGGGAGCGAGTCCCGCTGGCCCCTGGCCGGCGTGACCTCCCTGTTCACCGCACTCGACGATCCCCGGGCGACCGCCCACATCGCGCACCTGCTGCAGGCCGGTGGCGCGACGAGCGGGCTCGCCGCCGCGCACGACTTCCTCGAGGCCGTGCAGACCCTGACCCTGCCGCCGACGGTCGTCCTGATCGACGACCTCGACCGGATGGACCGCGAGAGCCAGGAGCTCATCGCGTTCCTGGCAGGTCGGCTCGCCGGCACGGCACTGCGCCTGGTCGCCACGGTCCGGACCGTGCCGTCGGACGGTCCGCTCACGGCCCTCCCCGTGCTGCGGCTCGAACCGCTGGCCGCCGACGTGTCCCTCGCGCTGGCCCGGTCGATGGCACCGGAGGGCGCGAACGACGGCGTCCTCGCGATCCTCGCCGATGCGACGGGCGGCAACCCCGGCGCGCTCCGCGAGCAGTTCGACGTGCTCTCGACCGCCCAGCTGACCGGCACCGAGCCGCTCGTGCTGCCGTTGCGCCCGACCGCCACGACCGAGGCCATCGCGGCGCTGACCCTCGACGTGGTCGAGGGTGCCGCCGACACGGACACCGACGACGCGGGACGTGGTCTGGACGTCCTCGCCCGGCTGTCCCTCGTGCCGGTCGCCAGGACGACCGGATGGGACCGCGACGCCGTCGACGACCTCGCCGACGCCGGGCTCGTCGTCGTGCGCGGCCAGACCGTCACGGTCCGCGACCCGCTGCTGCGGTCAACCCTGTACTGGCGGATGTCCGCACGCACCCGGCGCACGCTGCACCGCGAGCTCGCCGCGGCGAGCGCCGAGGCGGACCCGCGCGCCGCCGCGTGGCACCGGAGCTTCGTCGACGACGTCCCCGACGTGGTCGCGCTGCTCGACGCCGCCGCGGGCTACGTCGCCGACGGGGCACCGCACGCCGCGGTCGCCCTGGCCGAGCGTGCCCTGCACGTCGGCTCGGGCGGTGAGGACGAGCGGACGGCACTGCTCGCCGTCACCGAGGCGCTGTTCGCACAGCGTCAGCTCGGGCTCGCCGCGCGCTACCTCACCGCGATGCGCCCGTTCCGGCGCGGGTCGGACGAGGTCCGGCGCCTGCGGGTCCTGTACTCCGTGCAGTACCTGCGCGGCGAGACCGTGCACGCGGACGAGCTCCTCGTGCCCGTGGACGCGGAGGCACCCGAAGCCCCCGCGACCGCCGGGCTCCTGGCGATGGTCGCGAGCTTCCGGGCGGAGACGTGGGACCTCGAGCAGGCCCGCGACCTGCTCGCCCGGGTCGAGCAGCTCGGTTCGGTGGTCACCCCGCACACCGCGGAGATCGCCGGCGCCGTGCAGTGCCTCGTCGCCGCGCTCGACGGTTCGCTGCCCGCCGACACGGAGCTCTACGACGGACTCTCGACGGCGCGGCTGATGGCGATGTCCGACCCGGCACTCCTGCTCGTGGCACACGCGCTGAGCCTCGCCGAGCGGTACCGGAGCGCACGTCGCGTCTTCGCGCTCGTCGTCGCCCGCGGGCAGGACACCGAGGCCGTGTGGGTCGAGGGAGCCCGCTACCTGTCCGCCGAGAACGAGCTGCGCTCCGGCAACTTCCGGCAGGCCCTCCGCGCGATCGACGCCTGGGAGGCCGGGAGCGCCCTGTCCGCGCAGCGGCTCCGCGAGCCGTCGCGGGCGGTCGCGGTCGCGTGGCGCCACTTCGCCGAGGGTCGTTCGCTCGAGGCGCTCGAGGTGGTGGACCGGTGCCTGGCGCTCCGCTCCACGGTGCTGCTCTGGGGCACCACGGCCCGGCTGCACGCACTCCGCGGGCGTGTGCTGCTGCTCGACGGTCGTGTCGACGAGGCGGTGACCGCCCTCGAGGCGGCGGACGCCGTCGGCCGGTCGCTGCGCAACCCGACCGTGCTGCGGCACCTCGGCGACCTGGTCGAGGGCTACGTGCGCCTCGGCCGGATCGACGACGCCCGGAACGCGACGGCCCGGCTCGCGGCCGACCACCACGCCCGGCCGTCCCGCTGGGGCGCGCTCGTGCTGGCCCGCAGCCTGGCGCTCGTCGCCGACGACGCCACCCGTGAGACGGCGCGTCGACGAGCCCTCGAGCTGTTCCAGCCGCACGACTCGCAGTACGAGCGCGCTCGCACCTTCGCCGCCCTGACGGCGGTGGGCACGGACGCCGAGCGGCCCCGCCTCGGCGCCGCCGCCGCGGCCGCGTACGAGGCGGCCGGTCTGCGACGACCGCTGGCGACGCCCGCGCCGACGGCGGTCATGCCGGCCTTCGGCGTGCCGACGTCGCTGCGGTCCGGACCGGTGCTGTCCGCCCCGGTCCCCGGGTCGCCGCGGAGCGCCCCGGACGCGTCCGTGGTGCTCACCCAGCTGACCGCGGAGGAGCGCGCCGTGGTGCAGAAGGTGACCGAGGGCTACCGCAACCGCGAGATCGCCTCGTCGCTGTTCATGTCCCAGCGCACCGTGGAGCTGCGCCTGACGCAGATCTACCGGAAGGTCGGTGCGCGCTCACGCTCGCACCTCGTCGCGCTGCTCACCTGATCGCGCGACCCGCGGACGCAGGGCGACCGCTCGACGGACGGGAGGCCCGGTACCAGCTGGTACCGGGCCTCCCGTCCGTCACGCCCGACGTCGGACCGCGAGCCGGCTTGCGGGAGTCCGCACCGACGACACGTCGGGTCGCACCGCTCGCGCGGTGAACCGCAAGAGCCGCTGCGCGGTGTTGTCCCGGCGGACCCGCCGGGCGAGGCTCGTGGTGCACCGACCGTCGTGCCCTTCCCGGAAGGGCCCGTCCGCGGATCACGACCGTCCGGTACCCGAACCGCCGACCCTCCCGGTCCGCCCCCGCCTGATCCGCGGGTGGACCGGCCGGGCGACGGACCCGGACCCGCGGCAGACCCGGCGGCGGTCGGTGCCGCTCCCCGGCACCGGGCCGGTCCACCACCCGAACGGACACCGTATGTGCGGCATCATCGCGGCGCGCGTCAGCGACGACGTGACCCCCTTCCTGCTCGACGGTCTCGAACGGCTGGAGTACCGGGGGTACGACTCCGTCGGCGTCGCGGTGCGGACCGCCGCCGGTCGGATCGCCACGGTCCGGTCGGTGTCCCGCGTCGCGGACCTGCGGGCGGACCTCGCTGCACGGGCGGCCGCAGTACCGGCCGAGGACGCCTCGACCGGGCTCGGGATCGGGCACACCCGCTGGGCGACCTGCGGGACGGTGCGCGAGGAGAACGCGCACCCGCACGCCGACTGCTCCGGCCGGATCAGCGTCGTGCACAACGGGACCGTCGAGAACGCGGGACGGTTGCGGGCGACGCTCGAGCAGCAGGGGCACGTGTTCCGATCCGAGGTCGACTCCGAGGTCATCGGGCACCTGGTCGAGCGTGCACTCCGCGTCGACCCCGACCTCGTGCTCGCGGTGCAGATCGCGACCGCGCAACTGCGGGGCTCCTGGGCGATCGTCGTGCTCGACGCCCGGGACGGCCGCATGGTCGCCGCCGCGAACCGGTCGCCCCTCGTCGTCGCACGCTCGGCACGGGGTGACTTCGTCGCGAGCGACGTCGGCACCATCGCCCGGTGGTGCGAGACCTTCGTGCCGCTCCGGGACGGCGACGTCGTCGAGCTCGGCGAGGCGTGGAGCTGGTCGTCGGAGGGCATCGCCGTGCCCGTGCCCTTCCCCACCCCGTCCCCGTTCGCCACGACCGCGCTCGACGTCGACCTCGGCGACCACCCGGACCACACGGCCAAGGAGATCGCCGAACAGCCCCGGGTCGTCGCCGACCTGCTCGAGCGCGTCCGGCAGCGCACGGCGGACGGCAGCACCTGGACGGGGCTCGGGCTGCCGGCGTTCGATCGGCTCGCCGTGGTGGCCTGCGGGACGTCGCTGCACGCCGGCCAGGTCGTCGCCGGCACCGCGCGCACCCTCGGCGGCGTGCCCACCGACATCGTCGTCGCGAGCGAGGTGGACCACGCCGTCCTCGGTCGCGACACCCTCGTCGTCGCCATCAGCCAGTCCGGGGAGACCGCGGACGTCCTCCGGGCGCTCGACCGGCTCGACGACCGGTACCCGGTCCTGGCGCTGACGGACGACGTGCACTCGTCCCTCGCCCGCCGAGCCGACGCGGTGCTCGCCTGCCACACCGGCCCCGAGGTCGGGCTCGCCGCGACGAAGACCTTCACGGCGCAGGTGGTCGTCGGCGTGACCGCGGTCCTGTCGGCACTGGTCGCCTCGGGCCGGCTCGAGCCGACCCGCGCCGCAGCCCTGGTCGACGAGCTCTCCGGACTGCCCGAGCGGATGGCGGCCGCCGCCGCGGTCGCAGCCGAGCGCATCCCGCTCCTGGCCGCGACGGTCCGTGACGCGCCCGGCTTCCTGTTCGTCGGCCGCGGGCCCGGGCTGCCCTACGCAGCCGAGGGTGCGCTGAAGGTGGAGGAGCTCGCCTACCGGTGGGCACGGTCCTGCCCCGTCGGTGAGCTCAAGCACGGTCCGCTCGCGCTCGTCGACGACGGCACCCCGGTCGTGGTGGTCGACCACGGGGACCCGCGCATCGCCTCCGCCGTCGCCGAGGTCCGGGCCCGCGGGGGCCTCGTCGTCACGATCGGCGGTGCGGGCTCCGACGTACCGGCGATCACCGACCGCGCGGAGGCCACCGACCTGGCCTGGGGACGGTCGCTCGCACCCTGGGGTCCGGTCGAGGCGGTCGTGCCCCTGCAGATGCTGGCGCGTGAACTCGCGCTGCAGCTCGGTTGCGCGGTGGACAAGCCCCGCGCCGCCGCGAGGTCGGTGACGGTCGAGTAGCCAGGCACGTGCAGCGCAACCGGGTGACGGTGTTCCTCGTCGTCCTGACCGGCCTCGCGGTCGTCGCGACGGTCGTCGTGGTGGTGCTCGTCGTCGTGGACGCCGTCCGCTGACCCGACGGCCCGCGCGGTCAGCGTCCTCTTGGTGGGTGCTGCCATCCTGGCGTCTTGACCGCAGCAGCCCCGCCCCTCGTGTTCGTCGCCGTCCTGGTCGGCGCCGTCCTGCCCGTCCTGCCCCTGGTCGGCCGGGTCGCCCGGATCGCGGCCACCATCGTGCACGAGGTCGGCCACTGCGTCGTCGTGGTGCCGTTCGGCGGACGCATCGACCGGATCGACCTGCACGCCGACGGCTCCGGCGAGGCCTGGGTCCGACTCGGGCGTGTGCCGGCGGCGATCCGCTGGCTGGTCCGGGTCCTCAACCTCTTCGCCGGGTACAGCGCGCCGCTCTGGGCCGGGGTGCTGCTCGTCTCCGGGGTGCTCCAGGGCTCGCGGTGGCTCCCCGTGGTGGTGCTCGCCGTCGTCGGCCTGGTGGCCCTGGCGTTCGTGCGGAACTGGTTCGGCCTGCTCGTCGTGCTCGGCTTCGACGCGCTCGCGCTGTGGGTGGCGGTCCGGCCGTCGGAGGCCACCGTGCTCGTCGTCGCCGCGGTCGGCACCGCGTTCGTGGTGGACGGTCTGCGGTCCCTCGTGCACGTCGCCCGCTGGCTGCTGACCGGCGCCCGGGTGCAGACGGACTTCCACATCGCCGCCGCCGAGATGCGGGTGCCGGCCGTGCTGTGGTTCGTGCTCTTCGTGGCGGTGAACGGGGTGGCGGTGTGGCTCGCCCGGGAGCCGCTCCTCGCCACGTGGGACACCGTCGCCGCCGGGGTCCGCGCGCTGTTCTGACCCGGGGCCGAGGCGTCGGCGGACCGGCGTCGGCAGCCCGGCCGCGCTCCTGCGACATCGCACGCGTCGATCGACCGGTGCGATGTCGAACGATGCACACGCACACGATGCCGGCGCACGAACCGACGTCCCACGCGTCGATCGACACGCGTCTCGTCGCGTACACGTACCCGTCCGCCGTGCCACGATCGTCGGATGCGCCCCGCCGATGCCCTCGCCGCGCTCACCGACGCGCCGTCGCCCGACCGCGAGCGGTTCGTCGGGTTCGTCCGCAGCACCGGGGACGCTGCACTCGACCGTTCCCTCGGCACGGAGCACCTGACGGCGTCGTGCTTCGTGTTCTCGCCCGACCGGTCCCGCGTCCTGCTCTGCCTGCACCGCAAGGGCCGGTTCTGGGTGCAGTTCGGCGGACACCTCGAGCCGCAGGACGCCGACCTGGCCGGGGCGGCTCGGCGCGAGGCCCGCGAGGAGTCCGGCATCGTCGGTCTCGAGCTCGACGACGGCGTCGTGGCCGACCTGGACCGCCACGACCTGCACGGCGGCTTCTCCTGCGCGGCGCACTGGGACGTCGGCTTCGTCGCCACGGCGGACCCATCCACCCGGACGACGGTGAGCCACGAGAGCGAGGACGTCCGGTGGTTCCCGGTCGACAGGCTCCCGGATCCGACCGCCCCGGGACTCCCCCGACGCCTCGCCGCACTGCTCGCCGGAGCAGACACAGACACAGACACAGACACAGACGCAGACGTGAGCACGGCCGCTCCCGCTCGGGGTGGCACCGCCGGCCCGTAACCCGACGCCGCAATGCCCCACCGGCCCGTCCGGCCTGCGAGAGTACCCGCACGACGGACACGCCAGGAGGACCCCATGTCGAACGACGGCCACGGCTTCGCCACCGAGCAGGTGCACGGCGGGTTCCTGCCCGACACCGCACACGGAGCGCGGGTCCCCGCGATCCACATGACCTCGGGCTTCCTCTTCGACGACTTCGAGCAGGCCCGCGAGCGCTTCGCCGGTGCCGACGACGGGTACACCTACACACGGCTGGGCAACCCGACGAACGCCGACGTCGAGCGCCGCGTCGCACTGCTCGAACGGAGCGCCGAGGCGATCCTCGTCGGCAGCGGCCAGGCGGCGGTGACGGTGGCGCTCCTCGGGCTCCTGCAGGCGGGCGACCACGTCGTGAGCGCCCGGAGCATCTACGAGGGCACGAAGGGCCTGCTCCTGCAGAACCTGGCGCGCCTCGGCATCGAGGTCGACTTCGTCGCGGACCAGCGCGACCTCGACGCGTGGGCCCGCGCGGTCCGACCGAACACGAAGCTCTTCTTCGCCGAGACGATCCCCAACCCGAAGAACGACGTCCTCGACATCGCCGGGGTCGCCGACACCGCACACCGGGCGGGTGTACCGCTCGTCGTGGACAACACCCTGGCGACGCCGTACCTGGTGCGCCCGGTCGAGCACGGCGCCGACGTCGTGGTGCACTCCGCGTCGAAGTTCCTCTCCGGGCACGGTGCCGGCCTCGGCGGGCTCGTCGTCGACGGCGGGACCTTCGACTGGGGCCGCACGCCGGAACGCTTCTCCCACCTCACGACGCCGGACCGCGCCCTCGGCGGGCAGAGCTACGTCGAGCGCCACGGCAGCCGGGCCTTCGCGGTGTACGCGCGTGACGTCGTCGCGTCACGGATCGGTCCGACGCCGTCGCCCTTCAACGCCTTCCTGCTGCGTCAGGGCATCGAGACGCTGTCGCTCCGCGTCGAGCGCCACGTCGCGAACGCGCTGGCCGTCGCGTCCTTCCTGGAGCGCCAGCCGGAGGTGACGAGCGTCGACCACGCGGGGCTCGCCTCCAGTCCGTACCACGACCTCGCCCAGCGCTACCTGCCCCGTGGGGCCGGCTCGGTCTTCGCCTTCACGCTCGCCGGTGGCGAGCCGGCCGCCCGCGCCTTCATCGACGCGGTGCAGCTCATCAGTCGGATGACCCACCTGGGTGACGTGCGCTCGCTCGTGCTGCACCCCGCGACCACCACGCACGCCGGCCGCACCGCGGCTGAGCGGGCCGAGCTCGGCATCGGCGACGGCCTGGTCCGGCTGTCCGTCGGCATCGAGGACGTCACCGACCTGCTCGCCGACGTGGAGCGCGGCCTCGCGGCGGTCCGTGCGGCCACCGGACGGGACGGCGACGGCCTGGAGGCCCGCCCCGCCCCCGCCACGGAGGTCGCGGCCCTCGCACGCGCCGTTGCGCAGGGCCACCTCGTCGCGCAGGAGGTCTGACGGTGGGCGACCTGCAGCACTTCGGGTACTTCTTCTCGCGGGGGTTCGGCCCGCAGGCCTGGGGACGGTCCGACTGGGACTGGGGCCACGACTGGACGAAGCCCGACCTGTACCAGGAGTCCGTCCGGGCGCTCGAGCAGGCGGGGATGGACCTCGTGATCGCCGAGGACGCGATCTCCCTCGGCAGTCCGGCGACCCTCGACCTGCGGATCCGGCAGGCGTACGGCGGTCCGAAGCACGACCCGCTGCTGCTCGCGCCGTACCTGTTCGCGGTGACGCAGCACATCGGCATCGCACCGACGGTGAACGCCGGCATCACACCGCCGTACCTCGCCGCGCGGCAGGCCGCGACACTCGCGCATCTGTCCTCGGACCGCTTCGGGCTGAACGTCGTGACCGACACCGGCAGCGCCCGGCACGTCGGTGCGGCACCGCTCCCGCACGACGCCGCGTACGACCGCGCCGAGGAGTGGATCACGCTGCTCCGACGGCTCTGGCACTCGTGGAGCGACGGCTACGTCGGGGACCCGACGGACTGGCACTTCGCCGACGGCGACGCACTCGACGCGTTCCACCACGAGGGCGCGTACTTCACCGCCGACGGCCCGCTCAACGCGCTCCCGCTCGACGCTGACCCGGTCGTGGTCTCCCCCGGCGGATCCGGACGCGGGCTCGGGTTCGCCGGGACGCACTCGGACGTGCAGCTCGCACTCGCACCGTTGACGGCCGAGGCGGTCCGTGCGTACCGGTCCCGGGTGCTGACCGCCGCGGCCGACGCCGGGCGCAGCGCAGACGACCTGCGGGTGCTGTTCGTGCTCAAGCCGGTCCTGGTGCCCTCGGTCGAGGAGGCCGAGCGCGTCGTCGCGGCATCGCGCCACCCGTCCGACGCGGACCTCCGCGCCGCGGCGGTCGCGTGGTCGAGCGACTCCGAGACGGACCTGCTCGCCCTCGACCTGGACGCACCGATCCCGGACGGGACCTTCGGCGACCACGTGTCCGCGGGCACGGTCCGTGGGCTGGTCGGGGACACGCCGGACGCGCCCCTCCGGGAACTCCTGACCCGGAAGGCCCGGCTCGGGCGGATCAGCGCGCGCGCGGGGTTCGTCGGGACGGCCGAGGAGTTCGCGGACTTCGTGGAGGAGCTCGGGGCGGACGCGGACAACGACGGGTTCATCCTGTCCGGCGACCTGCACCCGGCGCAGGTGTACCGGCTGACGGGCGACCTCGTGCCCGCACTGCGCCGCCGGGGGCTGCTGCGCCGGGAGTACGGCAACGGCGGCCTGCGGGCGAACCTGTTCGACTTCTGACCCGGCCCTACCGCGTGGTCCTACTGCTTCTTGTCGGACTTCTTCTTGTCGGACTTCTGCTTGTCCTTCTTCTTGCCGGACTTCTTCTTCTTGTCCTTCTTCTTCTTGTCGGACTGCTTCTCGTCCTTGTCCTTGGTCTTCTTGCCCTCGTCCTGCTCGCCGGGCTGTTCCGCCGGGAAGTCGTCGTCGACCGCCGTGCGCGGGGCGCGGACACCGGAGGGCGCGATCCCGTCGACCGGCTCGACCACGACGGACGTGCCGGTGTCCGAGAGCACGTCGACCTGCTGCTCCTCGACCACGGGTGCCAGGGCGTCCTCGACCCGCTCCACCACGAGCTCCGCCCCGTCCTCGGCGAGCCGCAGGAGCGCCTGGGCAGCACGGACCCGCGTGGTGGTCCTCCGTGCGAGCACGTCGGCCCGGGCTCCCTCGAGGAACCCACGCAGCGCCCGCTCCACCGCCGAGCGACCACGCGGCGCCGACCGATCGAGGCGGTCGAACTCGCCGGCGATGCCCGCGACGTCGTCCTCGACGTGCTCGTCGCGCACCGACGTCACCAGCGCGGCCACCGCCGACGCTGCCCGTTCCACCGCGGCCGAGCGCTGGTCGAGCACGACGAGCATCTCGAACACGGTGCCGTACGACACCGTCTCGAGGCGCACCGGCTCGGCACCACGACCGCGGACGACGAGCCGTGACCCGGGCGTCGGCAGCCAGGCGACGACGGCGGCGACGGTCGCAACGGACCCCACGATCCGCTCGTACTCCGCCAGTCCCAGACGGTCCTGCTCGCGCAGACGGACTCGGATCGCGATCTCCTGCACCACGTGCTGCCCTCCCGGTCGGGTCGACGCAGGACCAGCCCCGCGCTCGCTCCGGACAGTAGTCCGGGACCCCGGGGGAACGACGAACGCCCCGGCGCCGTCCTGGGGGACGACGACGGGGCGTTCGGGTGGCGATCTCGGTTCGATCAGCGCGACAGCGGCTCGACGGCACGGCGTTGGTGGAGATGGGGGGAATCGAACCCCCGTCCATCGCTGCGGTTCGACGTCTTCTACGGGCGTATCCGGATGAGTCGTTCTGCTCGGCCCCGTCCTTTGCTACCGGCTTCTAGGACGACGGGCCCAGTCTCAGTGCAAGTCCCGCACGGCCCTGAGGCGCAACCGTGCAGCAAGTCCTCTGGATGACGCCGGAACTCAGGTTAGAAGACGATCACCTGGCCGACGGACTTCATGTGCTGGGCTGCTTACGCAGCGAGAGCGAAGTCAGTGCGCTTGGAATTGGCACTTGTTGTTTTCCACGGATCGTTCACGAGATGACCGTGGGTCCTCGGCCCGCTTCCCGTCGGCACACAGGCAATGTCGAAACCGATCATCCCCGTACGGGCCGTGACGTGCGAGCCGCTGTCACGCTGTTGAGTTGCCAATGCTCCCCGTGAGGAGCGGACCCCAGCCTAGCGGGGTGTGCTGGACGACGCCACCGACGTTCGCCGAGGGCTCACCCCGCCGCGCTCACTCGCCGAGGCGGTTGCGCGAGCGCATGGCGCGCTCGGCCTCGCGCTTGTCGGTCTTCTCGCGCAGGGCCTGACGCTTGTCGAACTCGCGCTTGCCCTTGGCGACCGCGATCTCGACCTTCGCCCGGCCGTCGTGGAAGTAGATCTTCATCGGCACGAGCGTGTACCCGCCCTGCGCGGTCTTGTGCGAGATCTTCACGATCTGCTGCTTGTGCAGGAGGAGCTTGCGCTTCCGCCGCGGCGCGTGGTTGTTCCACGTCCCCTCGGTGTACTCGGGGATGTGCACGGAGTCGAGCCAGGCCTCGCCACCGTCGATGAACGCGTAGCCGTCGACGAGTGAGGCCCGCCCCTCGCGGAGGGACTTCACCTCGGTACCCGAGAGCACCATGCCCGCCTCGTACGTGTCCTCGATCAGGTAGTCGTGGCGCGCGCGACGGTTGGTCGCCACGATCTTCTCGCCGCGTTCCTTCGCCATGATGACTCCCTTCGTGACCGGGCACGGGCCCCGGTGCTGCTGCGCAGCCCTACAGCCTAGTGAACACGACGACCGCGGCGCACCTTCCCGGCGCGCCGCGGTGCGCCGGCGACCCGAGGCTCGCGCATGCGGACACGTTCACGGCAGGACCACCGCGAAGATGTCCGCCACGGCGAGCCTCGCGCCGGACGATCGACCGCCGCCCGGGCTGTCTCAGACGCGCAGGTACCGGCGGATCGCGATGAGCGCCGAGACCCCGGCCAGGAGCACGCCGATCACGATCACCGCGGGCACGACCACGGCCGCGTCGCTCATGCCGATGAAGGCGGTGCCGGAGAACCGCTGCGCCAGGTAGTTCCGGACGAAGAACCAGACCACCGCGGTGATCGCGCCACCGGCGAGCACCGCTCCGATCGCGGCGGCGATCACCCCTTCCAGCACGAAGGGTGTCTGGATGAACCGGTTCGACGCCCCGACCAGGCGCATGATGCCGAGCTCACGTCGCCTGCTGAACGCCGAGAGTCGGATGGTGGTCGCGATGAGCAGCACGGCCGCCACGAGCATCAGCGACGCGATGCCGATCGCCGTGTACGACGATGCGTTGAGCAGGTTGAAGATCGGCTGCAGGTACCCGCGCTGGTCGACGACGCTCTGCACGCCGGCGACCTTCGACAGGCTCTCGACGAGCACGTCCGCCTGCGACGGGTTCTTCAGGTTCACCCAGAAGGTCTCGTTGAGGTACTCCGGCTTCACGAACTCGGTCGCGGGCGAGTCCTTGAACTGCTCCTTGAACCGCGTGAACGCCTGGTCCTGGTCCTCGTAGTACGTCTTCTCGATGTACGGCTTCAGGGTGGACGAGTCGAGCTGCGCCTGGACCTGCTCGCGCTGGTCCTCGGTCGCCTTGGCACCGGTGCAGTTGCCGGTGGTGTCGGTGTCGGTGCACAGGTACACCGCGACCTGCGCCCGGTCGTACCAGTACCCCTTCATCTGGTTGATCTGCATCTGCAGCAGGATCGCCGTGCCCACGAAGGTGAGCGAGATGAAGGTCACCAGGACGACCGAGACCACCATCGACGCGTTGCGCCGCAGGCCCGAGCCGACCTCGGACATGACGAGCCCGAGCCTCATCGGATGAGCCCCGGGATCGTCTGGATGCCGGTCGTGTTCGAGACGCCGGAGCCGCGCTGGATCGGCAGCGCCTGCGTCTGGTACCCGCCGGACTGCTCGTCGCGCAGGACGGTGCCGTTCGAGAGCTCGATGACCCGGCGCTGCATCTGGTTCACGATGCTGGCGTCGTGCGTCGCCATGAGCACGGTGGTGCCTCCCTGGTTGATGCGTTCGAGGAGCGCCATGATGCCCGCCGAGGTGGTCGGGTCGAGGTTGCCGGTGGGCTCGTCGGCCAGCAGGATCGCCGGCTTGTTGACGACCGCACGGGCGATCGCGACGCGCTGCTGCTCACCACCGGAGAGCTCGTGCGGCATCCGGGTGGCCTTGCCGGCCAGGCCGACGAGCTTGAGCACGTCGGTGACGGCCTCGCTGATGAAGCCCTTGCTCTTGCCGATCACCTGGAGCGAGAACGCGACGTTGTCGAAGACGTTCTTGTTCGGCAGGAGCCGGAAGTCCTGGAAGACCACACCGAGGTTGCGGCGGAAGTACGGGACCTTGCGCGACGACAGCGCGCCGAGGCGCTGGCCGAGCACGTGGATCTGCCCGCGGGTCGGCTTCTCCTCCTTGAGCACGAGGCGGAGGAAGCTCGACTTGCCGGAGCCGGACGCGCCGACGAGGAAGACGAACTCACCCTTGAGGATCTCGAGGGAGAGGTCGTCGAGCGCGGGACTCGGGTTGCCCGAGTAGACCTTGGTGACCTGGTCGAATTTGATCATGACCGGATCAGGCTAGGTCGGGTGGGCCGGAAGTCAACCGAGGCGCGCGGCTCGACTCCCCCGCGAGCTCGCTCAGGAATCGTCGCCCTGCTTGCGCCAGCGGATGCCCGCGTTGATGAAGCCGTCCAGGTCCCCGTCGAACACCGACGACGGGTTGTTGACCTCGTGCTCGCTCCGGAGGTCCTTGACCATCTGGTACGGCGCGAGGACGTACGAGCGGATCTGGTCACCCCAGCTCGCCGTGATGTTGCCGGCGAGCTCCTTCTTCTTCGCGTTCTCCTCCTCCTTCTTCAGGAGCAGCAGGCGCGACTGCAGCACGCGCATGGCGGCTGCGCGGTTCTGGATCTGCGACTTCTCGTTCTGCATGGACACGACGGTGCCGGTCGGCAGGTGGGTCAGGCGGACGGCGGAGTCCGTGGTGTTGACCGACTGGCCACCGGGGCCGGAGGACCGGAACACGTCGACCCGGATGTCGTTCTCCGGGATGTCGATGACCGCGGTCTCCGGCATGAGCGGGATGACCTCGACCGCGGCGAACGAGGTCTGGCGCTTGCCCGCGGCACCGAACGGCGACATGCGGACGAGGCGGTGCGTGCCGGCCTCGACCGAGAGCGTGCCGAAGGCGTACGGCGCGTCGACCTCGAACGTCGCGGACTTGATGCCCGCTTCCTCCGCGTAGGAGGTGTCCATGACGGTGGTCTTGAAGCCGTGCTGCTCGGCGTAGCGCAGGTACATGCGGAGGAGCATCTCGGCGAAGTCCGCCGCATCGACACCGCCGGCACCGGCGCGGATCGTGATCACCGCGGGGCGCTCGTCGTACTCGCCGTCGAGGAGGGTCTGCACCTCGAGGTCGCCCATGGTCTTCTGGATGGCCTTGAGCTCGTCCTGCGCCTCGGCCGCGGAGTCGGCGTCGTCGGCCTCGTTCGCCATCTCGACGAGGACCTCGAGGTCGTCGATGCGCTGCTCGGTGTCGGTCATCTTCCGGAGCTCGGCCTGCTTGTGCGAGAGCGCGCTCGTCACCTGCTGCGCGTGCTCGACGTCGTCCCACAGGTCCTGGGCACCCGCCTGCTCGCTCAGTTCGGCGATCTCGCGCTGGAGCCGGTCGACGTCGACGACCGAGCGGATGTTGCCGAAGGTCTCGCGGAGGGCGGACAGCTGCTCGGTGAAGTCAAGTTCGACCATGGTCACCGATCCTACCGGTGCCCACCGGCCGGGAGGCTCGCCGCACTCCGCCGTGTGGGCTCGCGTCCGGCAGGTGGCCGCTGTGGAGGGCCGTGGGGACCTGGTCGCTCAGCGTCCGAGCAGAGGCGTCCGGGACGCCAGGCCGGCTGCGCCGGCCCGGGCGACCGCGTCGGGCAGCGCGGCGAGGAAGGCGTCGACGTCGGCCTCGGTCGAGGTGTGCCCGAGCGTGATGCGCAGGGCGCCGCGGGCCTCGTCCTCGGACAGGCCCATGCCGAGCAGCACGTGCGACGCCTCGGGGACGCCGGCCTGGCAGGCGGACCCGGTCGACACGGCGACCCCGGCCGCGTCGAGCAGGAACAGCAGCGAGTCGCCCTCGCACCCGGGGAAGGTGAAGTGGGCGTTGCCGGGGAGCCGGTCGACCGGGTCGCCCATGAGCACGGCGCTCGGGACGCGCTCCAGGACCCCCGCGACGAGCCGGTCGCGCAGGGCCGACGCGTCGTGCAGCCCGGCGTCGGCGGCGACCCCGAAGGCCGCCGCCGCCGGGGCGTCCTGCGTCCCGCTGCGGACCTGTCGCTGCTGGCCACCGCCGTGGATGAGCGGCTCGACCGTCGCACGGCGCCCGAGGACCAGCGCGCCGATCCCGACCGGCCCACCGATCTTGTGCGCCGACACGCTGAGCGCGTCGAGGCCGGAGGCCGCGAACGACACCGGGACCTGCCCGTACGCCGCGACGGCGTCGCTGTGCACCGGCACACCGGCGGCGTGCGCCAGCTCGACGATGCGGTCGACCGGCTGCAGGGTCCCGACCTCGTTGTTCGCCCACAGGAACGTGACCAGGGCGACGTCCGAGGCGTCGGCGAGCCGTGCCTCCAGGCCGACGAGGTCGACGCGACCCTGCGCGTCCAGCGGGACCACGTCGACGACGGCGCCCTCGTGGCGCTCGAGCCACTCAACCGTGTCGACGGTGGCGTGGTGCTCGCCCGCCGGCACGACGATGCGCGGCCGCGGACGGTCCTGCTGCCGCGCCCAGTACAGCCCCTTGACCGCGAGGTTGATGCTCTCGGTGCCGCCGGAGGTGAAGACGACCTCGACCGGCTCCGCGTCGAGCGACCGGGCGACCGCGGCGCGACCGTCCTCGAGCAGCATCTTCGCGCGCTGGCCGGCGCTGTGGATCGACGACGGGTTGCCCACCGTGGCCAGGGCCCGGGTGAACGCGGCGAGCGCCGCGGGCAGGATGGGCGTCGTCGCCGCGTGGTCGAGGTAGACCGGCATGACTGCGCCCCTTCCGTGTGCGTTCACAGGATACCTCCGGCCCCTCGTACCCTGGTCGTCATGCACCGCACCGCGATCGACGAGACCCCCGGCTTCCGCCTCGGTGACGGCGTGCCCCGCTTCTCGGTGCGTTCCGCCTCCGCGACCGCGGTGACCCTCGTGGTCGTCGACGCCGACGGTGTCGAGACCCGCCACGTCCTGTCGCGGACCGACGGCACCGACCGGTGGGCGGCGGAGACGCCGGACGTGCGGCCGGGCGATCGGTACCACCTGCTCGTCGACGGTCCGGACGGACCCCGCCACGCGTTCGACCCCGCGCGACCGCTGCTCGACCCGTACGCGCGTGGCATCGTCCCCGCGGCGACGGCCGCTGGGAGCGGCGGCCCACGGTGGACGAGCGTCGTGGTCGACGATGCCTTCGACTGGGGCGGTGTGCCGAAGCCCGACGTCCCCCTGGACCGGACCGTCGTGTACGAGGCGAACGTCCGCACGCTCACCGCTGCGAACCCCGACGTCCCCGAGCACCTGCGCGGGACGTACGCCGGCGTCGCGCACCCGAGCACCATCGCCCACCTGCGCCGCATCGGCGTGACGACCCTCGAGCTGCTGCCCGTGCACGCGTTCGACACCGAGGCGTGGCTCCGGGACGCCGGTCGCGAGAACGCGTGGGGCTACAACACCCTCGGGTTCTTCGCACCGCACGCGGCCCACGCCTCGTCGGACGCCCGTGCCGCGGGTGCCTCCGCGGTGCTCCGCGAGTTCAAGGGCATGGTGCGACTCCTGCACGAGGCGGGCATCCAGGTGCTGCTCGACGTCGTCTACAACCACACCGCCGAGGAGGGCACCGGCGGACCCACCACCTCGCTGCGCGGCATCGACGGGGCGGGGCGGTACCGCTGGACCGAGGACGGTGCGTCGTACTACGACACCACCGGCTGCGGGAACACGCTCGACACCTCGGTCGAGGCCACCGCGGACATGGTCGTCGAGAGCCTGCGCTACTGGGCGCGCGAGGTGCAGGTCGACGGGTTCCGGTTCGACCTGATGGCGGCGCTCGCCCGCGACGAGCACCACGTGTTCGACCCGGCGCACCCGTTGCTCGAGCGCATCCGGCAGCACCCGGACCTGCAGGACGTGCTCGTCGTCGCCGAGCCGTGGGACGTCGGTCCCGACGGGTGGCGCACGGGGGCGTTCGGCCCCGGCACGAGCGAGTGGAACGACGGGTTCCGGAACACCGTCCGCCAGTTCTGGCTGACCGACGTCGCCGAGGAACGCCGGAACGGCACCCCGCAGGCGGGCATCGGTCGGCTCGCCGAGGCGCTCACCGGGTCCCGCGGCACCTTCGGCCAGGAGCGCGGCCCCCTCGCGAGCGTCAACTTCGTCACGGCCCACGACGGCTTCACGCTGCTCGACCTCGTCTCGCACGACCGCAAGCACAACGAGGCGAACGGCGAGGACGGGCGGGACGGGTCCGACGACAACCGCTCGTTCAACCACGGGATCGAGGGCGACACGGCCGACCGCGGGGTGCGTGCCGCCCGGGGCCGGTCGATGCGGAACCTCGTCGGCACCCTGATGCTCTCGGCGGGCATCCCGATGCTGACCGCCGGCGACGAGCGCAGCAGGACGCAGCACGGCAACAACAACGCCTACGTCGTGTCCAACGACCTGACCGCCGTCGACTGGTCGGACGACGAGGACGCCGAGGCGATGACCGAGGCGGTCGCGGCGCTCACGCGGCTGCGCGCAGCGCACCCGGCGCTCCGGCCGACGCGCTTCGGGGTCGAGGGGCGGGAGACGCCCGGAGCGTCGCGCATGGCGTGGTACGGACCGGACGGGCAGCCGATGACCCCCGAGGGGTGGGACCAACCCATCCACCGGGTCGTGCAGTACTTCGCCGAGTCGACCCCGGAGCACGAGCCGTTCGACCGGGTGCTCGTGGTCGTGCACGGCAGCGGGCGGACGCGGGACCTGACGCTGCCGGCGCGCCAGGACGTGCTCGGGTACCGGTTGGCCTGGTCGAGCGAGAAGCACCGCGACCACGAGCGGCTCCGGCCGGGCGGGCAGGTCTTCACCGCGTACGGCCCCGGCATCCACGTCTTCGAGGTGGCGTAGGGGGGTCGTGGCCCTCCGCGCGCCCGTCCGGGGAAGGAACGGGCGACGGAGCCCGCACGTGCGCGTCCTGCACAGGCCGGGTGACGCGCCCGACACTGCACAGGGAACGCGTTCCGGGGAACGCGAGCGCTCCGGCCGGGTAGCGTCGCCTCCGTGGCCACCGCAGATCGACCCCGCCGACCGAAGATCGGACGCATCCCGATCACCCAGCTCGCGCCGACGACCCCGAACGGGTTCCCGGGCAAGGCGTTCGACGGCGAGGTGATCACGTTCGGCGCGACCGTCTTCCGCGAGGGCCACGGGGTCATCGGCGCCGACCTCGTGCTCGAACGCCCGGACGGCGGCACACGCACCGTGCCGATGCTGCTCGGCGCCCCCGGCACGGACCGCTACGAGGCCACCGTGCAGGTCGACCACGTCGGCGTCTGGACGTGGCACGTCGAGTCGTTCTCCGACGACTGGGCGACGTGGCTGCACGCCGCCCGGCTCAAGATCGCCGCCGGTGTCGACACCGAGGCGACGCTCCTCGACGGCGCCGTCCTGCTCGACCGACTCGCCGCCGAGACCGACTCCAGCGCCGCCGTCCGCGCGGCCGAGCAGCTGCGGGACACCGACCTCGAGCCGACCGAGCGCCTCGCGGCCGTCGACGACCCGCGCATCACGGGTGAGGTCGAGGACTCCCCGCTGACCTCGCTCCGGACGCACTCCCCCACGCAGCTCCTCGACGTCGAGCGGCAGCGCGCGGGCGTCGGCGCCTGGTACGAGTTCTTCCCCCGCAGCGAAGGGGCGAAGAAGAACGCCGACGGCTCGTGGAGGAGCGGCGACTTCCGCACCGCGGCCCGCCGGCTCCCGGCCGTCGCGCGCATGGGCTTCGACGTGGTCTACCTCCCGCCGATCCACCCGATCGGCACCACGGCGCGCAAGGGCCCGAACAACACGCTCACCCCGGGACCGCACGACCCGGGCAGCCCGTGGGCGATCGGTGGTCCCGAGGGTGGGCACGACGCGATCCACCCCGACCTCGGCACCGAGGACGACTTCCGCGTCTTCGTCGAGACGGCGAAGAACAGCGGGATGGAGGTCGCGCTCGACTTCGCACTCCAGTGCTCCCCCGACCACCCGTGGGTGGACCAGCACCCCGAGTGGTTCACGGTCCGGGCGGACGGGTCGATCGCCACGGCCGAGAACCCGCCGAAGCGGTACCAGGACATCTACCCGATCCAGTTCGACAGCGACCCCGAGGGCATCGTCACCGAGGTCCTGCGGGTCCTCGAGCACTGGATCGCGTTCGGGATCCGCATCTTCCGCGTCGACAACCCGCACACCAAGCCGCTCTGGTTCTGGGAACGCGTCATCCGCGAGGTCCGCGACCAGCACCCGGACACGGTGTTCCTCGCCGAGGCCTTCACCCGCCCGGCGATGATGCGCGCCCTGGCCGAGGCCGGGTTCCAGCAGTCGTACACGTACTTCACGTGGCGGAACACGAAGGAGGAGATCGAGGACTACTTCTCCGAGCTCAGCCACGAGACGAGCGCCTACCTGCGCCCGAACCTCTTCGTGAACACCCCCGACATCCTCACCGAGTACCTGCAGTTCGGCGGTCGCGCCGGTTACAAGGTGCGCGCCGCGCTCGCCGCGACCGGGGCGCCGACCTGGGGCATGTACGCCGGGTACGAGCTCTTCGAGGACGTCGCACGCCCGGGGTCCGAGGAGAACATCGACAACGAGAAGTACGAGTACAAGCCGCGCGACTTCGCCCTGGCCGAGGCCGAGGGCGCGAGCCTCGCGCCGTACGTCACGATGCTCAACCGCTTCCGTCAGGCCCACCCCGCGCTGCGTCAGCTCCGGAACCTGCACGTCCACGACGCCGAGGACCCGGCGATCGTCGTCTACTCGAAGCACCTGCCCGCCGAGTTCATCCGGTCGGGCCGCGCGGACACGGTGATCGTCGTCGCGAACGTCGACCCGCACTCGGCGCGCGAGACCACCGTGCACCTCGACCTCGCCGCGCTCGGGCTGCCGAACGAGCAGCCGTTCGTCGTCCGCGACGTCGTCACCGGGCAGCGCTGGGAGTGGGGTTCGTCCAACTACGTCCGCCTCGACGCCTTCCAGGAGCCCGTGCACCTGCTCGTCGTGGAGGGACCCGTCCGATGACCGACAGCGACCCGAAGGGGACCCCGCCGATGGGCTCCGACCGTCCCACCCCCGCCACCCCGGACCGAGGCCAGGGGCCGAGCGTCCCGCCGGTGCCGCCCCCGCCGCCGCCCGTGACCCGCTCCCGTGCCCCGGGCGTGGTCCCGCCGGCCGACCAACCGGCCCCCCGGTACGAGCCACGGGTCTCGGCACCGCACGAGGACCTCCCCGGCGCCGCGCCCGTGGCGAAGGAGACGCCGGACCGCGGGGTCCCGGAGTCGGCGACCCTCGCCGGCGCAGCTCGTGACGGCTCCCCGGCACCGACCGGCCTGGAGCCCACGGACCCGACCGGTCTGTCGGCGGACGGCGCGGACGCACCGCTCTCCGAGGGTGGACGCTCGGCGGCACCGGGAGCGACGGCGACCGCGGCGGACCTCGTCCCAGCACCCGAGTCCGCAGCACCACAGCCCGCGGCACCGCAGCACGCAGCACCGCAGCACGCAGCGCCCGCCGGCGGCTCCGACGTCGCCCCGACCTCGGGAGCGGCTCCCCGGCCGGCGCCGGTCGAGGACTGGCTCCGCCAGCAGGTGGCCGAGGGCCGTTGGTCCCAGCCGCACGACGTGCTCGGTCCGCACCCGGTGGACGGGGGCACGAGCGTGCGCGTCGTCCGGCACCTCGCGACGGCCGTCCGCATCGTGCGCCCCGACGGCGACGACGTCGAACTGACCCACGAGGGCGACGGTCTCTGGGCGGGCGCCACGACCGGCACGCTCGGTCGGTACCGCGTCGAGGCCGACTACGACCTCGACGAGTCCACCGACGCCGACGACGCGACGTGGACCACCGACGACGCCTACCGCTTCGCGCCGACCATCGGCGAGCTCGACCTCCACCTGTTCGGCGAGGGCCGTGACGAGCAGCTCTGGCAGCACCTCGGCGCGCACGTCCGCACCGTCGACGGCGTCGACGGCGTCGCGTTCACCGTGTGGGCACCCCGCGCCACCGCCGTCCGCGTGATCGGGGACTTCGAGGGGTGGGAGGGCCGCACCACCGCGATGCGTCGCCTGAACGACCTCGGCGTGTGGGAGCTCTTCTGGCCCGGCGCCCTCGTCGGGCAGCGGTACAAGTTCCAGATCCTCACCGACTCCGGCTGGGTCGAGCGAGCGGACCCGTTCGCCCGACGCACCGAGGTCCCGCCGCTGACCGCCTCGGTCGTCACCGCCTCCGACCACACGTGGTCCGACGGCGACACCGCCTGGATGGAGCGTCGAGCGCAGACGACGACCCACGATGCGCCGATGAGCGTCTACGAGGTGCACCTCGGATCGTGGCGCCCCGGGCTCTCCTACCGCGAGGCCGCCGATGCGCTCATCGGCCACGTGCAGCACCTCGGGTTCACCCACGTCGAGTTCCTGCCGCTCGCCGAGCACCCGTTCGGTGGCTCGTGGGGCTACCAGGTCACCGGGTACTACGCTCCGACCGCGCGCTTCGGCACGCCGGACGACCTGCGCTACCTGATCGACCGCCTGCACAGCGCCGGCATCGGCGTGATCATGGACTGGGTACCGGGACACTTCCCGAAGGACGAGTGGGCACTCGCGAAGTTCGACGGCTACGCGCTGTTCGAGCACCCGGATCCGCGTCGCGGTGAGCAGCTCGACTGGGGCACCTTCGTGTTCGACTTCGGGCACCCGCAGGTCCGCAACTTCCTGGTGGCGAACGCGCTCTACTGGTTCGAGGAGTTCCACATCGACGGCCTGCGGGTCGACGCCGTGGCCTCGATGCTGTACCTCGACTACTCCCGCACCGAGTGGCTGCCGAACATCCACGGCGGTCGCGAGAACCTCGAGGCGATCTCGTTCCTGCAGGAGACGAACGCCACGGCCTACAAGCGCTACCCCGGCATCGTGATGATCGCCGAGGAGAGCACCTCGTGGCCCGGTGTCACCCAGCCGACGAGCGCCGGCGGGCTCGGCTTCGGCCAGAAGTGGAACATGGGCTGGATGCACGACTCGCTGCAGTACGTCGAGCGTGACCCGGCGTACCGCGCGTACCACCACGACGAGATCACGTTCTCGCTGGTCTACGCCTTCAGTGAGCAGTTCACCCTGCCGATCAGCCACGACGAGGTCGTGCACGGGAAGGGCTCGCTCTACGGGAAGATGCCCGGCGACGAGTGGCAGAAGCTCGCGAACGTCCGGGCGTACCTCGCGTTCATGTGGGCGCACCCCGGCAAGCAACTGCTCTTCATGGGCCAGGAGTTCGCCCAGCCGTCGGAGTGGTCCGAGGCCCGGGGGCTGGACTGGTGGCTCCTCGACGATCCGGGACACCTCGGCGTGCAGGACCTCGTGGCGTCGCTGAACCGCGTCTACAAGGAGACCCCGGCGCTGTGGACGCACGACTCCTCGCCCGAGGGCTTCGAGTGGATCGAGGGCGGCGACGCGCCGCACTCGACGCTCGGGTTCCTCCGCAAGGACGGCGACGACCGCCTCGCGGTCTTCGTGAACTTCTCCGGGGTACCCGTCGAGCGCCGGTTCGGGCTGCCCGCTGCGGGTACCTGGCACGAGGTGCTCAACACCGACGCCACGGAGTACGGCGGGTCCGGTGTCGGCAACATGGGTTCGGTCACGGCCGACGAGACGCCGTGGGCTGGCCGCCCGGCCTCGGCCCACCTGGTGGTCCCGCCGCTGGGTGCGGTCTGGCTGCGACTGGCCGACTGACCCCGCCGCCGCGCGGACGCGACCACGGGACGGACGGGAGGCCCGGTGCCAGCTGGCACCGGGCCTCCCGTCCGTCGTCCGCCCGTGTCGTCCGCGGTGCACGCCGCGCGAGACGCCCCCGAACACAGGAGACGCCCCCGTTCCCGGGGGCGTCTCGTGGTTCCTGCGGCGTCTCGCACTGACGCCGGCGTCTCGCACCGGCGCCGGCGTCTCGTACCGGCCGACGGTCGTGCGTCGATCAGTACAGTGCGCTCGCCAGACGGCGCCGTGCCGCGGCCACACGCGGGTCGTCCACCCCGATCAGCTCGAAGTACTCGACGAGCCGGACGCGCAGCGTCTCACGGTCCGCACCGAACACCGTCGGGACCAGGTCGAGCAGCCGCCCGAAGGCGTCCTCGACGTGCCCTCCGCTGATGTCCAGGTCGGCGACGGCCATCTGCGCCTCGACGTCCTGCGGTGCCGCGGCCGCGGCACTGCGGAGCTCGTCGGCCGTGCGACCGTTCAACCGGTCGAGCAACGAGACCTGCGCGAGCCCGGCGACGGCCATCTGGTCGTTCGGGTCCTGCGCGATCGCGGTCTTGTACTCCTGCACGGCGGCGGCGTAGTCGCCCCGCTCGATGGCGTCGTACGCTGCCTGGTGGTGCGGCGGCAGCGGCTCGGGAGCGGGCTCGCCCTGGGGCTCCGTCTCGGCAGCGCCGTCGACGGTGACCCGACCGGTCACGCCGTTCTGCTCGGCAGCGGCGACGACCTGCTCGAAGACGTCGCGCACCTGCGCCTCGGGCAGCGCGCCGACGAAGAGTCCGAGCGGCCGACCACCGATCACGGCGGCCACGGTCGGGATCGACTGCGCCTGGAACGCCTGCACGAGCTGCGGGTTGGTGTCCGCGTCGACCTTGGCGAGCACCACGCGACCGTCGTACTCCGCGGTCAGCTGCTCGAGGATCGGCGAGAGCTGCTTGCACGGCCCGCACCACTCCGCCCAGATGTCGACGATCACCGGGACGACGGACGAGAGCTGCAGGACGTCCTGGAAGCTCTGGTCGGTGACGTCGATGACGAGCGACGGGACGGTCAGGTCGGCATCGGGACCGGCACCGGTCGCCGGGACGCCGCCCGGCACGGCAGCGGCGCCGGCGCCGCCGGTGCCCGCGGCTGCGCCCGGGCCTCCGGCGGGAGCACCCGCTTGCTGCGTCGGCCGCTGAGCGCGGTCGACGAGGGACGACAGGTCGACGGCTCCGCGGAGACCGGACGGGGTCGGGGGGACGTTGGTCATTGCACCTCACTCGCTGCGGTCAGGCCCTGCGTGAACCCGAGCAGGACCACCTTCTCATCACTGCCGACCGGCGGCACGGAGAACAGCAGCTGGACGCTGTACGTCGCGCTGATCCCCTTCGTGCTCGAGTCGACGCCGGAGAGGGCCTTGACCGCCCCCTCGGTGTTGACCTCGGCGCCGGCCGCGGTCGGGGTCACCTTCTCGACCTCGTCGAGCGAGGCCGACACGAGCGCACCCGCACCGTCCGTGGCGATCGCCACGGCGCCGTCGTCGGGCACCTCGGACGAGTACTCGATCTTCGCGGTGTCCGGCAGCGACTCGGCCTTCTTGTCCTTGTACGCCTTGCCGATCGTCGAGCGCAGACCGTCGCCGTCGGAGGCGAAGAGCGAGGCGGAGTCGCTGTCGGAGTCCTTCGCCAGCACGTCGCCGTACGCGGCCGCGATGTCGTCGGGTGCGATGCGCAGGAGCTTCGTGTCCCCGGCGAGCCGTGCCGCACCGATCGACGTCGGCGCCAGGCTCGGGATCTCCGCAGCGGCCTCGAGCGACACGTCGTAGGCGACCTTGTAGTCGTCGCGCGCGCTGTCCTGCACCAGGGTGAGGGCCTGCGGAGCGGTCTTCGCGGAGCAGTCCTCGGCGACGACCGTGAAGATCGTGCGCGGCCAGCTGTCGGTCTGCTGCGGGAGTGCCACGCAGACCTGACCGGCCGAGATCGCGGGCGGCGTCTCGACGTCGGTGTCCTTCTCGCGGATCGCGTAGTTCGCCTTGCGGAAGTCGAGGGCGGCCCCGGTGAAGCGGGTCTCGAGCAGCGTCGCGTCACGGTCGGCATCGGCCTTCGACGCGACCTCGGCGACCCGCTCGACGATCCGGCGGATCTGCTGCTCGGTCGCAGCGGTCGGTTCGGTCGAGTCCGCGGCGCCGGTGGCCGAGGCGGTCGGCGTCGGGGTGGCGCCGGAGCCACCGCCCTGCGGCCAGTAGTCCGACGAGCAGCCCGCGAGACCGAGCGCCCCCACGAGCACGATCGGCACGGCCACCAGGGAACGACGGCCACGACGACCGCGGACCGGCACCTGTGCCCCCGCGGCGGCTGCACGACGCGACGCCCGCACGCGCGGCGGACGCGACCCACCGCTGCGGCGACGCGGACCACGACCACGACGCTGGTGCAGGAACGCCCAGACCAGCAGCGCGACGCCACCGACCAGGAAGAGTCCGCCCGCGACGAGGAGCGGACCGACGGAGGGCGTCGCGGTGTCCCGCGGCCAGGTCACCGACACGTCGGTCGGCGCGGCGTCGGACCCGTCGGCGAGCACCACGACCGACACGTCGGCGGGCAACCGGACGGTGAACCGTCCCGCACCATCCCACTCCTGGTACCAGAGGTCGCTGCCCTTCGGGTCCGGCACTGAGTCGGCCGATCCCGTCGTGCGGCCGACCAGGCGGTCCTGCTCGGCGTCGAAGCGCAGGGTGGTGTGCTTCGCGTCACCGATCCACGCGTCGACGTCGGCGGTCCTGCCGTAGGCCGCGAACACCGTCCCGGAACCCGAGACGTCGATGCGCTGGTACCCGGGGTTCGCGTTGAGCGTCGACCCCGGGATCACGGTCACCGGGGCCGAGGCCGTGCTCGAGGACTCTGCGACGAGCGACGAGGGTGGCGCGAACACGGTGCGCTGCCCGACCGCGAGACCGACGAGCAGCAGACCGATGACGAAACTGACGATCGCCAGGACGAATCGCACGGATCTTCTCCCTACCGCGCCGGGGGTGGGGGGATCGGCGCGCGAATCAGCGCTCCAGGATAGCGAGGCACCCTGGACATCGCATCCCCCACCGCTGTCCACGGGCTCAGTCGGCGCCGGTGGGCCGCCACTAGACTCGTCCGCGGGCCAAGGGCTGGCCCTCCGCCGACCCCCAGGAGCAACACGTGGCGAACGACGAGGCCGAGTTCGGGACCGAGCTGCGCGGGTACCGCCGCGACGAGGTGGACCGCTCGGTGAACGAGCTCCGCCGCGAACTCATCAAGTCGAACACCGACCGCGCCGAGGCCGCCAAGGAGATCCGTCTCCTGCAGGCGCGTGTCGCGGACCTGCAGGGCGAGCTCGACGAGGCCGGCACCCCGACCTACAGCGGGCTCGGCACCCGCCTCGAGTCCACCCTGCGCGTGGCCGAGGAGCAGTCGACACGGCTCATCAGCCAGGCGGACATCGACGCCCAGCGGCTCCGCGCATCGAGTCGGCACGAGGCCGAGCGTCTGCTCCGCGAAGCCCGGCAGGAGGCGTCGGAGACCCTCGAGGACGCCCGCTCCCGTGCGACCGACGAGCTCACCCGCGCCCGGGCCGAGTCGTCCGACACGATCGAGCGTGCCCGTGCCGAGGCCGGCCTGCTGACCCAGGACGCCCGCAACGAGGCCGCCGCCGTCCGGGGTGCAGCCGTCACCGAGGCCGCCGAGGTCCGCTCGGTCGCCATCCGCGAGACCGATGCCCTGCGTGCCCGTGTCGAGCGCGAGGTCGCCGAGCTGCGCGAGGACGCGCAGCGCGCGGCCGAGGACGCCCGTCGCGCCGCTGCCGACCTCGACCGTGAGACCGAGCACCGACGCAGTGTGTTCGAGGCCGACCACGCCCGGCGCACCGCGGACCTCGACCGCGAGGAGACCACGCGGCGCGCCGCCCTCGAGCGCGAGGTCGCCGAGGGCCGCGCTGCCTGGCAGCGCGAGCGCGACGAGCAGCGCCGAGCGCACGAGCTCGCGCTCGAGACCGGCCGGGCCGAGCTCGAGTCCGAGGTCGAGCGCAGCCGGGCCGCACTCGAGGCGGAGACCAGCGACCGTCGTCGTGAGCTCGACGCCGAACTCGGTGCCGCCCGCGCACGCTGGGAGCGCGAGGCAGCCGAGGCCCGCACCGCCCTCGACCAGGAGCTCGAGGCCGCCCGTGCGCAGCTCCGTGTCGACGAGGAGCAGACCCGGGCCGAGAACGCACGCCTGGTGGAGGAGACCGCTGCCCGCATCGCCGCGGAACTCGAGGAGCACCGCGCCCGCCTCGAACGCGAGCGCGCCGAGGCCGACGCCGCCGCCGAGCGCGCCGCTCGCGAGCACGCCGACGAGCTCGCTGCGCGCCGCGAGCGGGAGCACGCCGAGGTCGACACCGAGATCGCCGACCGCCGCACGGCCGAGCTCTCCGACCTCGAGGCCGAGCGCACGGCGCTGCAGCAGGAGGTCGACACGGTGCGCGCCGACCTGCAGCAGGAACGCGACGAGGTCCGCACGGCGATCGCCCGAGAACGCGACGAGGCCCGCGCGGCGCTCGAGTCCGAGCTCGCCGCCCGCCGTGACGACGCCGAGCAGGACTACCTGCAGAAGCACCAGGAGACGGTGGCCGAGACGCAGAAGTACCTCGACGAGGCCAACCTGCAGCTCGCCGAGGCGACCCGCCGCGCGTCCGAGGCGCGGGAGCGCGCCGAGCGGCTGCAGCAGGAGGCCGACGACCTCGAGCGCACGAGCACCGCGCAGGCACAGGAACGTGCACGCACCATCGTCAGCGACGCCCAGGAGCGAGTCCACCGGATGATCGCGGAGGCCGAGGAACGGTCGGCCGCGACCATCGCCGAGTCCGAGGACCGGCTCGCCGCCATCCGCACCGAGCGCGACGCGGTCGCCGGGTACCTGGAGAACCTGCGCGGCGTGCTCACGCACGCCACCGGGCTCCTCGACGAGTCCCCCGTGGCGGCCGGCCGGTCGGCGGACGACGAGGCCCTCGACGAGGACGCCACCGCCCGCTGAGGACGGCATCCGCGACCCGGCCCGGAGGCGCACCGCGCGCCTCCGGGCCGGGTCGCGTCCCCCGCGGCAGCCGTGGCGCTCGCCGCTCACCCGGGACGGTCGGCTCACGGGGCACGGTCGCCGTCCGGCCCTGACCGGTCGGTGGCGTCAGCCCGGTCGCGACGCCGACCGTGTGGTCAGTCGTCGAGGTGCGTCGGCAGCGGCGCGCTGCCCGGGACCACGAGGTCCGCGACGGCGTCGAGGACCGTGCGGACGTACCGTTCCCCGACCCACAGGTGCTTCGCGCCCGCGACGGGGACGACCCGCACGTTCGGCGCGACGGCGAAGCGGCGGACCGCGTCCTCCGGCTGCAGGAAGTCGTCGTGCTCCGGGACCAGCGCGACGACCGGGACGTCCACGTCCGCCCAGCGTCGGAGCTCGTCGTCCGAGGTCCGGTGCAGCGGGGGCGACAGCAGCACCACGCCGGCGACGTTCCCCGCGGCGACGTGTTCGATGCCGTGCTTGAGGACGACCTCGGTGCCGAACGACCAGCCGAGGAGCCACGGGGTCGGCAGTCCGCGTCCGACGGTCTCGTGCACGGCGGCGCGGAGGTCGAAGCCCTCGGACTCACCGTCACCGAAGACGCCCTCGGACGTGCCCCGTGGCGAGGTCACCGACCGGAAGTTGAACCGCAGCACCGCGATGTCGGCCAGCGCGGGCAGGCGCGAGGCCGCCTTCTTCAGCACGTGACTGTCCATGAACCCGTGCGCGGTCGGCAGCGGGTGGAGCGTCACGAGCGTGCCCCGCGCAGGCCGGTCGAGCGGCTCGGCGAGCTCGCCGACGAGGGTGAGGTGGTCGTCCGTCACCAGTTCGATGTCGGTACGTCGGGCGGGGAGCTCGGTGTTCGAGCGGATCTCGGTGCTCATGCGATGCTCCAGCAGTGGTTGTGCCAGTGTCGGCGGGACGCCAGGTCGGCGTCGTCCCCGAGCACACCGTCCGCGCGCCAGACCACCACGTGCGCGACACCCGGCAGCACGGCCAGGCCGCAGCCCGGACAGACGTACTCCTTCTGTGCGGACGCCGCGGACACCGGTTGCACGGTGAAGGTACGACCGCGACGGACCTCGGTCCGCCTCCACGAACTCATGAGGCGGTCGAGACCGGTCTCGTCCTCGGTCGGCTCGGGACCACGACCACGGGGTCGCCGCGGTCGGTTGCTGCGCGGCACCCCGGAACTGCCGATCAGTACCAGTTGTAGGACTGGCTGTGGCCCCACGCGCCGCAGGGGGTGCCGTAGACGCCGGAGATGTAGTTGAGACCCCAGGTGATCTGCGTCGCGGGGTTCGTCTGCCAGTCCGCACCGGCCGTGGCCATCTTGCTGCCGGGCAGCGCCTGCGGGATGCCGTAGGCACCGCTCGGGTTGTACGCGTTGACGCGCCAACCCGACTCCTTGTTCCACAGCGACACGAGGCAGTTGAACTGCTCGCTCCCCCACCCGCGTGCGGCGACCATCTGCTGGGCGATCTCCTGCGCGCTGCCCGGGTTCGGCGTCGCGGCCGTCGCCGCGAGCGTGTTCGACGGCGTGACGGCCGTGCTCTTCGCTGCCGGGTCGGCCTGGTCGTTGGTGGCTTCGGCCGGCTTCTCCTCGACCTTGGGCTTCGGCAGCGTGACGCCGTAGCCGTCCCGCGTCACGTCGAACGCGGCGTACGTGCCGTGTGCCGTGAACTGCTGCGGCTCCACGGGCGCCTTGACGAGCACCGGAGCGACGACGGCGGCCTGGGCGACGTCGGGCTGCATCGGGTTGAACAGCGAGCCGCCGACGAAGCCGAAGACGGCGAAGAACGACAGCGTCGGGATGGTCGCGCGTCCGCGCATGAACGAGTTGAGGGTCCGGGCGGCCTTCGGCTTCGCCGGTGCGGCGACCGCGCGTCGCTGCTGGACGATGCGCGGGTCGGCAGCACCGGTCGGTGCGATCGGTCCGCGGACGAGGACCGGAGCGGTCGCCGGTGCGGCGGACGTCGCGACCGGGGTCGGCGCCGTCACGGGTGCGCCCAGCGGTGTCGACGGCAGCGCTGCCGTCTCGACCCGCGGGGTCTCGTGGAGGACCGAGTGCCCCGTCGTGCGGAGTCGGTCGCGTGCCGCGCGGCGCTCACCGACGACCGGACGGTCGAGGTGCTCGCGGGTACCGCGGTCGGAGCTGAGGTCTGCCGTGTGCCTGCCCATGAGTGGGTCCAGGATAACGGAACGGTCACGGGAAGAGAAGCACCGGTGTCCCGCGCGTCGTCAGCGGACGGCGAGCATGACCTCGACGACCGCGTCGAGCAGCGCGTCCACCTGCGCCTCGCGGTAGCCGCCGTGCTTCGGGCGGAACACCACCGACCGGACCTCGGTCAGGCTGAGCGGCTTGCCGTCGCGGAAGTAGCCCGCCAGCCGCTCCGCGAAGACGTCGACGTCCTTCGGGTGGTAGCCGGTGCCGAGCGGGCTGGTGCGTGCGAACCGCTGCCCGGTGGGACGCTCGAGTCGCGCGACGACGTCCGACGCCTTGGCGCGGGCCTCGGCGTACCAGGCCTTCTGACCCGTCTCGGCGATCTCGCGCTCCCGCTCGCGAGCGGCGAAGGCGTCCTCGAGGCGCTCGAGCGCGGCGTCGACGTGTGCCGTGGAGTAGCCGCCCTTGCGCATGGAGAAGGCGGTCCTGCGGATCTTCGCCGCCTCGATGCCGGGAGCGGTGTCGCCGGCGGTGTACGCACGACGGGCGTCCTCGAGGAACCGCTCGACCTCGTCGACGTCGTACCCGAGGGACTTGCGGTCTGCGGAGGGGAAGGTCGTGGCCACGGCGACATTCTGCCAGCACCGGACCATGGCGCCACCTGGACGCGCGGTCCGACAGGGCGTCGGGCGCTCAGGTCAGTGGACGACCACCAGGAACAACACGTAGGCCACGGCCGACGACGGCAGGATGCTGTCGATGCGGTCGAGCAGCCCACCGTGCCCGGGCAGGAACGACGAGATGTCCTTGATGCCGAGGTCGCGCTTGATCATCGACTCGGTCAGGTCGCCGAGCGTGGCGGAGCCCGAGATGAGGACACCGAGGACGATGCCGGTCCACCAGGGCAGACCGAGCATGAGCCAGGTCACCACGATGCCGACCAGGATGCTCGCGGCGACCGATCCCGCGAAGCCCTCCCAGGTCTTCTTCGGGCTGATCCGCGGCGCCATCGGGTGCTTGCCGAGGTTGAGCCCGGTGGCGTACGCACCCGTGTCGACGGCGACGACCACCAGGATGAAGGCGATCACCCACAGCTCACCGCGGGGCTGGGCCGAGAGCAGCACGATGCACGCACCGAGCAGGGTGATGTAGGCCTGCACGAACAGGCCGTTCGTCAGGTCGCGGGCGACGTGACCGGCCGGCGGCTTCTCCCGCGCGATCGCGACCTCGACGAGCCGCCAGACCGCGATGAGGACGATGCCGCCGAGGATCGCGAACAGCGCCGCGACCTGCCCTCCGAGGAACGCTGCCGGGACCATGACGACGGCCGCGGCCACGCTCGGGATGCGCGGCACGTCGCGCCCGGCGAACCGCATCGCACTCGCGAGCTCGTAGACGGCCACCCCGAGCAGGAAGGCCGCGACGACCATGAACGCCGGCTTCCAGATGAGGAGTGACCCCAGCATGACGACCGCGAACGCCAGGGCGATGGCGATCGCGGCCGGCAGGTTGCGGCCGGTGCGGGCGGTCAGTGCCTCGTTGCGCGCGCCGAAGTCCGCCTTGCGCTGCTTGAGCTGCGCCTCGAAGTCGGCGCGCGCCGCACGGGCACGGGCATCGAAGTCCTGTCGCAGCCCCTTCTTCGTGGTCGGCGCTGCTCCGGTCGGGCGCGGTTCTGTGGGGCGGTCGCCGCCCGGCTCGGGGAGACGCATCAGACCTCGAGGAGTTCGGCTTCCTTCTTCTTCAGCGCGTCGTCGATCTGGTCGACGTGCTTCTTCGTCAGGGCCTCGAGGTCCTTGTCGCCCCGGGCGATCTCGTCGTCGGAGATCTCACCCTTCAGCGCGTCGAGGTCGTCCTTCGCGCGGCGACGGATGTTCCGGATGACGACCTTGTGGTCCTCACCCTTGCCACGCACGAGCTTCACGAACTCCTTGCGGCGGTCCTGCGTGAGCTCCGGGATCGTCACGCGGACGATCTCGCCGTCGTTCGACGGGCTGGCGCCGAGGTTCGGGAACGTCGCGATCGCGCGTTCGATCTCCTTGAGGGCCGACTTGTCGTACGGCGTGACGATGAGCGTGCGTGCCTCGGGCGTCTGGAGCGACGCGAGCTGCGCGAGCGGCGTCGGGGTGCCGTAGTAGTCGACCGGGATCTTCTGGAAGAGGGCGGCGTTGATGCGTCCGGTACGGACGGTCGCGAAGTCGTCCTTGGCGACGTCGACGGCCTTCGCCATCTTCTCGGTGGCTTCGGTCAGGACATCACTGATCACGGTGGTTCTCCTTCGGTACTGCGTCGAGTCTAGTCAGCGTGCGGGTCAGTTGCTGACGACCGTGCCGATGCGCTCCCCGCGGATGGCGGCCGCGACGTTGCCCTCGCCCTCCATGCCGAAGACGTGCATCGGCATGCCGTTGTCCATGCAGAGCGAGAACGCCGTCGCGTCGACGACCTTCAGGCCCTGCAGCAGGGCGTCCTGGTACGTGACGTGGTGCAGCTTCTCGGCGGTGGCGTCCTTCTTCGGGTCGGCGGTGTACACACCGTCCACGCCGTTCTTGGCCACGAGGACCTCGTGCGCGTCGATCTCGAGCGCACGCTGGGCGGCGACCGTGTCGGTCGAGAAGTACGGCAGGCCCGCACCGGCGCCGAAGATCACGATGCGCCCCTTCTCGAGGTGCCGCTCGGCGCGCCGCGGGATGTACGGCTCGGCGACCTGCGTCATGCTGATCGCGGACTGCACCCGGGTCGCCGCTCCGGCCTGCTCCAGGAAGTCCTGGAGCGCGAGCGCGTTCATCACGGTGCCGAGCATGCCCATGTAGTCGGCACGACCGCGGTCCATGCCGCGCTGCGAGAGCTCGGCACCGCGGAAGAAGTTGCCGCCGCCGACCACGATGGCCACCTCGACGTCCTGCGCGGCCTGCGCGATCTCCTTGGCGATGGTGCTGATGACGTCCGGGTTCACTCCGAGGGACCCCGCCCCGAACGCCTCCCCCGACAGCTTCAGCAGGACCCGGCGGCGTCCGGTCTTCTCGTTCGTCATGTGGCGCACCCTTCGTCGAATGTCTCGTGGGAATCTACCCGGCCGCAGCCGGTCCGGCGGAGGAGGTCGTGCCTCCCGGCCGGCTCCGCGCGTGTCGCAGCGCGCAGAAAACGGGGCCCGGAACCGATGTGGTTCCGAGCCCCGTCACGGGTTCGTTACGCGCCGACCTTGACGCGGGCGAAGCCCTGGATCGTCAGACCGGCGTTCTCGGCGGCCTTCGCGACGGACAGCTTGTTGTCCTTCGCGTAGTCCTGCTCGAGGAGCGCGACCTGCTTGCGGTACGCGTTGAGGCGACCCTCGACGATCTTCGGCAGGGCGGCCTCCGGCTTGCCCTCCTCGCGCGTGATCGCCTCGACGGTCGCGCGCTCCTTCTCGATGGCCTCGGCCGGGATCTCGTCGCGGGTCAGGTACGTCGGGTTCGCGAACGCGACGTGCTGGGCGATCGACCGCGCCTCGGCGGCGTCGGAGCCCGCGTAGGCGATGACGACGGCGATCTGGGGCGGCAGGTCCTGGCTGGTCTTGTGCAGGTAGACCTCGAAGGCGTCGCCCTCGACACGGACGACGGTGCGCAGCGCGAGCTTCTCACCCAGCGCGGCGGCGGCCTCGTCGATCGTCTCGGCGACGGTCTTGCCGTCGAGCGGCGCGGCGTTGCCGGCCTCGACGTCGGACGCACCGGCGGCGGCGACCGCGGCCACGACCTTGTCGGCGAGGGTGGTGAACTTCTCGTTCTTCGCGACGAAGTCGGTCTCGCTCGCGAGCTCGACGACGGTGGCGGCGCCACCCTCGGTCGTCGCGACGACGACACCCTCGGAGGTCGCACGGTCGTCGCGCTTGGCGACGGCCTTCGCGCCCTTGATGCGGAGCAGCTCGACGGCCTTGTCGTAGTCGCCGTCGGCCTCGACGAGCGCGTTCTTCGCGTCCATCATGCCGGCCCCGAGGTCCTCACGGAGCTTCTTCACGTCAGCAAGGCTGTAGTTGGCCATTGACTGGAGTCCTTTCTGGACTGGTGTTGTGGAGAGAGAGGGAAGGGGCGCCGAGCCGACCGGCCCGACGCCCCCGGTGACTACTCGGCCGAGGTGGCTTCGGCGTTCTTGGCCTCGTCGGCGATCGGCTCGCCGATCTCCTTCGCGGCGACCTGCGCGTCGGCGTCGTTCTCCTCGACGGGAGCCTCGGCTGCGGGGGCGGCCTCGGCTGCCGGAGCGGCCTGCGCACCACCCTGCTCACCGGAGAGGAGCTCCTGCTCCCACTCGGCCAGCGGCTCGGCCGTCTCCTCGTCGCCGCCGTTGTGGCGGGTCTTCAGGCCCTCGGCCGCGGCGTCGGCGACGATGCGGGTGAGGAGACCGACGGAGCGGATCGCGTCGTCGTTGCCCGGGATCGGGTAGGTGATCTCGTCGGGGTCGCAGTTGGTGTCGAGGATGCCGATGACCGGGATCCCGAGCTTCTGCGCCTCGTCGATCGCGAGGTGCTCCTTCTTGGTGTCGACGACCCAGAGCGCGCTCGGGGTCCGCGTGAGGTTGCGGATACCACCGAGGGTCTTGTGGAGCTTGTCCAGCTCGCGCTTCTTGATGAGGAGCTCCTTCTTGGTGAAGCCCTTCGTCGTGTCGTCGAAGTCGATCTCCTCGAGCTCCTTCATGCGCGCGAGGCGCTTGGAGACCGTCTGGAAGTTCGTGAGCAGACCGCCGAGCCAACGCTGGTTGACGTACGGCTGGCCGACGCGGGTCGCCTGCTCGGCGATGGAGCCCTGCGCCTGCTTCTTGGTGCCCACGAAGAGGATCGTGCCACCGTGCGCGACCGTCTCCTTGACGAAGTCGTACGCGCGGTCGATGTAGGCCAGCGACTGCTGCAGGTCGATGATGTGGATGCCAGAGCGCTCGGCGAGGATGAAGCGCTTCACCTTCGGGTTCCACCGACGGGTCTGGTGTCCGAAGTGGACGCCGCTGTCGAGCAGCTGGCGGATGGTGACGACGGCCATGCCGTCCCTCCTTGTTCTCGGCACACGACTGTTCGGCCGTGCGCACGGTTGCGGTTGTGTCGGTCGCGACCGGTGGCCGTGACCCCTGGCGCCCTGTCCGCGCGGCCGCCCGCTCGTGAGAGCAGGACCGGTGGCCGCGGAACGTGTCGTGGCGAGAGCACTGCTGTTGGACGAGCACTGCTGTTGCACGAGCACTGTGGACGCGCGAAGTCAGCGCGCCGGAGCGCGCTGCGGTCGCAATGCTAGCAGGTCCGGACGCCCAGGCCGTCGCCGGACACGACGGAGCCCGGACACGACCGCGCCCGGTACGACGGCGCCCGGACACGACCGTGCCCGGGACACGACCGCGCCCGGGACACGACGGAGCCGGGACGCACGGGAGGCGCGGTGCGGGTCCGACCCGCACCGCGCCTCCCGTCAGGTGGTGACGCCGGTGGACGCTACTTCGCCGACACCGTGTCGCCCTCTGCCGTGATGCCCATCTCCTCGAGGGAGCGGCCCTTCGTCTCCGGGATCTTCGCGATGACGAAGAACAGCGAGAGCAGGGCGAACAGGGCGTAGATGCCGTAGGTCACCGTCAGGTTGAAGCCGGAGAGCACCGGGAACGAGATCGTGACCACGAAGTTCGCGATCCAGTTGGCGGCCGAGCCGACGCCGAGCGCGGTCGCGCGGATGCGGTTCGGGAACATCTCGCCGAGCAGGACCCACATGAGCGGACCCCAGGTGGCGCCGAAGGAGACCACGAACAGGTTGGCGAAGATCAGCGCGATGATGCCCCAGGAGCCGGGCAGGCTCGGCGCGCCGTCCACGATCGTGGCCTGCGAGAACGCGATCGCGACCATCGTGAGCGAGACGAACATGCCCGACGAGCCCGCCACGAGCAGCGGCTTCCGGCCGAGCTTGTCCACGGTGAAGATCGCGATGAACGTGACGGCGACGTTGACGATCGACGTGATCGTCGAGATGAGGAACGAGTCGCTCTCCTTGAACCCGACCGCCTGCCAGAGGGTCGTCGAGTAGTAGAAGATCACGTTGATGCCGACGAACTGCTGCAGCACGGCGAGGATGATGCCGACCCAGACGATGGGCTGCAGGCCGAAGCGGTTGCCCCGGATGGAGCCCTTCTTCTCGTTGGCCTCCTTCTTGATGCCGTCCTGGATCTCCTCCAGGCTCGTGTTCACGGTGTCACGCGGGACGATCTTGCCCATGACCTCACGGGCGTCGTCGGCACGGCCCTTCGAGAGCAGGAAGCGCGGGGACTCCGGCAGGGTGATCGCGAGCACGCCGTAGACGACGGACGGCACGACACCGACGAGGAACATCCATCGCCAGGCGGCGAGGCCGAGGACCTGCTCCGAGGCGCCACCGGCGGTCACCGCGAAGAGCTGGTCGGAGAGCAGGGCGGCGAAGATGCCGAGCGTGATGGCGAGCTGCTGGAAGGACGCCAGTCGGCCGCGGATCGCCTTCGGGGAGACCTCGGAGATGTAGGCGGGGGCGATCACCGACGCGGTACCGATGCCGAGGCCACCGACGAGACGCCAGATGACGAGGTCCCAGGTCGCGAACGCGAAGGCGGAGCCGATCGAGCTGACGAAGAACAGCACCGCTGCCCAGAACATGACGCGCGTCCGGCCCCAGCGGTCGGCCAGGCGACCGGCGAAGTAGGCACCGAAGGCACAGCCGATGAGCGCGGAGGCGACCGCGAAGCCGCTGGCGGCCTCGGACAGGCCGAACTCGCCCTTGATCGCGTCGACGGCTCCGTTGATGACGGAGGAGTCGAATCCGAAGAGGAAGCCGCCGACTGCCGCCGCGATGGCGAACAGGGTGACCTTCCCCTTGAACGCACGGTCCTCGCCGTGCTGGGTGGACGTGTTCGACACGGTGCTCCAGGTTCTTGCCGCCGTGCTGGGTGGCGCACGGTGCCCCGGCGGTCGGCTGGTTCGCCGTCCGAGCGGCGTTGCGTGTTCCGGAGCGGCCCCGACTGTACTCGCTGGCGGCTCGCGGGGCACATCGGGGCGCGGCGGCGCGGCGGCGCGGCGAGGCATGCGGGGTTGGACGCGTTCTGGGGTCGCCGTGGATCGCACGGGTTCGCCGACGTTGCACGCGTCGATCGACGCGTGTCGTGTCGCAGCCGGCACCGCGAGGGGACGTGGTGCGGCGCGGCGCCGTCCGACAGCCGTCCCTGCACAGCCCTGGAGGCAGCGGGCACCGTCCCCAGATCGGCCTGCCGCCGCCCGTGCCCGGGTGCGTCTCGACGACCCTCGTCACATGAGACGGTCACCGCTCCTCCCTCGGCCCGGGCGGCCGGGTGGGCTCCTCGTCCTCGCGGTCGCACTCCTGGTCGCACTCGCGGGTCCGCTCGTGGTCGCGCTCGCGAGTGCGCTCCTGTCGGGGCACCCGACGACGTCCGACGAGGCTGGCCGCTCGGCCGGAACGATCGTGGCGAGCGAGGACGTCGCTCCGGCGCCGTGGGTCTGGCCGACGGGCACGCGCGAGGTGGTCCGACCGTTCGAGGCACCCGCGGACGACTACGCGCCCGGTCACCGCGGCATCGACCTGGCTACGTCCGTCGGTACCCCTGCGGTCGCGGTGGCGGACGGCACGGTGTCGTTCGCCGGGCAGGTCGCCGGCAGGGGCGTCGTGACCATCGACCACGGGGAGGGCCTCGTGAGCACGCTGGACTCCGTCGAACCCTCGGTGGCGACGGGCGACGCCGTCCAGCAGGGGATGGTGGTCGGTGCCGTCACGGTCGGACACTGTCCCGCCGCCGATCCGTGCCTGCACCTCGGCGCACGGGTCGAGGGTCGCTACGTCGATCCACTGCGGTTCCTGTCGCCGGCTGCCTGGCCGGTCCTGCTCCCGGACTCGGCGTGGCCGGGGTGACGTGCCGGAGGCCGCGAGGCCGCGAGGCCGTGCGGCGGAACGGCGTCGGGACTCCCGCCCGGCCGTTCGCCGTCAAGCGCGGGGGTGCGCCGTTCGGTAGACCTCCCGGAGCCGGGCGGACGAGACGTGCGTGTAGATCTGCGTCGTCCCGAGGCTCGCGTGCCCGAGGAGCTCCTGCACGGCCCGGAGGTCCGCTCCCCCGTCGAGCAGGTGCGTCGCCGCGGTGTGCCGGAAGGTGTGCGGCCCGCTCGGACCCGCGCCCGGCAGGTCTCCGAGCGCTCGAGCGACCACCCGGTACACGCTGCGGACCCCGAGTCGGCCACCCCGGTCGCCGAGGAAGAGCGCGGGCCCGCCGGAGCGCTGCACCTGCTGCTCGGAGGGGACCGGCTGCGGGGAGGTGTCCGACTGCCGGGCGGGGGCCGGTGACCGCTCGGCAGCGCGCGCAGCGAGGACCGGGCGACCCCGTCCGAGCCAGGCCTCGAGCGCGTCCCTTGCGGGCACGCCGAACGGCACCACCCGTTCCTTGCCGCCCTTGCCGAGCACTCGCACGGTCAGGCGGTCTCGGTCGACGTCCTCGACGTCGATGCCGACGAGCTCGCTCACCCGGATCGCCGCGGCGTAGAGCAGTTCGACGACCGCCAGGTCGCGGAGCGCAGCAGGGTCGTCCGTGTCCGCCCGAGCCGCGAGTCCGTCGAGCACCGTCCGGACCTGGTCGGTCGACACGACGCGCGGCAGGTGTCCCGCCCCCTTGGGCGCGCGCAGCCGGGCGCCGGGGTCGGTGTCGAGCAGACCGGTCTCGCTGGCCCAGCGGGTGAACACCCGCACCGACGACGACCGGCGCGCGATCGTGGACCGGGCGAGCCCGCGTCGGTCCGCTTCCCACAGCCAGTCGCGGAGCACCTCGAGACCGAGGTCCGCGGTGGCGGCGATCCCCCGCTCGTCGGCGAACTGCACCAGCTGGTCGAGGTCGTTCGCGTAGGCACGGACGGTCTGGTCGCTCAGACCCCCGGCGCCACGGACGTGGTCGAGGAACGACTCCACCGCCGCCACGAGTCGCCCGTCCGTCTGCTCCGCCACGGGCCCCAGGGTAAGCGTCCGGCGCCGTCACGGGCCCCAGGGTAAGCGTCCGGCGCCGTCACGACCTGGTCCACCCGCCGACGGTGTGCGTGACGAGCCCCTGCAGTTCGGCCAGCGCGAGCGCGTCCGCCACCGCACCCGCCGACATGCCCGAGCGCACGGCGATCTCCTGCTCGCCGAGCGCCCGCCGTCCCAATGCGTCCAGGACCCGGACCACCTCGGGGTCCTGCCGACCACCGATCGGCTCGTCGGCGCACGTCGGCCCACCGTCCCTCGACGGGTGTCCTCGCCCGGATCCGCGTCGTCCGACGACGGCCTCGACGGGGTCGCCCGGACCCACGACGATCTGAGCACGCCCCTGCGCCACGAGACGGTGGCACCCGACCGACGCCGACGACGAGAACGCCCCCGGGACGGCGAACACGGGTCGGCCGAGCTGCGCAGCGTGGTGCGCCGTGTTCAACGCGCCCGAGCGGGCCCCGGCCTCGACCACGACGGTCGCCGCACCCAGCGCCGCGATCAGTCGGTTCCGTGCGAGGAACCGCCACCGTGTCGGCCGGGTACCCGGCGGGGACTCGGCCAGCAGGCTGCCCTGCCGTGCGACGTTCCGCAGCAGTTCGACGTTGCCCGTCGGGTAGAGCTGGTCGATCCCGCCGGCCAGGACCGCCACCGTCGGCGTGCCCGCCGCGACCGCGACCCGGTGCGCGGTCGCGTCGATGCCGTAGGCCCCACCGCTCACCACCGTGCACCCGGCGTCGGCGGCCGCCGAGGCGATCTCCGCGGTCGCCTCGGCCCCTGCGACGGTGTTCGCCCGCGAACCGACGACGGCCAGGGCAGGACCGGAGGCCCGACGCCCCGACCGCGTCCAGAGCACGACGGGCGCGTGCGGCCCGAGGTCGTCGACGCCGGTGGGCCACCCGGCCGTGCCCGGCACGACGAGCCGCGCACCGACCGCGCGCGCGGCCTCGAGCGTCGTCAGCACGTCGACCCGGGCGAGCCGTGGGCGCCAACGCTCGAGGGCGACCCGCAGCGTGCGGGCGAAGGGTGCCGGGGACTCAGCCCCCGGGACACCCCGGTCGATGCAGGAGTCGAGCAGGCCAACGGGTCCGTCGTCGCACGCCGACCGGACGAGCGCGAACGAGCGCTCGGCCCCGAGTCCCTGGACGAGCATCCCCGCCACCGCGTCCCCCGGCTCCACGACGGCCGACCACGCCACGCGCGCCGCTGCCTCCACCGGGTCCACCGCGTCGGCCCCAGCCCGACCGAGGAGCACCGCGACCGTCTCGAGCAGGTCGGGCGCCCCGGTCACAGCGCACTCCGGAGGGCGAGGGCCTCGCGCACGTGCCGTTCGCCCGGCCGGTCGTCCCCCTGCAGGTCCGCGAGCGTCCAGGCGAGGCGCATCGTCCGGTCCCAGCCGCGCATCGTCAGCGTGCCGAGGTCGAGCGCCTGGTCGAGCGCCGTCGTCGCCCGCCGGTCCACCCGCCCGGGGCCGCGGAGCCACGCCCCCGACACCTCGGCGTTCCGGGTCCACCCCGTACCGACGAGCCTGGTGCGCATCGAGTGGCGTGCCGCCTCGACGGTCGCTCGAGCCTGCGCCGTGCTGGGCGTCGTGCCGTCCTCACCGCGGATCAGGCCGGTGGTCACCCGCGGCACGCGCACCCGGATGTCGATGCGGTCGAGCAACGGCCCGGACATGCGGCCGAGGTACCGGCGGACGGTGGCCGGCGCGCACTCGCACGGTTGCCGCATCGAGCCGGCGTTGCCGCACGGACACGGGTTCGCCGCGAGCACGACCTGACAGCGTGCGGGGAACTCGGCGGCGCCGGCGGCCCGGTGCACCGTGATCCGTCCGGACTCCAGGGGCTGTCGCAGCGCGTCGAGCACCGCGCGCGGGAACTCCGGGGCCTCGTCGAGGAACAGCACGCCCTGAGTCGCGCGCGAGACGGCGCCCGGTCGGACCGTGCCGGAGCCGCCACCGATGAGGGACACCGCGGACGCCGAGTGGTGCGGGGCCTCCCACGGAGGTCTCGTGGTCCACGATGCGACCCCGTGCCCGGCGACCGACCGGACCGCCGCGACCTCGAGCGCCGCGTCGTCGTCGAGGTCCGGCAGCAGGCCCGGCAGCCGTTCCGCGAGCATCGTCTTGCCGGCACCGGGCGGTCCCACGAGCAGGGCGTGGTGTCCGCCGGCGGCCGCCGCGACGAGGGCACGGACGCCGGTGGGGTTGCCCACGACCTCGGCCAGCTCGGCGACGGGTGAACGCTCGGGGAGCACCGGCGGTGCGGCGACCGGGTCGACCTCGACCGGCGGGAGGAGCGCCCCGGCGTCGATCGCGGCGGCACGGAGCGAGTCCACGGCGCGGACGTCCACGCCGCGCACGAAACGGGCCTCCTCGGCGTTCCCCGTGGGGAGCACCACCCGCTCGGCTCCGGCGTCCCGTGCCGCGAGCAGCATCGGCACGACCCCGGGTACGGGCCGGAGTCGCCCGTCGAGCCCGAGCTCCCCGATGTACACGACCCGTTCGCTCACGCAGGGCGCGACGTCCGCGCCGGCGAGCACCGCCATGGCGATCGCCAGGTCGAAGCCCGATCCGCGCTTCGGGATCGCCGCCGGCGTCAGGTTGACCGTGATCCGCCGGGCCGGCAGGGGCGCCCCGGCGTTCGCCGCTGCGGCCCGGACCCGCTCTCGGGCCTCGCCCAACGAGGTGTCCGGCAGTCCGATGATGCTGAAGGCGGGCAGCTGGCTCGTCAGGTGCGCCTCGACCTCGATCCGCCGTCCGGTCACGCCGAGCAGGGCGACCGCGGCGGACCGACCGATGCCGGTCACAGGATCCCCGTGAGGTGCTCGATGCCGTGCCGGTCACCGGCCACGTGCACCGCCAGCGCATCGAGACGGACCGCCGGGGCGTGCGTGTCGGGATGCGCCGCGAACCACATCGGCACCAGCCGTCGGAGGCGCGCGGTCTTCGCCGTGGTGATCGCCTCGAACGGGTGCCCGGTCGCCGTGCCCGCTCGCGTCTTGACCTCGATGAACACGAGTGTCCGCCCGTGCCAGGCGACCACGTCGACCTCGCCGCGTGCGCACCGCCAGTTCCGTTCCACCAATCGGTACCCGCGCGCCGTGAGCCATTCCACCGCGCGGTCCTCGCCGTACTGCCCCAGTGTTCGTCGTTCCATGTCGTTGCCTCCACCGACGACGATGCGGCAATGCAACCGGCGCCGTCGGTCGGATGGCGGAACTGTGGATGAGCACTCGTGATGGAAATGTTGTGCAGGAATGACGAGACCCCGGATGTCGTCAGGACATCCGGGGTCTCGTGAGGTCGTGCGTCAGTGCGCGGCTGCGTACGCTTCCTGCACCTGGGTCGAGATACGGCCGCGGCTCGAGACCTCGTAACCGTTCTCCTTCGCCCAGTCGCGGATCTTCGCGAGTTCCTCGGAGTTCCCGCGCTTGGGTGCGGACTTCGGCGCGGAACCACTGCTGCCACCGGAACGACGACCGGAGACCTTCCGTGCCGCTGCGACGTAGTCCGAGATCGCTTCGCGGAACTTGTCCACGTTGTCGTCGGACAGGTCGATCTCGTAGTTCGAACCGTCGAACGCGAATTCCACGGTGCGGCCTTCGCCGGCGGCGATGGGCGAATCGTCGAGGTCGTCGACGAGCTGGACGGTGACCTTCTGTGCCATGTCGTGCTCCTGGGTCGAGGGGTGGTGATGCCCGTGACGGTGGGTCACGGGAAAAGCTTCACCACCACCGTAGCGCGACAATTGCGGAAATGTCGTCGGAAGAAGCCCGAGTCGCAATTCCAGAAAAGCTGTGGATCACTCGTCGAGTGCGAGTTCCTTGGGCAGTTCGAGTTCCCGCGACGTGAGTTCCTCGACGTTCACGTCCTTGAACGTGAGGACACGCACGGACTTCACGAACCGGTCGGAACGGTAGACGTCCCACACCCACACGTCGTTCATCGTGAGCTCGAAGTAGAAGTCGTGCTCGGTGTCACGGCGGACGAGGTCGACCTCGTTCGCCAGGTAGAACCGCCGCTCGGTCTCGACCACGTACCGGAACTGCGACACGACGTCGCGGTACTCGCGGTACAGGGCAAGTTCGACCTCGCGGTCGTAGTCGTCGAATTCGTCGTCATCCATCGCCCGCACAGTCTACGGCGAGCCGACCGACGATGGACGACGGGGTGGGTCAGCCGGTGACGGCCAGCTCGTCGAACCCGTCCAGGGCGACGCTCGACGCCTGGTGCAGCCAGCTCTTCCGGTGCAGCGCGTGCGCCCCGACGGACCGGATCCCGTCGTAGTGCGCCGTGGACCCGTACCCCTTGTTCGACGCCCACCCGTAGTGCGGAGCCCCCTCGTGCGCAGCGACCATCAGGGCGTCGCGCTCGACCTTCGCCACCACGGACGCTGCGGCGACGGAGGCGCAGTCGCGGTCCGCCTTCACGCGCACCACGACGTCGAGCGGCCGGGCGGACGGGACCAGTGCTGTGGGGACGGCACGGGACAACCAGTCGAACGAGCCGTCCAGCACCACGACGGCGTCGTCGAGGCACAGCCCGTCGTCGACGAGCGCGCCGAGCGCCGCCGTACCGGCCTGGCCGAGCGCGGGGACGATCCCCTGCTGGTCGACCACGTCCGCCGTCGCCATGCCCACGGCGGTCCGTGCCCACCGTCGGACGACGGGCTCGAGCTCGGTGCGCCGAGCGGCTGACAGCAGTTTCGAGTCGGCGAGCCCCTGGGGCACGCGTCCGATGTCGATCGTCACCGCCGCGACCCCGACGGCCACCGGACCGGCGATCGCCCCACGGCCGACCTCGTCCATGCCGATCACGGTCACGCGACCGGAGCCGAGCAGCTTCTTCTCGACCCGGAGCGATGGCCGGACCGGGGTCACCGGTCCTTCTCCTCCACACCCGCGAACACGTCGGGGTAGTCGTCGAGCCACGTCCAGCGGCTCGTGGGCCACGAGATGACGAACGCCCTGCCGGTGACGTCCGACAGCGGCACGAAGCCCTTCGACGGGGTGTCGCGGTTGTAGCGCGAGTCCTTCGAGTCGTTGCGGTTGTCGCCCATCACCCAGATCGTGCCCTCGGGGACGGTCACCGAGAACGGGTCGGCCGACGCCGGGGCGCCGCTCGGCAGCAGCGTGTACGGCTCCTTGATGGGCACGCCGTTCACGGACATCTGCCCGAGGTCGTTGCAGCACGTGACCTTGTCCCCCGGCAGGCCGATGACCCGCTTGATGAGGTGGTCGTCGCTGTCGCCGGTCCCGAGACCGACCTGGGTGAGGAGCCAGTCGATCGCCTTCGCCGGCTGCGTGGTCGGCGCGACGCCCGGCACGTTCGTGCCGGTCAACCAGCCGCCCGGGTCCTTGAAGACCACGACGTCACCGCGCTTGAGCGACACCACGTCCGGCACGAGCTCGTTGACGATCACCCGGTCGTTCACCTGCAGGGTGTTCTCCATCGACTCCGACGGGATGTAGAACGACCGGATCAGGAACGTCTTGACGAGGAACGAGACGAGCAGTGCCGCGAGGAAGATGATGACGAGGTCCCGCAGGAACGTCAGGACGCCGTTGCCCTTGTGCTCAGCCCGTGGGCGGCGTCCCGATCCTTCGGTGGTGTCCGTCATGTCCGCTCTCGTTCACATGCACGCTCGACCAGCGTGCCGACCCACACCCGCACTCGTCGGACGTGGAAGACCCTGCGCTCCGTGGAGCGCGCACAACGGGAAAGCCCCCCGTCGATGCACAACCGTACATCGGCGGGGGGCGTCCAGTGGAACCCGGCTCGCGGGCCCTCACTGTGAAGGCGATCAGGCGTCGCGCTTCTCCTTGATCTTGCGGCGGGCCGCCTTGCCGCGGAGCTCGCGCAGGTAGTAGAGCTTCGCGCGACGGACGTCACCGCGGGTGACGACCTCGATGTGGTCGATGATCGGCGAGTGCACCGGGAACCAGCGCTCGACGCCGACCTGGAAGCTCACCTTGCGGACCTTGAAGGTCTCGCCGAGGCCGTGGCCCTGGCGGGCGATGACGACACCCTGGAACACCTGGACACGCGAGCGCGTGCCTTCGATGATGTTGACGTGCACCTTGATGGTGTCGCCGGGGCGGAAGTCCGGGACGTCGGTGCGCAGGGACGCTGCGTCGACGTGGTCGAGGAGCTGCATGTTCGTTCACTCTCTGCGGACGCGCACGGGTCGCCGCGGATCGGTGTGTGGAAAGAAGTGTGCGTGCCCGGAATCGGCGACTCCCCCGTGGCAGAGTCCAGCCAGGGCACAGCGGTCCATCATGCCACAGGGAAGCCCGCTCGCAAAACGACCAGGATGGACGCATGATCGAACTCCGCACCCCCGCCGAGCTGGAGGGCCTGCGCGCCGCCGGACGGTTCGTCGCCGACGTCCTCGACGAGCTGCTCGAGACCGTCGACGTGGGCGTGAACCTGCTCGACCTCGACCGCGTGGCCGCTCGGATGATCGCCGACCGTGGCGCCGTGAGCTGCTACGTCGACTACCACCCCTCGTTCGGCAACTCCCCCTTCGGCCGGAACCTGTGCACGTCGGTGAACGACGCGGCCCTGCACGGCCTGCCGTACGACCGCGTGCTCGTCGACGGCGACCTCGTCAGCCTGGACTTCGCCGCGAGCGTCGACGGCTGGGTGGCGGACTCCGCCGTCACGGTGCAGGTGGGCACGGCCCGCGACGAGGACCAGCGACTCGTCGGGACGGTCGAGCGCGCGCTGCTGGCCGGCATCGAGCAGTTCCGACCGGGCAACAAGCTCGGCGACGTCTCCTACGCCATCGGCAGGGTGGCGAAGGACGCCGGCTACAGCGTCAACACGCAGTTCGGTGGGCACGGCGTCGGCCGCACGATGCACGGTGACCCGCACGTGCCGAACGACGGCCGCCCCGGCCGCGGCCTGAAGCTCCGCACGGGCCTCGTGGTCGCGATCGAGCCGTGGCTCATGCAGGGCACCGACGAACTCGTGCAGGACGAGGACGGCTGGACGCTGAAGAGCGTCGACGGATCCCGTGCCGCGCACGTCGAGCACACCGTGGCGGTCACCGACGACGGTCCCGAGGTGCTCACCCTGCGACGCGCCCAGCGCACCGAGGCGACCGCCTGACGGCCGGGAGGCGCGGCGAGACCCCGCCCCGCGCCTCCCGTCCGTTCGTCCATCCGTCGGGACACGGGCGCCCTCGTCGCGCGACCTGCCGCTCACGATCCAGCCCGGCGGCACGTCGCGCGACCGGAACGTGCGCCGGCGGCACGTCGTGCGACCGGAACGGCGCGGAGCACCACTGCCGGAGGCGCCGGCACCGCGGCGATGCGGCCGGCGCTACGCGTCGGGCAGCAGGTCCGGGCGGACGCGACGGGTCCGCTCCACCTGCTGCTCGTGCCGCCAGGCGGCGACGCGCGCGTGGTGCCCACTGAGCAGGACGTCCGGCACCTCGAGGTCCCGCCAGAGGGCCGGCTTCGTGTACGACGGGTACTCGAGCAGGCCGTCCTCGTGGGACTCCTCGACGAGCGACTCCGGGTTGCCGACGACCCCGGGGACGAGACGGCCGACCGCCTCGATCATCGCCATGGCCGCGACCTCGCCGCCGTTCAGCACGTAGTCACCGAGCGAGAGCTCGACGACCGAGCACCGCTCGGCCGCCCACGCGAACACGCGGGCATCGATGCCCTCGTACCGCCCGCAGGCGAACACGAGGTGGTCGTGCTCGGACGCGAGCGACCGGGCGATCGACTGACGGAAGGGGGTGCCGGCCGGCGTGGGGACGACGAGCGTCGACGAACCGTCCTCGCGCAGGATCGACGACAGCGCCTGCGCCCACGGCTCGGGCTTCATCACCATGCCCGCGCCACCGCCGTACGGGGTGTCGTCGACCGTGCGGTGCCGGTCGGTCGTCCAGTGCCGCAGGTCGTGCACGTGCACGTCGAGCAGCCCGTCCGAGCGGGCCTTGCCGAGCAGCGAGACGTCGAGGACGGAGAAGAACTCCGGGAAGATCGTGACGATGTCGATGCGCACGATCAGCCCTCGCGGTCGGTCGGCGTGACCGTCTCGGGCCGCGAGGTGTCCTCGGGGTCCTCGAACAGTCCCGTCGGGGGCGTCACCGTGACGGTCCCGGCCGTGATGTCGACCGTCGGCACGATCGCCGAGACGAACGGCACCAGGACCTCGCCGCGCGACGGGGTGTCGATCGCGAGCAGGTCCTGCGCGGGCAGGTGGTCGACGCGGGCGACCGTACCGACCTCGACGCCGTCGCGGAGCACGCGCAAGCCGACCAGCTGGTGGTCGTACCAGGCGTCGTCCTCACCGGTCTCGGCGTCGGCGTCCTGCTCGACCCAGAGGATCGCCCGCGCGAGGGACTCAGCGGCGGTGCGGTCCGCGACGCCCTCGAAGAAGGCGACCGGGTGGCCGTTGTACCAGCGGAGCTCGTCGATGGTCAGGGTCTTGCCCGACCACGGCGAGTCCGAGGGGACCTGGAGCGTGAACTCCGCCCCCGGCGTGAACCGACGATCCGGGTCATCGGTGTAGAGCTCGAGCTTGATGCCGCCCTTGAGCCCGTGCGCCTTCGTGATGCGACCCACCCGGAGTTGGGTCGTCTCCCTAGGAATCGGTGTCGACCACGTCGACCCGCACCCGCTTGCCGTCGGCGAGAGCCGAGACGAGGGTGCGGAGCGCCTTTGCGGTCCGTCCGGCGCGACCGATCACGCGACCGAGGTCCTCGGGGTGCACACGCACCTCGAGGACCTCGCCACGCGCAGAGGTGGAACTGGCGACGCGGACGTCGTCCGGGTGATCGACGATCCCCTTGACGAGGTGCGTCAGCGCAGAGTCGAGCAAGGAATCAGGCCTCGGTCGTCTCGGCGGCGTCGTCGGCCGACTCGGCCGGAGCGGCGGCGGGGGCCGTCTTCTCCGACTTCGGCTTCAGGACGGCCTTCTTGGCGGTGTCCGCGACGAAGGCCTGCTTCGGCTCGGCGACCTTGACGGTGGACTCGGTGTTGCCCTCGCCCTTGAACTTGCCCCAGTCGCCGGTGAGCTTGAGGAGCGCCGCGACCTGCTCGGTCGGCTGCGCGCCGACGCCGAGCCAGTAGAGCGCACGCTCGGACTCGATCTTGATGACCGAGGGCTCCTCGGTCGGGTGGTACTGACCGATCTCCTCGATCACACGACCGTCGCGCTTGGTGCGCGAGTCGGCGACGACGATGCGGTAGTAGGGCGCACGGATCTTGCCGAGACGCTTGAGACGGATCTTGACAGCCACAATTACTCCTGTTGCGTGTTGTTGTGGTTGAACCGGAACCGCGGGCGTGGGGGCACGCGCGGTGGAAGCTCGAAGGAAGTCGCGACCTGCTGGATAGAGGGTCGAGCAGACGCGATTCGACCGTTCATTCTTGCAGGTTTCCGCCGGAGAAGCGAGCCGGGACGCGCCGTGGCCGCCGTGTCGTCACGGTGCGAGGGCGCGCACGGCCTCGATCGCCTCGCTCGTGGCACGGACCGCGTCGACGCTCCTGGCGTCCCGGGCACCGCCGACGACGGCGTACGGCACCCCCGCGGCGGCCAGGCCCGGTGCGAGCCCTCCCCCTGCGACGGCGACCCCCGACGCGTCCTCGGCCTCGTCGCCCTCGACCGCGGGTGCACGTTCCTGCCCGGCGCACACGACGACGTGGTCGGCCGGTACCGCGGTCTCCCGACCGTCCTCGTCCCGGATCCACAGCGTCCCGGGCTCGATGCGCAGGTACTCCTGCACCCCGCCGACCATCCGCACCCCGGCGTCGCGCAGTCGTCCGACCGCCACCCAGCGCGAGGTGATGCCGATCCCCTGGCCGAACTTCCCGGACCGACGGAGCACCGTGACGTCGGCGCCGGGGCGGAGCGTCCGTGCCACCGCGGGAAGCCGTTGCGGGACGTCGCCGACCAGGTCGTCGGCGACGGTGACGTCCCAGCGCGCCGCGAACTCCGCCGCGCGCACCGCCTCGTCGGGCGACTCGACCAGGAAGGCCGCCGTGTCGACCCCGATGCCGCCGCCGCCGACCACCGCGACGGTGCCGGGCGGGACCCCGTCGCGCAGGGCGTCCTCGTAGGACACCACGTGGGGCAGCTCGGCGCCCGGGACGTCCAGCACGCGGGGCACGACCCCTGCCGCGAGCACCACGGCGTCGCTGTCGAGCAGGTCGGCGACGGTGGCGGCACGGCCGGTGTGCACGGTCGCCCCGCGGTCGTCGAGCTCGGCGCGCGCCGCCCGGACGGTCGCGGCGTAGTCCTCCTTGCCGGGGATCGCCGCGGCCAGGGCGAACTGCCCGCCGAGGGCGTCGGTCGCCTCCCACAGCGTCACGGCGTGCCCGCGCCGCGCGGCGTCCACCGCGGCGGCCAGCCCGGCCGGGCCACCGCCGACCACGTCGACGCGCTTCGGCTCGACGGTCGGCCGGAGCGGCATGGTCAGCTCGCGGCCGGCGCGGGGGTTCACGAGGCAGGACACGGGCCGTCCGACGATGGAGTGGTCGAGGCACGCCTGGTTGCAGCCGATGCAGGTGTTCACCAGGTCGAAGCGACCGTCGAGCGACCGGCGGACGATGTCCGGGTCCGCGAGGAACGGACGGGCGAGCGCGACGGCGTCGACCTGCCCGCCGCGGAGCACCGCCTCGCCGTCGCGCAGGTCGGTCATCCGGTTCGACGCGATCACCTGCACCTCGGGGTGCGCGGACTCGCGGACCACGCCCGCGACCCGCTCGGCGTACGCCAGCCACGCGCCGTGCGGCACCGCGGCCTGCACGGTCGGCGTGCGCGACTCGTGCCAACCGATGCCGACCGAGATCCCGTCGAGGCCCAGCGGCAGCAGGTCGTGCACGAGCGCGTCGACCTCGGCGTCCGTCGTCGACCCGGGCATGAGGTCGGCACCGGACAGCCGGATCGTGACGGCCAGGTCGGGCACGGCGGTGCGGACGGCCCGGACGACCTCGATCGCGAAGCGGCGGCGTCGCTCGGCGTCCCCACCCCAGTCGTCGTCGCGGAGGTTCGTCAGCGGCGACTGGAACTGGTTGACCAGGTAGCCCTCGGACGCCATGATCTCGACGCCGTCGAAGCCGATCGCCGCGGCAGACCGGGCGGCGGCGGCGAAGTCGTCGATCGTCCGGCGGACCTCGGCGTCGGTGAGCGCGATCGGCTGGACCCCGCGCGCCGCCGCCCACGGCAGCGCCGACGGAGCCACCACGCGCTGGGGTCGGCCGTACCGGTCGACCAGGCCGTTCGCGAGGGCGTACCGGCCGGCGTGGAAGAGCTGGGCGAGCACGGCTCCGCCCTCGTCGTGCACGGCCGCGACGGCGATCCGGAACCGGTCGTCCGCGCCCCCGCTGCCGAACACCGCGAAGTCCGGACCACCACGGGCCTCGTCGCTGATCGCGATCCCGCCGGTGACGATGCAGCCGACGCCGCCCGCCGCGCGCTCGCGGTAGAACGCGGCCATCGCGGCACCGCCGTCGTCGAGGACCTCGAGCCCGGTGTGCATCGACCCCATCACCACCCGGTTCCGCAGGTGGAGCGGTCCGAGGTTCCAGGACGAGGAGAGGACTGCGAGGTCGGGCACGGCAACGCTGCTCATGGCGACCACTCTGCCGGACGACGTGCCCGGGACCGAACTCCTTGTGCCGACCCTCCAAGCCGACGGGCAGGATGGCCCCATGGACATCCGCTTCACCGAGTCCCGCCCGTCGACCCTCGGCGTCGAGTGGGAGCTCCCGCTGGTCGACCGCGGCACCGGCGACCTCGCGCCCCGTGCCCCCGCCGTGCTCTCCGCCGTGCAGGAGCGCCTCGGCGATCCCGACCGGGTGACCGAAGAACTCCTCACGAACACCGTCGAGGTGGTCACGGGGGTGCACGACACCGTCGGTGGGGCGACGAGCGAGCTCGCGGGCATCATCGGCGAGGTGATCGACGCCGCCGAACCGCTCGACGCGCAGGTGATGTGCTCCGGCACCCACCCGTTCGCGCAGTGGGACCAGCAGGAGATCACGGCGGACAGCGAGCACTACACCACGCTGATCGACCGCACGCGCTGGTGGGGTCGGCAGATGCTCATCTGGGGCGTGCACGTGCACGTGGGGATCGACGACCGCGACAAGGCGGTCCCGATCATGAACGCGATGCTCGCGTACGTCCCGCACCTGCAGGCGTTCACCGCGTCGAGCCCGTTCTGGGGCGGGACCGACACCGGGTACGCCTCGAACCGTGCCCTCATGTTCCAGCAGCTCCCCACCGGCGGCCTGCCGCCGGGCATCGACGACTGGACCGGCTTCGAGACCGTCGTCGACGACCTGACGAAGACCGGTGTGATCGACGGGTTCAAGGACCTGCGCTGGGACATCCGCCCTTCGCCGGGGTGGGGGACGCTCGAGAACCGCGTCTCCGACGGCATCTCGACCCTCCACGAGGTCGGCGCCGTGACCGCGTTCGTCCAGTGCCTCGTCACCGCACTGTCGGACCGCCTCGACCGCGGCGAGACGCTGCCGTCGATGCAGCCGTGGTTCATCCGCGAGAACAAGTGGCGCGCCGCCCGCTACGGCATGGAGGCCGAGATCATCACCGACGCCGCCGGCCACGAGCGCCTGGTCACCGACGAGGTCCACGACCTGGTCGAGCGGCTCGACCCGATCGCCGACCGTCTGGGCTGCCAGCAGGAGCTGCACCACCTGGACACGATGATCGCCGACGGCGCGTCGTACCAGCGGCAGCTGCGGGTGGCGCAGGAGAACGGCGGGGACCTCCGAGCGGTGGTCCGCCACCTGGTGACGGAGCTGCGGGAGTCGCTCTAGACGACACCACGGAACGGACGGGAGGCCCGGTACCAGCTGGTACCGGGCCTCCCGTCGGTCATGGGGTCGCGACTAGCGGCCGAGGAACTTCTGCAGGCTGGCCAGCTCTTCCTCGGTGGGCGCCTTGCCGCCCTTCGGACCGCCGAGTCCGAGACCGGACCCGGTGGGCGCCTGCTGCTGCGGCTGCGCCGCCGCACCCGACGCGAGCGCCGCGCGCTTGGCGGGGTTGCCGACCTTCTTCTTCTTGGCGCCGCCCTGCTGCTGCTTCTTCTTGCCGCCGTGCATGCCCGGGATCGGCCCCATGCCCGGCATCTGCGGCACGCCACCACGGGCGACGGTGCGCATCATCTTCGCGGCCTGCTCGAAGCGGTTGACGAGCGCGTTGACCTCGGTCACCGTGGTGCCGGAGCCCTTCGCGATGCGGAGTCGGCGGGAGCCGTTGAGGAGCTTCGGGAGCTCGCGCTCCTGCTTCGTCATCGACTGGATGATCGCCTCGGTCCGGACGATCTCGCTCTCGTCGAAGTTGTCGAGCGCCTCGCGCATGCCCTTCGCGCCCGGGAGCATGCCGAGCATGCCCTTGATCGACCCGGCCTTGCGGAGCTGCTGCATCTGCGCGAGGAAGTCGTTCAGCGTGAACGAGTCGGTCGCGATCTTCTCGGCGACCTTGCGCGCCTCGTCCTCGTCGAACGCGGACTGCGCCTGCTCGATGAGCGACAGGATGTCGCCGAGGTCGAGGATGCGGCTCGCCATGCGGTCCGGGTGGAACGGCTCGAAGTCGTCGAGCCCCTCACCCGTGGACGCGAACATGATCGGACGGCCGGTGACGCTGGCGACCGACAGGGCCGCACCACCGCGGGCGTCGCCGTCGAGCTTGGACAGGACGACGCCGGTGAAGTCGACGCCCTCCTGGAAGGCGCGCGCGGTCGCGACGGCGTCCTGACCGATCATGGCGTCGATGACGAACAGGACCTCGTCCGGGTCGACGGCCTTGCGGATGTTCGCCGCCTGCTTCATGAGCTCGGCGTCGACACCGAGTCGACCGGCGGTGTCCACGATGACGGTGTCGTACTGCTGGTCGACCGCGGCCTTGATCGCGTTCTTCGCGACCTTGACCGGGTCGCCGACGCCGTTGCCGGGCTCGGGAGCGAACACGTGCACGCCGGCCTGCTCGCCCACGACCTGGAGCTGCTGCACGGCGTTGGGACGCTGGAGGTCCGCCGCGACGAGCATCGGCGTGTGGCCGTCCTTCTTGAGCCACTTGCCGAGCTTGCCCGCGAGCGTCGTCTTGCCGGCACCCTGGAGGCCCGCGAGCATGATCACGGTCGGCGGTCGCTTCGCGAACTCGAGTCGGCGCTGCTGGCCGCCGAGGATGCCGACGAGTTCCTCGTTGACGATCTGGACGACCTGCTGCGCGGGGTTGAGCGCCTTGTTGACCTCGTCCGAGAGCGCACGTTCCCGCACCGAGGCGGTGAAGGCCTTGACGACCTCGAGCGCGACGTCCGCGTCGAGCAGGGCCCGGCGGATCTCGCGGACGGTGCCGTCGACGTCGGACGGGGACAGACGACCCTTGCTCCGCAGGTTGCGGAAGGTCTCGGTCAGCCGATCGGAGAGTGAGCCGAATTGTGCCATGGTCCGACGATTCTACAGGGCCACCTCCGACCGCCCCGGACCGCCCGCCGACCGGTTGTTGGACTGCGTCCAGGAACAGGGGTAGCGTGCTCGACGTGCCCCAGCTCGAGATCATCCGCTGGCCCGGGCTCCTCGACTACGAGGAGGGCCTCGCCGTCCAGCGGTCGTTCCACGCCGACGTCGTCGCCGGCCGCTCCCCCGGCGTCGTCGTGCTCTGCGAGCACCCGAGCGTCTACACGGCCGGGCGCCGCACCGAAGCCGCTGACCTGCCGACCGACGGGTCCCCGGTCATCGACGTCGACCGGGGCGGACGGATCACGTGGCACGGGCCGGGGCAGCTCGTGGCCTACCCGATCGTCCGGCTCGCCGACCCGCTCGACGTCGTCGCTTGGGTCCGCGACCTCGAGCAGGTCGTCCTCGACGCGGCGGCCTCGGTCGGGGTCACCGCCGGACGGGTCGACGGGCGCAGCGGTGTCTGGGTGCCCCGACCGGGCGGCGGCCCGCACGACAAGGTGGGCGCGATCGGCCTGCACGTCGCTGAGCACGTCTCGAGCCACGGCATCGCGGTCAACTGCGACAACGACCTCGCCCCCTACGGCGCGATCGTCCCGTGCGGCATCGCCGACGCGGGCGTCACCACCCTCAGCCGCGCGACCGGCCGCCACGTCACGGTCGACGAGGTCGCCGCCCTCGTCGGGCCGCGGATCCAGCAGGCGGTCGACGGCATGCACGCCGGTCACCGCATCAGCAGCACCACGCGACAGGAGGTCGCCGCATGACCCTCGCCCCCGACGGCCGCCGCATGCTCCGGGTCGAGGCCCGCAACGCCGCGACACCCATCGAGACGAAGCCCGCCTGGATCAAGACCCGCGCGACGCAGGGCCCGGAGTTCCGGGACCTCTCCGTACTGGTCCGGGACAAGCAGCTGCACACCGTCTGCCAGGAGGCCGGCTGCCCGAACATCTTCGAGTGCTGGGAGGACCGGGAGGCCACCTTCCTGATCGGCGGCTCGCAGTGCACCCGGCGCTGCGACTTCTGCCAGATCGACACCGGTAAGCCGAGCCCGCTCGACCGGGGCGAACCCCGGCGTGTGGCGGACTCGGTCGTGTCGATGGGCCTCAAGTACGCGACCGTGACCGGGGTCGCCCGGGACGACCTCGACGACGGCGGCGCCTGGCTCTACGCGGAGACCATCCGACAGGTCCACGAGCACTCCCCCGGCACCGGCGTCGAGATCCTCGTACCGGACTTCAACGGCCGCCCCGACCAGCTCGGGCAGGTGTTCGACGCCCGCCCGGAGGTCTTCGCGCACAACGTCGAGACGGTCCCCCGGATCTTCAAGCGCATCCGGCCCGCGTTCCGCTTCGAGCGCTCGCTCGACGTCCTCACGCAGGGCCGCGACGCGGGCCTGGTGACGAAGTCGAACCTCATCCTCGGCATGGGCGAGGAACGGCACGAGGTCGTCGACGCACTCGAGCAGCTGCACGAGGCGGGTACCGACATCATCACGCTGACGCAGTACCTCCGTCCGTCGCCGCGGCACCTGCCCGTCGCGCGGTGGGTGACGCCGGAGGAGTTCGTCGACCTGCGCGAGATCGCCGAGGACATCGGCTTCGCGGGTGTGCTCGCGGGTCCGCTCGTGCGCTCGTCCTACCGAGCCGGACGGCTGTGGGCACGCGCCACCGTTGCGCGCGGCGGCACGGTGCCGCCGCACCTGGCCCACCTGCTCGAGGCGACCCCGGGTCGCCAGGCCGTGTAGCGCCGATCCGGCGACCGACGGACGGACGGGAGGCCCGGTACCAGCTGGTACCGGGCCTCCCGTCCGTCCGTGGTCACGTCCGACGTGACCGGCCGACGCTACGCGCGACCGCGGATGCTCCGGAGGAGCCAGCCGATGACCGCCAGCAGGATGAGCACGATGCCCACCCAGAGCAGGAACTTCAGCGCACCGACGAAGATGCCGCTGAAGAGCAGGACGAGGCCGACGATGATCGCGATGATCAGCAGTGCGGGCATGAGGGTCTCCAATCCCTGGAACGAGACCGAGCGGACGCCCGGGCCGAAGCGGACACTACTCGCGAGCCGGCAACGCCGTTCCCCGAGCACGGAGCCCGGCAGCTGCCCCCGGTCGGGGATCCGGCCCCGGGCGGTCCGCGTCGCGGTCCACCGCACGGCTCCGCAGGAACACCACCGCCAGGATCGGCAGCAGGACGATCTGCCCCCAGATCCCGATGGTCTGCGCCTCGTCCGCCCAGGTCCGGGCGGAGACGCCCACGGCCTTCAGCGCGAACGAGTGGAACCACCCGACGAAGAGCAGCAGGTTCGCGGTCACGTAGGCCACCACCCACCCGAGGCGGATCCGCACGACGGCGAAGAACGGCGTCAACCAGAGCACGTACTGCAGCGAGTCGACCTTGTTCGTGACGAGGTACGCACACAGCAGCGCCGCGCTCGTCTCGATCCAGGGCATGCGGCCGCGCCGGAGCCCGATGACCAGACCGACGGCGAGCACGGCCAGCACGGCCACGGCGGTCGCCGCCGTCGAGAGCAGGTTGAGTCGGAGCTGGACCTCCGGGCTGCTCTGCGCGGACCACGGCTGCAGCGCCCAGTACCAGACCGACAGGGTGCTCGGGTCGATGTCCCGGGTGCCCTGGAAGCGGATCACGGAGAACCACGACGTGGCGTTGACGAGCACGAACGGCAGGTTCGCGGCGAGGACCACGCCGAGCGCGCCGGCCACCGCCCCGGCGGCACGACGGACCCGGTTCGGCCAGGACGGCCCGGCGTCCACGAGGAGTGCGAGGACGAACGGTGCCACGAACGCGAGCGGGTACAGCTTGAACGCTCCGCCGAGTCCGAACAGCGCGCCCACGACGACGGCACGCCACACCGGCGCACGTCCGGCCGGCCACCGCACCGCGGCGAAGACGCCCGCGGTCGTGCACACCACGGTGAGCAGGTCCCAGTTGTAGAGCGCGTAGAGGAACAGCGGCGGTGTCGCGGCGAAGATCCACGCGCGCCGGCCGGCCATCCGGGCGAGGAGGACGGTCACGACCACCACCACCGGCACGAACGTGAGCGCCGTCACGACGAGGAACCCGCGGCTGGACCCGACCGGCAGGGCGCTGAGCCAGGCCCACAGCCCGGTGAGGGTCGGGTACTCGAGCGTGCCGGGCGGCAGGCCGCGGGTGGTCAGCGGCCCGACGTAGGGGAAGACGTGCGATGCGAGATCGCGGATGCCCCAGAGGCTCAGGGTGTCGCCGAGGCAGGCGTGCCGTGTCACGTACGCCAGGTCGAGACCCTCGCCCGCGCACTGCAGCTTCTGGAACAGGCTCCCGACGGTCAGGCCGACGGCGACCACGCACATCACGACGAGCTCGACGGCGGCGACCCCGCCGGCCGGACGGACGCTGCTGCTGCCGGCGATCGCGCGCGCGTTCACGCGCTCGGCGTGGGCGTCCGCTGCGGCTCCGGCGCTCCGTGCACCACCGACACCTCGTCGTCGCGGTCCACCGCCCGGCTGCGCAGGAACACGACCGCCAGGATCGGGAGCAGGACGATCTGCGCCCAGACACCGATCGACATCGCCTCGTCCGCGTAGGTCCGCACGGTGGTCCCGATCGCCTGCAGGTAGATGTGCCGGAACCACCCGGCGAAGAGCAGCGTGTTCGCGGCCAGGTAGGCGATCACCCAACCGCTGCGGATCCGGACGAACACGAAGAACGGCGCGAGCCAGAGCGCGTACTGCAGCGAGTCCACCTTGTTCGCGACCAGGTAGGCGCAGAGGAGCGCCGCGCTGGTCTCGATCCAGGGCATGCGACCGCGACGGACCCCGAGGACGAACCCGGTGACCAGCACCGCGAGCAGTGCCACCGCCGTCGCTCCGGTCGCCAGCAGGTTCAGCGTGTGCTGGAAAGCGGGCGAGTCCTCGGCCGACCACGGCTGGAAGGCGTAGTACCAGACCGAGAGCGTCGCCCCGTCGATGTTCCGGATGCCCTGGTAGCGGATCACGGAGAACCACGACTCGGCGTTGATGAGCACGAACGGCAGGTTCGCCACGAGGACCACGCCCACCGAGCCCGCCACCGCGCCGAGGGCACGGCGCACGCGATCGCCCCACGACGCGGTCGCGTCGACGAGCAGGGCGAGGACGAACGGCGCGACGAAGACGAGCGGGTACAGCTTGAAGGCACCGCCGAGACCGAACAGCGCACCGACGACGACGGCCCGCCACACCAGCGACCGCCCGGCCGGCCACCAGACCGCCACCGCGATCGCGACGACCGTGCACATCACCGGGAGCAGGTCCCAGTTGTAGAGCGCGTAGAGGAAGAGCGGCGGCGTGGCCGCGAAGAACCACGCCCGGCGTCCGGCGACGCGGGCCAGCGCCACGACGGTGACGACGACCACGGGCACGAAGGTCAGCGCGGTGACCACGAGGAACCCGTGCAGCGAGCTCACCGGCAGCGCGCTCAGCCACGCCCAGATCCCGCTGAGCGTCGGGTACTCGAGGCTCCCCGGCGGCAGCCCGTTCTCGCCGAGCGGCTGCACGTACGGGAACACGTGCGACGCGAGCTCGCGACTGGAGAACAGGCTCACGGTGTCCGCGAAGCAGGCCTTGCGGGTGGCGGTCACGAAGTCGACCCCGGGGGCGGCGCACTGCAGCTTGTGCACCAGGCTGCCGATCGTCAGCCCGACCGCGACCACGCACATCACGACGACCTCGAGCACCGAGACGGTGGCCGGCGGTCGGGTCCCTCGCCCGCCGGTCGTGGACGGCGCGGTCGCGGACGACACCACGGCGCTCAACCGACCAGGTTCTGGACGAAGACGTGCGGGGTGAAGCCGGTGAGGTCGTTGATGCCCTCACCCTGCCCGATGAGCTTGATGGGGATGCCGGTCTTCTCCTGCACGCTGAGCACGAAGCCGGCCTTGGCCGATCCGTCGAGCTTGGTGATGACGAGTCCGGTGACGCCGGCACCCTCGATGAAGGCCTGCGCCTGGGCGAGACCGTTCTGCCCGGTGGTGGCGTCCAGGACGAGCAGCACCTCGGCGATCTCGGTCTGCTTCTCGACGACGCGCTTGATCTTGCCGAGCTCGTCCATCAGGCCGGCCTTGGTGTGCAGTCGGCCGGCGGTGTCGATCACGACGATCTCGGTGCCGTCGCGCATGGCCTTCTCGACCGTCTGGTACGCCACCGAGGCCGGGTCCTGGCCGGGCTGCGCCGGTCGGACGACCTCGACCCCGGCGCGCTGCGCCCACGTCGCGACCTGCTCGACCGCCGCCGCGCGGAACGTGTCCGCCGCGCCGACCACGACCGTGCGGTCGTAGGTCTTGAGGAACTTCGCGAACTTGCCGATCGTCGTGGTCTTGCCGACGCCGTTGACGCCGACGACGAGCACGACCGCCGGGCGGTTGCTGAGCTTGAGGGTCGTGTCGAGCTTCGACAGGCGCTCCTCGAGCACCTCGCGGAGCATGCGCTGCAGGTCGGCGGGGTCCGTCGTGCCGTACCGGTCGACGCGGGCGTGGAGGTCCTCGATGACCTCGTCCGCGATGTCGGGGCCGAAATCCGCACCGATCAACGCGGTCTCGAGATCGTCCCACGTGGTCTCGTCGATGGTCTTCCGCTGGAACAGGCCGCGCAGACGGGTGGACAGTGACCAGGAACTCGCCATGCTCCCAGCTTAGGGCGCGACCAGTGGGCGCTGCGCCCGGTATCCTCGGTTCCTGAAGGGGAGTACTCCCGCGCGGCGCACCCGTCAGTACGGTCTGGGACGATCCAGACCCGGGACGCCGGTCGTGTCCGACCAGTCGGTCGACACGGCGGAGGAGACCTTCAGGCATCGGCGTACCCGCTCCGCGGGACGCCCCGAACCTGAAGGACATCCCTTGGACGTTCCCCTCTTCGTCTGGCTCCTCACCATCGCGGGCATCCTCGCGCTGCTGGTGTTCGACTTCTACTCGCACGTGCGGACCCCGCACGTGCCGCACATCAAGGAGTCCGCGTTCTGGTCGGCGTTCTACGTCGGGCTCGCGATCCTGTTCGGTGTCGGGATCCTGGTCTTCGGCGGCGGTCAGGCCGGTGGCGAGTACTTCGCCGGCTGGTTGACCGAGAAGGCCCTGTCGGTCGACAACCTGTTCGTCTTCCTCATCATCATGTCGAGCTTCGCGGTGCCGAAGGAGTTCCAGCAGAAGGTCCTGCTGGTCGGCGTCGCGATCGCCCTCGTCGCCCGAGGCGTCTTCATCGCCCTCGGCGTCACGATCATCGAGAACTTCTCGTGGGTCTTCTACCTGTTCGGCGCACTGCTGTTCTGGCTCGCCTGGTCGCAGGCGAAGGGCGGCGGGCACGACGAGACCGAGGGCGACTCGAAGCTCATCCGTGTCCTGCGTCGCATCATCCCGACCACGGACGACTACCACGGTGACAAGCTCACGGCCCGTGTCGACGGCAAGCGCCTGTTCACCCCGATGCTGCTCGTCATGGTCGCGATCGGCCTCACCGACGTGCTGTTCGCCCTGGACTCGATCCCCGCGATCTTCGGTCTGACGCAGGACGCGTTCATCGTGTTCACCGCCAACGCGTTCTCCCTGCTGGGTCTGCGTCAGCTGTACTTCCTCATCGCGGGGCTGCTCGAGCGCCTCATCTACCTCGGTCAGGGCCTGGCCGTCATCCTCGCCTTCATCGGCGTCAAGCTCGTCTTCCACGCCATGCACGTCAACGAGCTGCCCTTCATCAACGGCGGCGAGCACATCGAGTGGGCCCCGGAGATCCCGATCTGGTTCTCGCTGAGCTTCATCGCGCTGACGATCGCGGTGGCCACGGCCGCCTCGCTCATCGTCTCGAAGAAGCGCCAGGAGCGCGGCCTGACCCCGACGGGCGAGCCGAAGGAGGCCGTGGAGGCCGACGCGAAGTAGTCGCGACCACGTGGCGGACGGGAGGCGCGGTGCCGGCTGGCACCGCGCCTCCCGTCCGTCTCCGCACCCCGAGACTCGCCCCAGCGGACGGTTTCGCGGTGTCCCGATCGCGAACGTGCCCGCCGAGCCGAGTCTCGCCGTGCGGCCGCCAGCGCGCCAGCGCGACGCGGGCCGGGCGCGGGCGCGCTACGCGACGACCGCGTCCGCGGGCTCGCGCCGCTGCACGCGCTGGCCGACCACGGCGGACACGCCGTCCTGCCGCATCGAGACGCCGTACAGCGCGTCGGCGATCTCCATCGTGCGCTTCTGGTGCGTGATCACGATGAGCTGCGACGACTCCCGCAGTCGCTCGAACACGGTGAGCAGCCGCCCGAGGTTGGCGTCGTCGAGCGCCGCCTCGACCTCGTCCATGATGTAGAACGGCGACGGCCTGGCGGTGAAGATCGCCACGAGCAGGGCCACCGCCGCGAGCGAGCGTTCACCGCCCGACAGGAGCGTCAACCGGTCGATCTTCTTGCCCGCGGGCTTCACCTGGACGTCGAGCCCCGTCGCGAGCATGTCGTCGGGGTCCGTCAGCGTGATCGATCCCGTGCCGCCCGGGAACAGGATCGGGAAGATCACGTCGAACGCGGCCTTCGTGTCGTTGTACGCCGCCTCGAAGATCGTCTGCATCTTCGTGTCGAGCTCCTCGATGATGGTGAGGAGGTCGGTCCGGGTCTTCTGCAGGTCGTCGAGCTGCTCCGCGAGGAAGGCGTGCCGCTGCTCGAGCGCCTGGAACTCCTCGAGCGCGAGGGGGTTCACCTTGCCGAGCCGGCCGAGGTCCCGCTCCGCCGCTGCGAGCCGCTGCTCCTGCTCCGCGCGGACGTACGGCACCGTCTCGACGTCGGCGGGGTCGACCTCGTCGGTGGTGTCGAGCTCGGGCAGCGCCGGACCGCCGGGCAGTGTCGACTCGGCGTCGACGAGCCCGGGCAGGTCGGCGTCGACATCGACATCGGCGACGGCGGTCGTGGCGGCGTCGCCATCGGGAGCGTCCGCGTCGGGCGCCGCTGCGGCCTCCGCCGCCGCCCGTGCCCGGTCGGCCTCGCGGTGCCGACGCGCGAGCACCCGTGGGTCGACCAGGACGTCCACCGGCACCGGCACGTCCGGCCCGTACTCCGCGACGAGCACGGCCTCGTTCAGCCCGAGGTCGCTCTGCGCGCGGTCGAGCACGCCGGACACGTGCAGCTTCTTCTCGTAGATCTCCATCTCGAGCGAGTGCACGCCGTCGGTGATGGTCTGCAGCCGCTCGCGGAGCTCGCGCTCCTCGTTGCGGACGACCTGCAGCTCGGTGTTCCGCTTCGTGCGCTCGGCCTCCTCGGTCGCGAGCTGCACCCGGGCCTCGGCGAGCGACCGGTCGACCGCGCCGAGCACGCCCGGCAGGTCGGCGAGCACCCCCTCGGCGACGGCGATCTGTCCGCGCCGGATCACCGCGAGCCGCGCTGCCTCCTCCGCAGCCGCACGCTCCGCCTCGAGCTGCCGCTGCAGACCGGCCGCACGGTTCCGCTCCGACCGGGCCCGCTCCCGCACGGTCTCCACCTGGATGCGCTGCTCGATCTCCGCGGCCCGCGCGGACTCGACGGCGTCCTGCAGCGCCGGGCGCCCGGACGCGTCGAAGACGGGTCGCGGTCGCTCCTCGAACCCCCGCAGCGCGTCCTCGGCCCCGGCCAGCGCGGCGTCGACCGCCTCGACCGCACCGTCCGTCTCGCCCAGGGCGGCGCGCAGACGTTCCACCTCGGCCGCGGCGTTCTCCGCCCCGGCGCGGACCGCGGCACTGGAGCGGTCGTAGTCGGCGACCGCCGCGGTGTGCGCGCGCAGCGCGCGATCGGCCTCGTCGGCACGGCGGCGCACGTCCTCGACCTCCTGGCGCGCGGCCTGGAGGCCCGTGGCCGCGTCCGCCGCGTCCGCCGCGACCGCGTCACGGCGGGCCTCCGCGTCGTCGCGTTCCGCCACGAGCTCGATGCGGGACACCGTGCGCGCGCCACCGCCGGTCACCCGGACGGTGCGGACGAGGTCACCCGACCGCGTGACGACCGTCGCGTGCGGGGCGGCGGCGAGCACGGCCTCCAGGTCGACGTCGTCCGCCACGGCGACCAACGTCCCGCGGAGCACCGCGGTGATCGCGGTCGGCCCCTGCACCACGTCGAGGGCGGGACGCACGCCCGGCGGCAGCGACGCGGGGAGCCCCGGCCCGTCGAGCTCCGCGTCCGCGACGACGACGTCCACGCGGCCGAGGTCGGCGCCGCGCGCGTGGGCGACCGTGGCGAGGGCGGTGCCGCGGTCGGTGGCGAGGACCGCGTCGGCGAGCCCGTCCAGCGCTGTGGCGATCGAGGCCTCGAACCCGGGCTCGACCGTCAGCGCGTCGGCGAGGCGACCGAGCACGCCGTCGCGCCGGGCGTCGATCACCGCCTGCGACCCGTCCCGGACGTCGATCGACATGCCGAGGGCCGCGACCCGGGCATCGAGTGCGTCGCGCTCGCGTTCCAGGGCGTGGAGCCGGTCGCGCAGGGTCTCGCGCGCCGTCTGCGCTGCCTCGAGCCGCTGCCGCGCCGTGTCGTGCGCGGCGGCGAGTGCGTCCGCGTCCACCCCGGCGGAGGGGTCGTCCCCGATGTCGTGCAGGGCCCCGGCGGCACGGGCCGCTCGGTCCTCGGCCTCGGCCAGCGCCCGGGTCCGGCGCTCGCGGTCCGCGACGACGGAGGCGCGGCGCGACCGCTGCACGTCCACGGCGTTGCGGAGGCGCTGGGCCTCGAGGTCGTGCTGCGAGACGAGCGCGGCCTGCGCGGCGATCTGCTCGTCGAGGGCGTCCAGGCGGGCCCGCGCCTGCTCGACGGCCGCCGCCGCTGCCCCGGACCCGGCTGCCATCTCGGCGGCACGGGCCTCGAGCCGGTCCGCCTCGGCACGGACGCCCTGCACCCGCTCCGGCGTGATCGTGGGGCCCTGCTGCGGCGCGTCGGCCTGCTGGGCGAGGAACATCAGGCGCTGGTTCGCCAGGCTCGACAGCCCGCGGAGCCGCTCCTGCACGCTCTCCAGCCGGTGCACGACGGTCCGGGCGCGGTCGACGGCGTCACCGACCATGCTCTGCTCGACCTGCTGCTGCCGGGCACGGGTCTGGTCGAGGCGCTCCTGCAGGACGATGCGCTCGGACTTCCGGCCCGTCTCGACCTCCTGGTGATCGTGGAGCTCACGGCGCAGCCGGACGACCTCGTCGGCCAGGAGGCGGGCCTTGGCGTCGCGGGCCACCGCGGCGACGGACTGCGCCTTGCGCGCGACCTCGGCCTGCCGACCGAGCGGCTTCAGCTGCCGACGGATCTCCCCCGCGAGGTCGGACAACCGCGTCAGGTTCGTCTGCATGGCGTCGAGCTTGCGGAGCGTCTTCTCCTTGCGACGCCGGTGCTTGAGGATCCCGGCGGCCTCCTCGATGAAGCCGCGGCGGTCCTCCGGCGTGGCGTGCAGCACCTTGTCGAGCTGGCCCTGCCCGACGATCACGTGCATCTCGCGACCGAGCCCGGTGTCGCTCAGGAGTTCCTGCACGTCGAGCAGCCGGCAGTTCTCGCCGTTGATGGCGTACTCGCTGCCACCGTTCCGGAAGAGCGTGCGGGCGATCGTCACCTCGGAGTACTCGATCGGCAGCAGGCCGTCGGTGTTGTCGATGGTCAGGAGCACCTGCGCGCGACCGAGCGGACCGCGCGTCGAGGTGCCCGCGAAGATGACGTCCTCCATCTTGCCGCCGCGGAGCGTCTTCGCACCCTGCTCCCCCATCACCCAGGCGAGGGCGTCCACCACGTTCGACTTGCCCGAGCCGTTCGGGCCGACGATGCAGGTGACGCCGGGCTCGAACGCGAACGTCGTCGGCTGCGCGAAGGACTTGAACCCCTTGATGGTCAGGCTCTTCAAGTACATGCGGGTCTCCGGGTGCTCGGTTGCGCGTCAGGCTAACGCCTGCGTCGGCGCGGAGCGGGTTGGCACACGGGGCACCGGTGGCTCGACCGGTTCATGAAGGCCTCGCGCACGATGGTCGTGCCGCAGCGCGGGCACGGCTTCCCCTGCTGCCCGTACACCGCGAGACGCTGCGAGAAGTACCCGGACTGCCCGTTCACGTTGACGTACTGCGCGTCGAAGCTCGTCCCGCCGTCCTCGAGGGCACGGGCGAGCACGCTGCGGACCTCGGCCAGGAGCCGGTGCAGGTCGGCCCGCGGCAGGCGGTCGGCCGGACGGTCGAAGTGCAGCTGCGCGGCCCAGAGCGACTCGTCGGCGTAGATGTTGCCGATGCCGCTCACCACGCCCTGGTCGAGCAGGACGCGCTTGATGCCACTGGAACGCTTCCGCGCCATCGCGACGAAGCGGTCGTCGTCGAACGCCGGGTCGAGCGGGTCCCGGGCGATGTGCGACACCTGGGTCGGGATGCTCCTCCGCCACGGCGCGTCGGGGTCGTGGGCGTCGACCGCACCGGCGGACCCGGCCGGGGCGCCGTCCGCCGTCGGCACCATGGCGTCGATCGCCATCGAGCCGAAGGTCCGCTGATCGACGAACTCGAGCTCGACCGGTGCCTCCGGACGGCCGTCGCGGTCGGTCCCCGTCGGCTGCACGTCGATCAGGATGCGGCGGTGCCTCGCGGCCGGTCGGTCGCGGCCGAGCAGGACCTGACCGGACATCCCCAGGTGGGTGACGAGTGCCTCGGGTCGGTCGCCGTCGCGCTCGGGGACGAGGGGGAACCACATGAACTTGCCACGGCGCACGGCCGCGGCGATCGTGCGGTCGGTCAGGCGTTCGGCGAAGTCCTCGGCCGGGCCGTCGTGCCGGGTGAGTGCGCGGTCGTCGACCACGTCGACGTGCAGCACGCGGGCACCGCTGACGGCGGGTTCGAGGCCGGCGCGGACGACCTCGACCTCGGGGAGTTCGGGCACGCGGTCAGGCCGCCCGGCCGGAGAGCCGCGTCCACGCCTCGAGCGCGGCGGCCATCTCGGCGGTCTTCTTGCTGGTACCGGACCCCGTCGACACGTCCTCGCCCTGCAGCACGACCGTCGCGTGGAAGGTCTTGTCGTGGTCGGGGCCCTCCTCGGTCACCCGGTAGGCCGGGTTGCCGAGGGAGAGGCTCGCGGCGAGCTCCTGCAGGCTCGTCTTCGGGTCCATGGCGGCGCCGAAGCGGTCCGGGTCGACGAGCAGCGGCTCGACCAGTCGCAGCACCAGGTCCGTGGCGGCGTCGGGGCCCGCGGACAGGAACGTCGCACCGATGACGGCCTCGACCGTGTCGGCCAGGATCGACGCCTTGCCCCGGCCGCCGGTCTGCTCCTCGCCCTTGCCGAGGCGCAGGTAGGAGCCGAGCCCGATCATGCGGGCGATCTCGGCCAGGGCGACCGTCGAGACGAGGCTGGCGCGCCGCTTGGCGAGCTCACCTTCGTCGAGGTCGGGGAACGACCGGAAGAGCTTCACGGTCACGGCCTGGCCGAGGATGGAGTCCCCGAGGAACTCGAGGCGCTCGTTGTGCTTGATGCCCCCGTGCTCGTACGCGTACGAGCGGTGCGTGAGGGCGAGCTGGAGCAGCTCGGCGTCGATCTGGACGTCGAGGATGCCCTGCAGACGAACGACGTCCGGCCCCACGGGGCGGGACCCCGTGGCGCCGGACGTCGCTGTCATGTGGTCCGGTCCGATCAGACGTCGGCGACCTTGCGGCCCTTGTACTCCATGTACAGGGCGGTGCCGGCCGAGTCCTCGACGACCTTCGCGCGGTGCGGGAGGCTGTAGGTGACCTTGCCGTTCTCGATCGTCTTCACGAGCTGGACCGGCGCGGCCTTCCACTGCGAACGACGGGCGTGCGTGTTGGCACGGGACTGCTTGCGCTTGGGAACGGCCATGGTGGTTCTCTTTCGGTTGGTCGGTGGTCAGGGTCGAGGTGCGTCAGGCCGTGCGGCCGTCGCCCTCGGGGCTCTGGGTGGGGGTGCTGTCGTCGGCGTCGGTGCTGTCGGCGTCGGCGCTGTCCGTGTCGGCGCCCCGGAAGCCGCTCAGCGCGGCCCAACGCGGGTCGACGACCTCGCGCGGGGTGACCTCGCCGAGGTCGGCCAGCCGCTCACCCGTGACGGGGTCGAGGCCGGGGCAGTCCGGCCGGCAGACCGGCTGGAACGGCAGCGCCAGCACTACCGCATCTCGAACGACCGGTTCACAATCCACGTGGTCATCGTGAACGAAGAAGTCGAAATCCTCCGAGACATCGTACGCGAACAGCTCGGCGAAGTCGACTTCGACCGGTTCGCTGATGTCGATGAGGCAGCGCGAGCACTCCCCCGTGGCCTCGGCCGAGGCGTGTCCGGAGACCAGGACACCCTCGTGCAGGCCCTCGAGCTTCACGTCGAGCTGCAGCGTGGCGCCCTCGCGCACGGCGATGACGCCGGCGCCCATCGCGTCCGGCACCTCGACGTCGAGCGAGTGCTCGCGCATCTCGCCCGGCCGGTGCGCGAGGTCGCGCACGCGCAGGGCGAAGGGGCTGTTCACGGGGGAAGACACGATCGACGAGTCTACCGCGATCTCCTGCGGACGTCGAGGACGCCCGGGACGCGGCGTGTCAGCGCCCGAGGTGCTCGGCCAGCGCGTCCGCGACGACGACGGGCACGTAGGGCGTCACGTCGCCCCCGAGCGTCGCGACCTGGCGGATGAGGGAGCTCGACACGTGCGCCCGCGACGCCTCGGGCAGCAGGAAGACCGTCTCGACGTCGGCCAGGTGCCGGTTCATGATGGCCATCGGGGTCTCGTACGCGACGTCCTCGCCCGAGCGCACACCCTTCACGAGCACACCCGCACCCACCTGTCGGCAGTAGTCGACGAGCAGGCCGGAGGTCCACTCCCCGACCCGGACGCTGTCCGGCGCCCCGGTCTCGACGAGGGACTGCTCGATCAACCGCACCCGGTCGGCGGCGGCGAACATCGCGGGCTGCTTGTCCGGGTTGTGGACGACGAGCACGTGCACCTCGTCGAACAGCCGAGCAGCACGCCCGATGACGTCGAGGTGCCCGAGGGTCACGGGGTCGAAGGATCCGGGGACGACGGCGATCTGGGCCATGTCCGTCACGCTACCGGCCGCCGGCGTCAGTTCTTCCCGAGGAACGCGGCGTCGGACTCGTCGAGCCGCCGTGCCAGGGCTTCGCGCAGGGCGGGGTGGTCCCGCAGCTCGGGGTCGGGCTCGAGCACGCGTTCGGCCTCGCCGCGTGCGTCGACGATGAGGTCGGCGTGCTCGACGACGCGGAGCAGGTTCAGCGACGACCGGCCGCCGGACTGCCGCTCGCCGAGCACGTCGCCCTCGCGCCGGAGCTCCAGGTCGACGCGGGCGAGCTCGAAGCCGTCGTCGGACGCCGCCACCGCGTCGACGCGCTCGCGTGCGGTCGTCTCGGCCTCGGCCGTCGTCACGAGCAGGCACACCCCGGCGTACTGCCCACGACCGATGCGACCGCGCAGCTGGTGGAGCTGGGAGACCCCGAAGCGGTCGGCGTCGAGCACCGCCATCATCGACGCGTTCGGCACGTCCACGCCGACCTCGATCACGGTCGTCGCGACGAGCACGTCGACGTCGCCGGCCGCGAAGGACGTCATGACGCGGTCCTTCTCGTCCGCGGTCATCCGCCCGTGCAGGACCTCGATCCGTCGGTCCTGCAGGACCGGCATGGCCCGCATCCGCTCGGCCGTCGCGAGCACCGTCGCCGGTGCGTGCTTCGGCGCGTCGTCCTCGGCGGGCTCGGGGCCGCCGTCGTCCTCGGCGTGGGCGTCGTCGATCGCCGGGCAGACCACGAAGGCCTGCCGCCCGTCGGCGAGCTCCTCGGCCATCCGGGTCCAGATGCGCCCCTCCCACCCAGGGTGCTCGGCCAGCCCGACGGCGAAGGTCTCGACCCCGGCACGGCCCGACGGCAGCCCGGTGATGGTGGACACGTCGAGGTCGCCGAACACCGTCATCGCGACGGTGCGCGGGATCGGCGTCGCGGTGAGGACGAGCACGTGGGGTGGGGTCGCGCCCTTCGTCCGCAGGGCCTCGCGCTGCTCGACGCCGAACCGGTGCTGCTCGTCGACCACGACCAGGCCGAGCTCCGCGAAGTCGACCCGGTCGCCCAGCAGCGCGTGCGTGCCGACGACGAGCCGTGAGCTGCCGGATGCCGCCGCGAGCAGTGCCCGGCGCCGTTCGTCGGTCGACTGCGAGCCCGTCAGGATGACCGGCCGGAGCTCGGCCGCCAGGTCGGGCCCGAGGAACTTCACGATCGACCGGAGGTGCTGCGCCGCGAGCACCTCGGTCGGGGCGATGAGGGCCGACTGCCCACCGGACTCGGCGACCGTCAGCATCGCCCGGATCGCGACCAGGGTCTTGCCGGAGCCCACCTCGCCCTGCACCAGCCGGTGCATCGGCCAGTCCCCCGCCAGGTCGTGCGCGATCTCGGCCCCCACCACCTGCTGGTCGTCGGTCAGGGTGAACGGCAGCGAGGCGTCGAAACGCTCGAGGGTCCCGCCGGGCGCCGCCCGACGCGGGGTGGCAGCGGTCGCCCGGGCAGCGATGCGCCGCTGCACGAGGGCGGTCTGCAGCACGAACGCCTCGCGGTAGCGCAGCGCGTCCTGCGCGCGCTTGAAGTCGGCGACCTTCTCCGGACGGTGCAGGAGCTCGAGTGCTCGGCGGAACGGCACCAGGCCGAGTCGCGTTCGCGCGGGTGCCGGGATCGGGTCGGGCACGTCGGGCAGGGTGTCGAGGACGACGGCGATCGCCTTCGCGATCTGCCACGAGGTCAGCGACGCCGTCGCCGGGTAGATCGGGATGGGCTGCCGTGACCAGCGGATCGCCTCTTCGTCCTCGGGGTCCGCCGTCGCGCGGGGGTCGTCGCGGTCGAACAGCTCGTAGTCCGGGTGGGCCAGCTGCCGCGCACCCCGGTAGTCGCCGACCTTGCCGGCGAAGATCCCACGGGCACCGGGCACGAGGTCCTTCGTGCGCCACCCCTGGTTGAAGAAGGTGAGCGTGAGCAGGCCCTTGCCGTCACCGATCTTCGCCTCGAGGATCGACCCGCGTCGAGCGCGCATGGTCCGTTCGCGCACGTCGATGACCTCGGCCACGATCGTGACCGACTCGCCGATCGCGAGCGAGTCGAGCGCCGTCAGGGCGCCGCGCTCCGCGTACCGCCGGGGTGCGTGCTCGAGGAACTCACCGACGGTGCGGTACCCGAAGGCCTTCTCGATCGCCTTCGCCGTCCGCCCGCCGAGGACCCCGCCCAGCCGGGCGTCGAGGGGCGCGGGGCCGAGGTCGGGCCGCACCGGCGGCGCCTCGGTGTCGGGGGTGTCGGAGGTGACCACGCGACCACGGTACCGGGCCGGTCCGACGCACCGCGCGCCTCCCGTCCGGCCTGTGGAGACCGTGCACGCCGCTACGGTGGCTGCATGACCCGCATCATCGCCGGCGCCGCCGGTTCCACGACGCTCCGGGTGCCGAAGTCCGGCACCCGGCCGACGAGCGACCGCGTGCGCGAGGCCCTGTTCTCGTCGCTCGGCGCGCGCGGGCTCGTGGAGGGCACCTCGGTCGCGGACCTCTACGCCGGGACGGGCGCGCTCGGGCTCGAGGCGGCGTCCCGCGGGGCGGCGGAGGTCGTGCTCGTCGACCGCGCGTCCGCTGCCGCGCAGGCGTGCCGGGCGAACGCGAAGGCCGTGCAGCAGCGGGTGCCGGGGGTGCGGATCGACGTGCAGCCCCAGCCGGCGCTCGGCTACCTGCGGAGCACGGTGCGGACCTTCGACCTCGTCTTCGTCGACCCGCCGTACGAGGTCGCCGAGCAGGAGATCGCGGACGTGCTCGAAGCACTCGTGCCGCGCCTGACGGCGGGCGCGGTGGTCGTCGTCGAGCGGAGCAAGCGGTCGCCGGAGCCGACGTGGCCGGCCGGGTTGGAGCCCTTCAGCAAGCGCAGCTACGGCGAGACCGTGGCGTGGGAGGCCGTCACCCCGGCCTGACGCAGGCGGTCGGACGCGCGCGGTCGCGCGATCGGGCGGCCGGGAGGCCCGGCGCGGCCCCGACGGTCAGCCCGCGGCGCCGTCCCAGTCGGCGTACGGGTCCCACCCGGTCGTCGGGACCGGCTCGCCTCCGCGCACCAGGTCCGCGCCGCCGCGGGCGACGACCGCGCCGATGCGCCGGAAGCCGCCGGGCAGCGCCACGCCGGGCGAGAAGGTCGCGAGCAGCCCGTGGTCCTCGCCGCCGTGCAGTGCGAGGTCGTCGGCGCCCGCGACACCGTCGGCGTCCGGGTCGATGTCGAGGTCGAGCGTCACCCGACTGGCCCGGGCGAGCCGCCCGGCGTCGATCGCCAACCCGTCGGACAGGTCGAGCATCGCGGTCGCCCCGGCCGTGGCCGCGCGCGGACCGTCGGCGATCGGCGGGACCGGGCGACGCTGCCGGTCCACGTCGGGGTCGGTGTCCGCGCCGCTCGCGACGGTCGCCGACCGCGAGGGCTCCCCGTGCGCGTCGACGCCGTCGCGGAACAGCCGTGCGAGGCCACGAGCGGCGCGGCCGAGCTCCCCCGAGACCGCGAGGACGTCCCCGGGGCGAGCACCCGAGCGGAGCACCGGCGCTCGCCCGCCGAGGTCGCCGAACGCCGTCACCGAGACCGTGAACACGGCCGAGGTCGACAGGTCCCCGCCGACCACGCCGCAGCCCGGGGAGAGCGCGTCCACGGCAGCCCGCACCCCGTCCGCGAAGGACTCGAGCACCGCGACGGGGGTCTCCTGCGGCGCGGCCAGGGCGATCACGAGTCCGCTCGGCGTCGCGCCCATCGCTGCGACGTCGGACAGGTTCGTCGCTGCCGCCTTCCACCCGACGTCCGCCGGCGACGACCACGCCCACCGGAAGTCGGGCCCGTGCACCATCATGTCCGTCGTGACGACGAACCGGCCGTCCGGGGCCGCGACGACGGCGCAGTCGTCACCGGGACCGACGTCCGGTGCACCCGCCGGCAGTCGACGGACGATCCGGTCCAGCACGGCGAGCTCCCCCAGCTGTCCCACGGTCGGTCCGGTCCAGGCGTCGTCCATCTCGTCCACGTCCGCAACGGTAGCCTGGACGTCGATGGACACCGTGCGCCGACCCTTCCGCTGGACCGCGATCGCGGGTGTCGCCGTGGCACTCGCCGCCGGGCTGACCGGGTGCACGAACGCCGTGTCGATGGCACCCGCTCCGTCCGCCGACACCGCCGCGTGCGCAGCCGTGCAGGTCCGCCTCCCCACGACCGTCGGGAACGACCTGCCGTTGCGGAACACGAACGCGCAGTCGACGGCCGCGTGGGGCGACCCGGCCGCAGCGCTCTACCACTGCGGCGTCGCGGTGCCGACGGTGTCCGACCTGCCGTGCTTCAGCAAGGGCGGGGTCGACTGGATCCGCGACGACCGCGGGGCGCAGGTCGTCTACACGACCTTCGGCCGGTCACCGGCGGTGCAGGTCGTCATCGACTCGACGAAGACCACCGACCAGGTCGTGCAGGACCTGTCCGACGTCGTGTCGACGCTGCCGGAGGACGGGCACCGCTGCCTCGACCCCTCGGACGTCCAGGGCTGACGACCGCGTGCGGCGCGCACGGCCTGCTGCACGCGACGCCGGACGTCAGCGGACGGCGACCCGTCCCAGCTCGATGAGCTCGGCGACGAGTTCGCCGTAGGACATCCCGGACGCCGCCCAGCAGCGCGGGTACATCGACAGCGGCGTGAACCCCGGCATGGTGTTGACCTCGTTCACGACGAAGCCGTCGTCGGTCAGGAAGCAGTCCACGCGCGCGAGACCCGCACCGCCGATCGCCTCGAACGCCCGTGCACCGATCGACCGGATCGCGTCGGTCTCGTCGGCGGTCAGGGGCGCGGGGCAGAGGAGCGCCTCGTCGCCGCCCAGGTACTTCGACGCGAAGTCGTAGAAACCGTCCTCCGCCACGACGATCTCGCCCGGCAGGCTCGTGCGCGGGACACCGTCGCGGCCCTCGAGCACCGCGACCTCGACCTCGCGCCCGACGACGCGCGGTTCGACGATCACCTTCGCGTCGTGCGCGAACGCCAGGTCCATCGCGGCCGCGAGCTGCGACGGCTCGTCGACCCGGGACACGCCCATGCTCGACCCGGCGCGGGCCGGCTTCACGAAGAGCGGCCACCCGTGCACCGCGACGGCCTCGGCGACGCCGTCGGGGTCGGCCGACCACTGCCGGCGGAGCACGGTCGTCCAGGGCGCGACCCGCAGCCCGGCGTGCTCGAGCACGGCCTTCGCGGTGTGCTTGTCCATCGCCAGGGCGCTCGCGAGGACGCCGTCGCCGACGTACGGCAGCCCGGCGACCTCGAGGAGCCCCTGGACCGTGCCGTCCTCACCGAACGGACCGTGCAGGATCGGGAACGCCACGTCGACCGCGATCGTCGTGACCGAGCCGTCCGGGTGCGACACGACCAGCTCGTTCGTGGCTGGCGACGTGGGGAACGCCACACGGGTGCCGTTGTCCGGCACGACGGGGAGCGCACCGTCCCGGAGCGCCCACTGTGCCGGGTCGTCGGACTGCAGGGTGAAGGCGCCCTCCTTCGTGATGCCGATCGGCACGACCGCGTAGACCGAGCGATCGACGACGTCCATGATCCCGCCGGCGGTCACGCAGCTGATCTCGTGCTCGCTGGACCGGCCGCCGAACAGCACGGCGACGGTCGTGGGAGCGGGAGCGATCGTGGGCATGGCAGTCCCCTTGGTGGTCGGGACCGGACCGGTCACTCGCCCTGCGGCTCGTCGGTCTCGGTGAGGTGCGGCGCGATGTTGCGCGGGTCGAGCCTACCGGCGAGGACCTCGGCCACCTGGCCGACGATGGGCATGTCGACGCCGTTCGCCGCCGCCAGTTCGAGGATCGGGGCCACCGATGCCAGGCCCTCCGCGGTCTGGTTCATCTGGCGCACGACCTCGTCGAAGCGGTACCCCTGACCGAGCAGGCGGCCGGCCGTGTTGTTCCGCGACAGCGGGGACTGGCAGGTCGCGATCAGGTCGCCGAGGCCGGCGAGCCCGGACAGGGTCGACGGCTGCGCACCGAGCGACACCGCGAAGTCGGTCATCTCGGCGAGCCCGCGGGTGATGATCGACGCCTTGGTGTTCTCGCCGTAGCCGACGCCGTCGACGATGCCGATCGCGACCGCGATGAGGTTCTTCAGCACGCCGCCGAACTCCGTGCCGATGACGTCGGTGTTCGTGAACGAGCGGAAGTACGGGTTCGTGGCGACCGCGGCCACCGCGGTCGCCGTCTCGAGCGACGTCGACGACACGACCGCGGCGGTCGGCTGCCGACGGGCGATCTCGAGCGCCAGGTTCGGTCCGCTCGCGACCGCGATCCGGTCGCGATCGATGCCGAGACCCTCGTGCAGGACCTCGCTCATCCGCAGGCCCGTGGCCTTCTCGACGCCCTTCATCAGGCTCACGACGGGGACGCCCTCGGGCAGCAGCGGCGCGATCGCGGACAGGTTCGACCGGAGCGTCTGCGACGGCACCGACACGTACACCTGCTCGGCGCCGTCGAGCACCGCGGACAGCGACGTCGACGCGGTCAGCGTGCGCGGCAGGTTGATGCCCGGCAGGTAGTCGGAGTTCCGCTTCGTCTCGGTGATCTCCCGTGCGACCTCGGGCCGACGTGCCCAGACGACGGTGTCGGCACCGCCCTCGGCCAGCACCTTCGCGAAGGTGGTCCCCCAGCTGCCCGCACCGATGACGGCGACGCGCGGCTTGTCGGTGGACTGCATGACCACGCGGATGGCTGCGGTGTCGACGGCGCCTGGGGCTGCCACGGCGGGGTCCGGGTGGTCGTCGTGCGGGCGCAGGCCCGAGCGGTCGTCAGTCAAACTTCCCGGTCTCCTTCTGGTCGTTGGCGGCCGGGTCCCACCGGGTCGCCGGTGCCTGCTCGCCACGGAGCTCCTCGAGCAGCTCGGTGATCCGGCGCATGAGCAGGTCGGTCGCCGCCAGCAGGGTCTTCTGGTCGAGCGGCTTCCCGCGGTACGCCGACAGGTCGACCGGGTCGCCGACGATCACGTCGACGCGCGACGGCGGGAACAGCCGGAGCTTCTTCGCGTACCGGCCCATGATCCGCTGCGTGCCCCAGTGGGCCATCGGGATGAGCGGGACGTCGTTCTCGAGCGCGATCCGCACCGCGCCGGTCTTGCCGCGCATGGGCCACAGGTCGGGGTCACGGGTGAGCGTGCCCTCGGGGTAGACGATGATCGCTCCACCCTGCTCGATGACGGACCTGCCGCCGCCGAGCGGGTCGTTCAGGCGCGTGCGGCCGGAACGCTCGACCGGGATCTGCCCCATACCGGCCATGAGCTTGCCGACGACCGGCACCCGGAAGATCGACGCCTTCGCGAGGAACCGCGGCGCACGGCGGGACAGCCAGACGGCGGTGCCGACCACGAGCGGGTCGATGTTCGTGAAGTGGTTCGGGGCCAGCACGAAGGCGCCGCCCTCCGGCAGGCGCTTCGGTCCGTGCCAGTGGTAGCGGGCGGTGAACCGGAAGACCGGGATCACCACGGACGCCGTGATGCGGAAGGCGGTGTTCAGCTCGCCGCGCCGCCACCGGCGCCCCGGGTTCGGGAGGCCCGTGGTGACGTCGGAGGCGGACGCACGCCGTGCCTCCAGGCCGTCACCCGCGCCGCTCGCCGTGCCGTCGCCGCCCGTCGTGCCCTCCACGCGCCTAGCCCGCGAAGTCGAAGTCGGCGCCGAGCTTGCGCAGCTTCGGGATGAAGTGCTCGTACCCGCGGCTGATGATGCCGACGTTCGTGATGTGCGACTCGCCCTCGGCCGTCAGGGCGGCGATGAGGTGGCTGAAGCCGCCGCGCAGGTCGGGCACGCGGACGTTCGCGGCGTGCAGCGTCGTCGGGCCGGTGATGACCGCGGCCTGCTCGAACGGGCGGCGGGCGACACGGCGGTCGTGCCCGGGCAGCCCCTCCTTGTGCACGACGATGTCGGCACCCATCTCGTTCAGGGCGTCGGTGAAGCCGAAGCGGTTCTCGTACACGGTCTCGTGCACGATGCTCGTGCCCTCGGCCTGGGTCAGCGCGACGACGAGCGGCTGCTGCCAGTCCGTCATGAAGCCGGGGTGGACGTCAGTCTCGACGACGACCGGGCGCAGGGTCTCGCGCTCGCGGTAGAAGCGGATGCCGTCCTCCTGGATGTCGAACCCGCCACCCACCTTGCGGAAGACGTTGAGGAACGTCATGAGGTCCTGCTGGTCGGCACCCTCGACGAAGATGTCGCCGTTGGTGGCGAGCGCGGCGGAGGCCCAGCTCGCGGCCTCGTTGCGGTCGTTGATCGCGCGGTGCGTGTACCCGCGCAGCGACTCGACGCCCTCGATGAAGATCGTGCGGCTCGGCTCGACCGTGACGATCGCGCCCATCTTCTGCAGGATCGCGATGAGGTCCATGATCTCGGGCTCGATCGCCGCGTTGCGGAGCTCGGTGACGCCCTCGGCCAGGACCGACGAGAGCAGGACCTGCTCGGTCGCCCCGACGCTCGGGTACGGCAGTTCGATCTTCGCACCCTTGAGACCGTCCGGGGCCGTGAGGTGGATGCCGTTGAGCTGCTTGTCGACCACGGCACCCATCGCGCGCAGGGCGTCGAGGTGGAAGTCGATCGGACGGTCGCCGATGCGGCAGCCGCCGAGGTCGGGGATGAAGGCCTCGCCGAGCTTGTGCAGCAGCGGACCGCAGAACAGGATCGGGATGCGGCTCGAGCCGGCGTGGGCGTCGATCTCGGCGAAGTGCGCCGACTCGACGTTCGCCGGGTCGAGGATGAGCTCGCCTCGTGCAGGGTCCGTGATCCGCACACCGTGCACCTCGAGCAGGCCGCGGACGACCTTCACGTCGGAGATGTCCGGCACGTCCTTGAGGATCGACGGGGTGTCGCCGAGCAGCGAGGCGACCATCGCCTTGGTCGCGAGGTTCTTCGCGCCGCGGACCTCGATGCGCCCCACGAGCGGCTTGCCGCCCCGGATGACGATCTCGTCCGACTTGAGGCCGACGCGGGCCCCTGCTGCTGCTGCGTCCTGTACGAGGGAGTTCACTACTTCACCGGCAATGTCTTCGGCCGCCATCGGGAGCGGCGGGATTCGAACTCCGTGATCGAGGACTCGTCACGGAGGGTGAGCCCGATGTCGTCGAGCCCTTCCATCAACCGCCAACGAGTGTAGGCGTCGATCTCGAAGGGCACGTCCACCGCGCCGAGCGACACGCGCTGCGCGACCAGGTCGACGGTCGCCTCGATGCCCGGGTTCGCCGCGATCTCGGCCCAGAGTGCCTCGACTTCCGGTTCGGTCACGATCGCGGTGACCAGGCCCTGCTTGCCCGCGTTGCCCTTGAAGATGTCCGCGAAACGACTCGACACCACCACGCGGAAGCCGAAGTCGCGGAGCGCCCAGACCGCGTGCTCGCGGCTCGACCCGGTCCCGAAGTCCGGGCCCGCGACCAGCACCTGCGCCCCCTGGTAGACGGGCTGGTTCAGCACGAAGTCGGGGTCCTGGCGCCACCCGGCGAACAGGGCGTCCTCGAAGCCGGTCTTCGTGACGCGCTTGAGGTAGACCGCGGGGATGATCTGGTCGGTGTCGACGTTCGAGCGCTGCAGCGGCGCGGCGATCCCGGTGACGGTGGTGATCTTGTCCATCAGTTGGCTCCTTCAGCGGTCGCTGCCGTCGCGGCGGTGTCGTCGGTGACCGTCGCGATCGCGTCGTCGGTCTCCAGGTCCCACGGGCTCGACAGCGTGCCCCGGACCGCGGTGGCGGCGGCGACGAGCGGCGAGACCAGGTGCGTGCGGCCGCCCTTGCCCTGCCGCCCCTCGAAGTTGCGGTTCGAGGTGCTCGCGCACCGCTCCCCCGGTGCGAGCTGGTCGGGGTTCATGCCGAGGCACATCGAGCAGCCGGCGAACCGCCACTCCGCGCCGAAGTCGGTGAACACCTTGTCCAGCCCCTCGGCCTCGGCCTCGAGCCGGACCCGGGCGGACCCCGGCACGACCATGACCCGCACGCCGTCGGCCTTCTTCCGTCCCCGGATGACCGACGCGAAGGCCCGGAGGTCCTCGATGCGCGAGTTCGTGCACGACCCCATGAAGACCGCGTCGACCGCGATGTCCTTCATCGGTGTGCCGGCCTCGAGGTCCATGTACTCCAGCGCACGCTGCGCGGCGGCCTGGTCGTTCGGGTCGCTGTAGCCCGCGGGGTCCGGGACCGTCTCGGACAGCGACACGCCCTGGCCGGGGTTCGTGCCCCACGTGACGAAGGGCTCGAGCTCGTCCGCGTCGATGAAGACCTCGGCGTCGAAGACGGCGTCGTCGTCGGTCGCCAGCGTGTCCCAGTACGCGACGGCGTCGTCCCAGTCCTGACCGGTCGGTGCGTGATCGCGGCCCTGCACGTAGTCGTAGGTGGTCTGGTCGGGGGCGACCATGCCGGCGCGGGCACCGGCCTCGATCGACATGTTGCAGATCGTCATGCGCCCCTCCATCGAGAGCGAGCGGATCGCCGAGCCGCGGTACTCCAGCACGTAGCCCTGCCCGCCGCCGGTGCCGATCTTCGCGATCACGGCGAGGATGATGTCCTTCGCCGTGACGCCCGGGCGCAGGGTGCCCTCGACCGTGATCGCCATCGTCCTGAACGGCTTCAGCGGCAGGGTCTGGGTGGCGAGGACGTGCTCGACCTCGCTCGTGCCGATGCCGAACGCCATCGCACCGAACGCACCGTGGGTCGACGTGTGCGAATCGCCGCACACGACGGTGATGCCGGGCATCGTCAGGCCGAGCTGCGGGCCGACCACGTGGACGATGCCCTGCTCCTTGTCGCCGAGCGAGTGCAGACGGACGCCGAACTCCTCGCAGTTGCGACGCAGGGTCTCGATCTGCGTGCGGCTCGTCGGGTCGGCGATGGGCCGGTCGATCGCGAGGGTCGGGGTGTTGTGGTCCTCGGTCGCGATGGTCAGGTCGAGGCGACGCACCGGGCGGCCGGCCTGGCGGAGGCCGTCGAAGGCCTGCGGGCTCGTGACCTCGTGCACGAGGTGGAGGTCGATGTAGAGGAGGTCCGGGCTCCCGTCCTCGCCCTTGACCACGACGTGGTCGTCCCACACCTTCTCGGCGAGCGTCTTTCCCATCGGCCCGGCCCTTCCTCATCGACGTTGCGGTACCGCTCTCGCGGCTCGGTCCGGCGAGTCTAGCAGGTTGGTATACCAACGCGGGCCGGGACGGACGGGAGGCGCGGTTCGGCGCCGCCACGCGCCTCCCGTCCGGCCGTGGTGCGGTTCGGACGAGGCGACCCGCGTCGGCGACACCCGTCGCGGTGGGAAGATGGTGACGACATGACGACGCCTGCGCACTCGACCCGGACCACCAACCTCGAGGGCGCAGCCCGCGCCGCGATCGCGGGCGGCGCACCGCTCGCGCTGCTCATCGCCCTGGGGATGCCGGGCTACGCGGCGTTCGCGATGTTCGCCGGCTTCACGGCGATCTTCGGCGCGACCGAGCCGTACCGCCAGCGTGCCGTCACGACCGGCGTCGCCGGTGCGCTCCAGGCGGCGTGCATGCTCGCGGGCATCGGCGTCGCGTTGCTCGGGCACCCGCTGTGGCTGCAGGCGGTCGGGCTCGTGGTGGTGCTCGTCGTCGCCGTGTGCACGCTCACGGCGCTGCAGACGATCCCCGCGCAGCCGATCTTCCCGGTCTTCGCGTTCGTCGTCTCCTCGCTCGTCCCGCTGCGGCCCGCCGACCTGCCGACGGTCCTGCTGATCATCGTCGGCTCGGTCGCGTGGGCGTGGCTCGTGGCGATGTCGGGCGCGGTGCTCCGTCGACTCCTGCACCCACGGGCGCCGCACCGCTTCCGGCCGCTGGCGGCACGCAAGCACCGCACGCTCGACGTCCTGCGCACGCCGGCGCTGCGGGAGACCGTCGCCCTCAACGTCGTCGGGTCCGTCGTGGCCGGAGCGGTCGCCGTCACGATCCCCGGGCTCGGACACCCGTACTGGGCGGTGATCGCTGTGGTGTCGACGCTCCCCGCGCTCCGGCAGCGGCACACGCTGCGTCGCGCCTGGCAGCGGGTGGTCGGCACCGTCGGGGGCACGGTCGTGGCCGTGGGGATCCTGCTGCTCGAGCCGAGCGTCTGGTGGATCGTCGTGATCGCCGTCGTCGGGCAGTTCTTCGCGGAGATCTTCGTCGCGCGGCACTACGCCGTGACCCTGCTCTTCCTCACGCCGCTCGCGCTCGCCGTGTCGTGGCTGAGCCTGCCCGAGGCGCCGGAGCTCCTCGCACTCGACCGCATCGCGCAGACGCTGCTCGGTGCGCTCGTGAGCGTCGCGCTCCTGGTGGTCGGGCGGTTCGTCGAGCGTCGACGAGGCCGGCCGCTCGGCGCGACGAGCGCGATCCGCACCGTCTGACGGGGCGCGGCGCCGACGCGGCGCGCCGGTGCCGGCGCCGCTGTCGCGCGCACAGCCGCGAGCACGTCGCGCCGCGGGAACACGTGGCGCGACGTGCCCCGGGTCGTGCGGGAGCAGGACGCACCAGCGAGCGCGCGCCGGACGGGAGGCGCGTGGTCAGCCCGCACCGCGCCTCCCGACCGCAACCGGGTCGCCTGTCGCGCGCACGACTGCGAGCACGTCGCGCCGCGGGAACACGTGGCGCGACGTGCCCCGGGTCGTGCGGGAGCAGGACGCACCAGCGCGCGCGCGTCAGTCGCGCGGGGCGACGTTCCAGGAGTCGATGACGGGGCGGCCGTGCTCGTAGCCGAGCGAGCTCACGGTGGCGGTGCCGAGCTTGAGCACGGCTCCGTCCTGCGGCGCGAGGCGGATCCAGGCGGCACCGAGCGCGCGGAGCACGTGTCCGTGCGCGACCACGATCGCGTCGTCGCCCTCGGCGAGGACCGGACGGACGCGGTTCAGGACCCGCTCGACGCGGACCCGGACCTCGGCGGCGTTCTCCCCCGGGGTGTCGCCGGCAGGGACCCCGTCGGTCCAGAGGTCCCACGGGCCGTGCCGCTTGACCTTGATCTGCGGGGTGGTCAGGCCCTCGTACGCGCCGTAGTCCCACTCGTACAGGTCCTCGTCGAGCTCGGGGTCGACGCCGACGAGCGCAGCGGTGTCCCGCGCGCGCTGCAGCGGGCTCGAGAGCGCGAGCGCGAAGGTGCGGTCGGCGAGGTACCGGCCGGCGCGCTTCGCCTGCTCGATGCCCTCGTCGGTGAGCGGGATGTCGGTGCGGCCGGTGTGCTGACCGCTCTTCGACCACTCCGTCTCTCCGTGGCGGACGAGGACGAGTTCGCCGGGGCGTTCCGAGGTCATGTGTTCCTTCCGATGAGCAGGCCGAGCGCGGCTGCGCCGACCGAGACGACGAGCATCCCGAGGCCGTTCAGGACGGCGGTCCGGGTCTTGCCGGATCGGAGGAGCTGCACGGTCTCGACGCTCGCCGTCGAGAACGTCGTGTACCCGCCCATCATGCCCGTCCCGAGCACGGCGACCACCGAGGGGCCGAGGGCGCCGGTCTCCCCGAGCCCGGTGACGAGCCCGAGCACGAGCGATCCCGTGACGTTGATGACGAGCGTGCCGAGCGGGAAGCGTCCGAGCGCGGTGCCGTCCACCCGGGCCTTGACGGTGCCGTCGAGCCAGCAGCGCAGCGCAGCGCCGACCCCGCCGCCGAGGGAGACCAGCAGGAGTCCGAGCACGGTCACCGGGCACCCCCGCTCCGAGCGCCCCGGGAGCGCCGAGCGCCGGCGACCCACGCTCCCGCTGCCGCGGCGGCCAGCCCGAGCACCACCGACAGCAGCGCGTACCCGGCGCCGGCGCCCCACCGCCCGACGTCGAGCAGCCGGGCGGTGTCGTCGGCGAGGGTCGAGTAGGTCGTGAAACCACCGAGGACGCCCGTGCCGACGAACAGCCGGAGCGCCCGACGTCGGCCGAGGTCCGGACCCGCGTGCGCGAGTGCCTCCAGGAGCACCCCGAGGCAGAACGCTCCGACGACGTTGATGCCGAGGATCGTCCAGCTGATGCCGTCCACCGCGGGGAACGCTGCGGCGAGCGCAGCCCGCACGCCGGTGCCGATCGCACCGCCGAGCGCGACGAGTCCGAGGTACCGCCAGCGACGGTGCGGGGGCCGGTCGGTCGTGCGGGTGTCCACGGACGTCAGTCCACCAGGGCGGCCACGCCCTCGACCTCGACGAGCTGGTCGTCGTAGCCGAGGACGGTCACCCCCGTCAGCGTGCTGGGCACGTCGTGGTCCCCCATCGCGGCCCGGACGACCTCCCACGCGGCGACGAGGTCGGCCCGGTCGGACGACGCCACGAGCACGCGGGTGTGCAGGAGGTCGCCGAGTCCGGCGCCGGCCGCGGCGAGCGCCGTCTCGAGGTTGGCCATGCACCGAGCGGCCTGGGCACGGTGGTCCCCCACGGCGACGGTGCGACCCTGCTCGTCGAGCGGGCAGGCCCCGGCGAGGAACACCAGTCGGGCACCGGCAGGCGCGGTGGCGGCGTACGCGTACTCCGCCACGGAGCTGAGTCGGTCGGAGCGGATGAGCTGCACGGCGCTGGTCACCCTGCCAGCCTGCCACGACCGGACCCGCGGGAGCGTGCCCGCCGCCCGCGGGACCGGCCCGGAGCCGCCCGTGTGAGCGGACCCTCAGCGTGCGACGGGGTTCGCCGTGCGACCCGCCCGGATGAGCGAGTCGGTCTGCGCCGACAGGTCGACCATCTGCAGGGTGTTCCGCAGCTGCAGCCGGTTCAGGCACGAGTGCTCGAAGTCCGGCACGCGGAGGTCGATCGGCCGCGCCCGTCCCGCCGCGGCGTCGTCCACGCAGGAGCCGACGAGCCGCCAGAAGACGCGGCTCGGCAGGACTCCGTCGTCGTCGAGGATCGCCGCGAGGTACCGGAGCACCCCGTCGAACACGTCGGTGAAGACGCCGAGCGCCGCCTCGTCGTCGTCCACGGGGTGCACGATCCGCTCGATCCCGGCGGGCACCGGGACGTCCCCGACGACCACGACCTCCTCCCCGATGTCCTTCATGAACACGCGGGACACCGCACCGTCGCGCAGCACGAGCACGAGGTTCTCGCCGTGCGGCATGAACAGCAGCTGGTGCTCGGTGAGGCAGTGCACGACGGGGCGGAGGTACGCGTGAAGGTACCGCTCGACCCACGACGCGGCGTCGAGCCCCGACTCCGCGACGAGCGCAGCAGCCACCGACCGCCCCCTCGCGTCCCGGTGGAGCAGCGCCGCCATGGTGATCGGCCGCTCCCCCGGCAGCAGGCGCGGCACCGGGCTCTCCCGCCAGAGCGCCGCGAGCATCTTCCGCTGCGGTGCACCCTGCTGCGCGGACACGGCCCCGATCCGGTGCCAGACGTCCCCCGTGTACCCGATCGCCGCGTGCTCGCGGAGCACCCCGAAGCCGGCGTCGGCCAGGACCGGATCGGACCCCACGAGGTCGGCCACCCAGTCGTTCACCGCGGGCGCGGTCCGCATGTACGCCGGTGACATTCCCCGCAGGAAGCCCATGTTCTGCACGGCGAGCGCCGTCTTCACGTACGACCGCTCCGGCCGGGAACGGTTGAACGCGGTGCGGATCGACTGCTGCGGCTGGTGGTCGTCCGGCCCCTCGCCGAGGTCGACGAGGTCCTGCCGCCCGAGGTCCGGGGCGAACGTCACCGCGATCCGGTGCTGCCACTGCCAGGGGTGCACCGGGAACCACGTGTACTCCGCGGGGTCGAGCCCGCGTCGGTCGAGCACCTCGTGGAAGCGCGCGACCGTCGACGCGTCGAGCTCGGCGTCCCAGTGATGGTGCTCGGACCGGTCCGCGGCGAGCGCCAGGTGCGTGTGCTCACGACGGGCTGCGAGCCACCGGTACCGGAAGCGCCCGCCGGACTCGGGGGCGAACGCGCGGTACTCGTCGAGCCCGAACCCGATCCGCCCGTTCGCGGCGACGAACGCCGGGTGCCCCTCGGTCATCGCGGCCTCGGCGTCCTGGAACCCCGCGACCACGTCGCCGTCCGACCGGCCGCGGGCGAGCTGCGCGGCGGAGGGGCCGCCGCGCCGGTGCTTCGCCGCGGCGCTGGCGAGCGTCGAGGCGATCTCCTCCAGGTACGTCCCGAGGAGGGCGTCGGGGATCCCGAGCTGCTCGTGCAGCGCGAGCACGAGGTCCTGTGCATCGAGCGGCGCCGGGACGCCCGCGCGGCTGCGGGTGAGCGAGGCCTCGTCGACGACCCAGTGCTCGAGCGTGTGCACCCGCGCGCGGAAGCGGTAGGTCGAGTCCCCGGCGTCGAGCACCCAGCCCGCACCGTCGGGCCGTGGGGCGACCAACCGTTCGTGCGTGAACTCCGCGATCGCCTTGGCGACGAGGTGCCGCTCGGCCGGCTCGAGGTGCTCCGGCCGCAGGTGCGCGGCGGGTCCGTCGTCGTCGGGCGTGCCGATCCGGCCGGTGTCCAGGACCGACAGCAGCGCGCGCTTGCCGTCGACGTCGACCTCGCGCAGGACACGGAACCCGACCTCGGCGTTCTTCCGCTGCACCGCCGTGTTGCGCACGTCCGGCTCGACGACGACCCGCTGCGCGCCGAGGGCGTCGCGGCAGTGCTCGACCACCGCTCGCATCACGGCACGTGTCAGCCCGTGGACACGTCCCTCGTCGGGCGGCGGAGCGACGAGCAGGTGCATGCCGACGTCGCCCGGTTCCGCGTCCCACACGTCGGTGAGCAGCACGGCCGCCGGGTCGTAGGTCTCCGCGTACGCGACGGGCTCGCCCTCCCACCGGAGCACCCACCCCGCCTGCGCCGGGTCCTCCTGCACCGAACGGAGGTACGTGCGGACCGCGTCGGTGTCGTGGTCGGACATCGCCCACCACGAGGACGCCGGGGCGGCGAGCCACGCCTGCACGACGGCGGCGTCGCGGTCCGGGACCACCGGGTGGACGGACGGGAGGCCCGTGGTCGCGTCCGCCCGTGCGGCGACGGTCGCCAGGGCGCTCACGACGCGGCCCCGGCGGTCGCGGTCCGACGG
>NZ_JBIQDQ010000014.1:0-100592 GCF_045370965.1 Curtobacterium sp. 179-B 9B NHS
GCCGGGGCCGGCTCGCAGCCGGGCGCGGGTGCCGACGCGACGTCGACCGGGACGGGCACCGGCGGCGGCGCGCAGGGCACCGGAACGGGCGAGGCGACCCAGCAGCCACCGTCGCACGGGTAGGCGGCGACGGCGAGCACGCGACGGGCTGGAGGCCCGGTGCCGGTCCGCCGGACCGGCACCGGGCCTGGCGTACCGGTTCTCCACAGCCCCGGTGACCGTGGTGCCGCCGCTGGACGCGGCCAATAGACTGGTGCGCATTCCACGAACCGATCGACGGAGCACCATGCCTGACATCACGAGCGAGCAGGTCGCCCACCTGGCGAACCTCGCACGTATCGCACTCACGCCCGACGAGATCGAGAAGCTGACCGGGGAGCTGTCGCACATCGTCGAGAGCGTCGCCAAGGTCGCCGAGGTCGCGACCGACGACGTCCCGGCGACGAGCCACCCGGTGCCGCTCGGCAACGTCACCCGACCCGACGTGGTGGGGCAGACGCTGACCCAGGAGCAGGCGCTCTCCGGCGCGCCCGACTCCGACGGCGAACGGTTCCGCGTGACGGCAATCCTGGGAGAAGAGCAGTGACCGACGACCTGACCCGCCTCAGCGCGGCCGCCCTCGCCGACGCCCTGGTGGCGCGCGACGTCTCGAGCGTCGAGGCCACGCAGGCCCACCTCGACCGGATCGCAGCGGTCGACGGCGACGTGCACGCGTTCCTGCACGTCAACGAGAACGCCCTGGCGGCAGCGCGGTCGATCGACTCGCGTCGCGCCGCGGGCGACGACCTCGGCGCGCTCGCCGGTGTGCCGATCGCGATCAAGGACGTCCTGTGCACGCAGGACATGCCGACCACCTCGGGGTCGAAGATCCTCGAGGGCTGGCGGCCGCCCTACGACGCCACCCCGGTCGCGAAGCTCCGCGCCGCCGGCCTCGTGCCGCTCGGCAAGACCAACATGGACGAGTTCGCGATGGGCTCGACGACCGAGTTCTCGGCGTACGGTCCGACGCGCAACCCGTGGGACCTCGACCGGATCCCGGGCGGCTCCGGCGGGGGATCGGCGGCAGCGGTCGCCGCGCACGAGGCCCCCTTCGCCCTCGGCTCCGACACCGGTGGCTCGATCCGCCAGCCGGGTGCCGTCACGGGCACGGTCGGTGTGAAGCCGACCTACGGCGGGGTCAGCCGGTACGGCGCGATCGCACTCGCGTCGTCGCTCGACCAGATCGGTCCGGTGTCCCGCACGGTCCTCGACGCCGCGCTGCTGCACGACGTCATCGGCGGGCACGACCCGAAGGACTCGACGTCGATCCCTGACGCCTGGCCGTCGATGGCCGCCGCTGCGCGCGAGGGCCTGCAGGCCGACACGCTCCGCGGGCTCAAGGTCGGCGTCGTCAAGGAGCTCGCGGGGGGCGAGGGCTTCCAGGCCGGCGTCACGCAGCGCTTCCAGGAGACGGTCGCGATCCTCGAGCAGGCGGGCGCCGAGGTCGTCGAGATCGACGCGCCGTCGTTCGCGTACGCGATCAGCGCGTACTACCTGATCCTGCCGGCCGAGGCGTCGTCGAACCTCGCGAAGTTCGACTCGGTGCGCTTCGGCCTGCGCGTCACGCCCGAGAACGGTGCGACCGTCGAGGACGTCATGGCCGCGACGCGTGAAGCGGGCTTCGGCCCCGAGGTCAAGCGCCGCATCATCCTCGGCACCTACGCGCTGAGCGCCGGCTACTACGACGCCTACTACGGGTCCGCGCAGAAGGTCCGCACCCTGGTGCAGCGCGACTTCGCGGCGGCGTTCGACCAGGTCGACCTGCTCATCAGCCCGTCGGCGCCGACGACCGCCTTCCCGCTGGGGGAGCGCCTCGACGACCCGCTGTCGATGTACCTCAACGACCTCACGACGATCCCGGCGAACCTCGCCGGCGTGCCCGGCATGAGCATCCCGAACGGCCTCGCGCCCGAGGACTCGCTGCCGACCGGTGTGCAGCTCATGGCGCCGCAGCGCGAGGACGCCCGCCTCTACCGGTACGGCGCCGCGCTCGAGCGCCTGCTCGAGCAGCAGTGGGGCCGCCCGCTCATCGACAGCATCCCGGACCTCGACCAGTCTCAGCAGTCCGCTGCGCAGGAAGGTGTGATCTGATGGCGCAGAAGGACGCGCTGATGGACTTCGACGAGGCGCTCGAGCGCTTCGAGCCGGTGCTCGGCTTCGAGGTCCACGTCGAACTCGCGACGAAGACCAAGATGTTCTCGGACGCCCCGAACTTCTTCGGTGGCGAGCCCAACACGAACGTGACCCCGGTCGACCTCGGGCTGCCCGGGTCGCTGCCGGTCGTCAACGAGCAGGCCGTGCGCTACTCGATCCAGCTCGGGCTCGCGCTCGGCTGCTCGATCGCGGAGTCCTCGCGGTTCGCCCGGAAGAACTACTACTACCCGGACAACCCGAAGAACTACCAGATCTCGCAGTACGACGAGCCGATCGCGTTCGAGGGTGAGGTCGAGGTCGAGCTCGCCGACGGCACCATCTTCCAGGTGCCGATCGAGCGCGCCCACATGGAGGAGGACGCGGGCAAGCTGACGCACGTCGGTGGTGCCACCGGTCGCATCCAGGGCGCCGAGTACTCGCTCGTCGACTACAACCGCGCCGGCGTCCCGCTCGTCGAGATCGTCACCAAGCCGATCTTCGGCGCGAAGGACCGTGCTCCCGAGCTCGGCGCCGCGTACGTCCAGGTCATCCGTGACCTGGTCCGCGCGCTCGGCGTCTCCGAGGCCCGCATGGAGCGCGGCAACCTGCGCTGCGACGCGAACATCTCGCTGCGCCCCTGGGGTCAGGAGAAGCTGGGTACCCGCACCGAGACGAAGAACGTCAACTCGTTCCGCGCCGTCGAGCGCGCCATCCGCTACGAGATCCAGCGCCAGGCCGCGATCCTCGCCGCGGGTGGCACGATCACGCAGGAGACGCGGCACTGGCACGAGGACACCGGGCGCACCTCGGCCGGCCGCCCGAAGTCGGACGCCGACGACTACCGCTACTTCCCGGAGCCCGACCTGCTGCCGGTCGTGCCGGACCCCGCGGTCATCGAGGAACTCCGGGCATCCCTGCCCGAGGCGCCCGTCGCACGTCGCCGCCGTCTCAAGGGGGACTGGGGCTTCAGCGACCTCGAGTTCCAGGACGTCGTCAACGGCGGGCTGCTCGACGAGGTCGAGGCGACGGTCGCCGCCGGTGCCTCCCCGCAGGCCGCGCGCAAGTGGTGGACGGGCGAGATCAGCCGCGTCGCGAACGCGCAGGACGCCGCAGCGGGTGACCTCGTGTCGCCGCAGCACGTCGCCGAGACGATCGCGCTCGTCGAGTCCGGTGACCTGACCGACCGTCTGGCGCGCCAGGTGCTCGAGGGGGTCATCGCGGGCGAGGGGTCGCCGGCGCAGGTCGTCGAGGCCCGTGGGCTCAAGGTCGTCTCCGACGACTCGGCCCTCACCGCAGCGGTCGACCAGGCGCTCGCCGCCCAGCCGGACGTCCTCGCCAAGATCCAGGACGGCAAGGTCCAGGCAGCCGGCGCGATCATCGGCGCGGTCATGAAGGCGATGCAGGGACAGGCCGACGCGGCCCGCGTCCGCGAGCTGGTCCTGGAGCGCGCGCAGCAGTCGTAGCGTCCGGGCGCGACGGACGGGAGGCACGGGGCCGGCTGGCACCGTGCCTCCCGTCCGTCGCGGCACCGACCGGACCGGACCAACCTGGGGACGTGTCAGCGACCCGGTGACAGGATGGGTCGTGACCGCAACGATCCGCGCCATCGGGACCGCCGTCCCCGACACCACCCTCGACCAGGGTTCGGTGCGTGACCTGTTCGCCGGGCAGCCCGGCCTCGGCCGCCTCGGCGCACGGATCGTGCCCGCGGCGTTCGACGCATCCGCCGTGGAGCACCGGCACACGGTGATCGAGGAGCTCGACGCCTCGCGGCCCGGCGGCCTCTTCCGACAGGACTCCGGAACGCTCGTCTCACCGTCCACCGGCACACGCAACGACCGCTACCGGGACCTCGCTCCGGCGCTCTTCGTCGCGGCCGCCCGTGACGCCGTCGAGCGCGCCGGGGTGGCACCGGACCACGTCACCCACCTGGTGACCGTCTCGTGCACGGGGTTCACGCAGCCCGGACCGGACATCGACGTCGTCGACCAGCTCGGACTGCCCGCCGGGGTGTTCCGACACCACATCGGCTTCATGGGGTGCTGCGCCGCCTTCCCGGCGCTGCGGATCGCGGCGGCCTTCGCCGAGGCGGACCCCGACGCGGTCGTGCTCGTCGTCTGCGCGGAACTCTGCACCCTGCACGTCCGCGCGTCGGACGACCCGGACCAGATCGTCGCGAACAGCGTCTTCGGCGACGGCGCGGCGGCAGCGGTCGTCGCGGCGGGCGGGCCGGGCCTGCGCATCGAGCGGTTCGCGACGGCGACGGTGCCCGAGGGTGCGTCCGAGATGGCGTGGAACATCGGTGACGAGGGCTTCGAGATGGTGCTCTCCACCGCCGTCCCGAAGCTCGTCGGTGTGCACGTGCCGGCTGCCGTCACCGCGCTGCTCGGCGAGGGCGAGACCTTCGCCGACGTGCCGGTGTGGGCGGTGCACCCCGGTGGACGGGCGATCCTGGACCGGGCGCAGGACGCCCTCGAGCTGCCCGACGGCGCGGTCGCGTCGAGCCGCGCCGTGCTCCGCGACCACGGCAACATGTCGAGCGCGACGGTGCTCTTCGTGCTCCGCGACGCCGTCGAGCAGGGCCTCGCGCCCGGATCGCCGGTCGCGGCCGTCGCGTTCGGTCCCGGGCTGACGGTGGAGAGCGCGAGGCTCACGGCGGTCGAGGCGTGACGGACCGGCCACGGACCGTGCGCGGCACGGACGGCGGACGTGAGCCCGGCGCCCGAGCGGTCGACCTCCGACAGCGGGACACGGTCCTGCAGGAGCTGATGGACGACCCCGGGTGCGACCCGCGGGTGCTCGACCGGACGTTCCGGCGGTTCGCCGTGGTGAACGCGCTGGTCAGCGGGTGGCGGGCGGTCTGGCGGACGCACGTCGTCCCCGCGCTGCCACCGAGCGGTCGTGCGCGGGTGCTCGACCTCGGCTGCGGTGGCGGCGACCTGGCACGCTCGCTCGTGCGGTGGGCGGGCAGTGACGGGCTCTCGCTCGAGGTCGTCGGGGTCGACCCGGACGACCGCGCCATCGCTGCAGCCCGACGATCGACAGCGCGCGGGGTGACCTTCCGGCAGGCGTCGAGCACGGACCTCGTCGCCGCGGGGGAGCGGTTCGACGTCGTCGTGTCGAACCACGTGCTGCACCACCTGGACGACGACGCCCGAGCGGCCTTCCTGTCGGACTCCGAGCAGCTGGCCACCGGTCGGAGCCTCCACTCGGACATCCGTCGGTCGCGGCAGGCCTACCGCGCGTACGCGCTGGCATCCCCGCTCGTGTCCGCCGGGACGTTCGTCCGGGTGGACGGGCTCCGCTCCATCCGCCGGTCGTTCACCGTGCCGGAGCTGCAGGAGGCGCTCCCCGCGGGGTGGAGGGCCGAGCGGGCGGCGCCGCACCGTGTGCTCGCGGTCCGCGACGCGTAACGCTCGCGAAACAGCCGCTGCGGGACGCTCGACCCGTGACTCCCTCGCTGTTCCGCCGCGCTGCGCGCGACGCCGTCCTGCTGACCTCGATCATCGCGGCGTCGGCCGCACTGACCGCGTGTGCGGGCACTGCCCCTCCGCCGGACGATCGCGCGACCGCCGGGGCCGGTGAACGGTGGTCCGCCTGCATGCGCGGGAAGGGCTACGACGTCGAGGACGTCACCGACCGTCAGGCCGAGTCCGGTCTGTCGAAGGTACCCTCGGGAGCCGACGAAGCGGCGTTCTCGGAGGCAGCGGGAGCCTGCTCGACGGCAGTGGGGATCCCGCGTGCGGACGAGGCGCAGCTGCGGGAGTGGGATCGCCAGTACGAGGCCGCGGACGCCTGCATCCGCGAGCGCGGCTACCCGGACTTCCCCGGACAGCACGGCAGCGGCCGGTTCGACCGTGAGGACGAGCCGGAGTTCACGGAGGTGGCATCGGCGTGCCTCCGGGAGTTCGCGCCGGACGTCCAGCAGATCACGGTCCCGCCGCCCGGCGACTGAGCACCGAGCGGCGGGACCGGACCTGCGACGCGGCCGGTGCTACGGACGCAGCAGCACCTTGATCGCGCGCCGCTCGTCCATCGCCGCGTACGCCTCGGCGGCCTGGTCGAGGGGCAGCTCGAGGTCGAACACCCGGCCCGGCTCGATCGTCCGCGAGAGCACGTCGGGCAGCAGCTCCTCGATGTACGCGCGGGCGGGGGCCATCCCGCCACCCACGGTGATGTTCTTCGCGAACAGGAAGGGCATCGGCAGCTCGGGTGCACCCGCGGGGACCCCGACGTAGCCGACGTTGCCGCCGGGGCGGACGACCCGCAGCGCCTGGTCCATGCTCTCCGCGGTACCGACGGCCTCGAGGGCGCAGTCGGCGAGCTCCCCGCCGAGCAGTTCGCGCACGGCGGCGATGCCCTCCTCGCCGCGGGTCTCGACGACGTCGGTCGCCCCGAACTCCCGCGCCAGTGCCTGGCGGTCCGCGTGCCGGCTCATCGCGATGATGCGCTCGGCGCCCAGGCGCGCGGCGGCGAGCACCGCGGACAGGCCGACCGCGCCGTCGCCGACGACCACGACGGTCTTCCCCGGGCCGACCTCGGCCGACACGGCGGCGTGGTGTCCCGTCGAGAAGACGTCGGAGAGCGTGAGGAGCGACGGCACGAGGTCGTCGTCCACCGGGCCCGGGACCTTCACGAGCGTCGCCGCGGCGTCGGGTACCCGGACGTACTCCGACTGGGCGCCGCCGATCGGGTGGCCGTAGGCGTCGGTCGTGCCGCCGAAGATCGAGCTGTGCTCGCAGCCGCTCGTCATGCCGTGCGTGCACGCCTGGCAGGTGCCGTCGTTCGTCGTGAACGGCGCGATGACGAAGTCGCCGGCGGACAGGCCCGTGACGTCGGCGCCGACGGACTCGACGACGCCCACGAACTCGTGCCCGATGGTGTGGGCCTGCTCGGTCCCGCGGACGCCGCGGTACGGCCAGAGGTCCGATCCGCAGACGCAGGACGCGGTCACCTTGACGACGGCGTCGGTGGGCTCGATGAGGACGGGGGTGTCGCGCTCCTCGACGCGGATGTCGCGAGGGGCGTGGATGACGGTTGCGCGCACGGTGTGGCCTTCCGATCGGGGGTGGACGCGGCGCGTACCGTGACGCGCCAGGGTGCCGGCGCCGTTGCGGGACCCGTCGACACTACGCTTCCCGGGTGGACGACGACCGGTACGGCAGTGACGTGCTCTCGGGCGACTGGCGCTCGAAGGGCGTCAAGAAGGTGCGGCAGGTGCCGCTCGAACGCGACATGGTGCTCGAGGACCCCGACTCCGGGTGGGCGGGCGCCGTCGTCGGGCTCGAGGCGGGCAACGTCGCCCTGGAGGACTGGAAGGGTCGCACCCGCGCCTTCCCCTTCACCGGGCAGTTCCTGCTCGAGGGCGAACTCGTCACCCTCGGTCGTCCGCAGGCGCCGGTCGGTCGCTCCGCCGCGGCTGCACCCCCGGCTCGCGCCGCCGGTGCGGACGGGAGGCCCGGGACCGCGGCCGCCGTGCGGCACACGACCGACGGTGGTCGCCTCCGGACCGCGTCGGGTTCGTTCGCCGTCGAGCAGCAGCGGGCACGAGTGGCGCTGCCCTCGCGGATCATGGTCGAGGGCAGGCACGACGCCGAGCTCGTGGAGAAGGTCTGGGGCGCCGACCTCCGTGTCGAGGGCGTCGTCGTCGAGTACCTGGAGGGCGTCGACAACCTGGCCGACGTGCTCGACGAGTTCCGGCCCACCCGAGAGCGTCGCGTCGGGGTGCTCGTCGACCACCTCGTCCCGGGGTCGAAGGAGTCCCGGTTCGCCGACGCCGTGATGCGCGGGAAGTGGGGCGCGCACGTCCTCGTCGTCGGGCACCCGTTCGTCGACGTCTGGCAGTCGGTGAAGCCGGCGCGCCTCGGGCTCGAGGCGTGGCCGACGATCCCGCGCTCGATCGAGTGGAAGAAGGGCATCCTGCAGCACCTCGGGTGGCCCGCGGCGGAGCAGGCCGACGTCGCCCGTGCATGGCAGCGGATCCTCGGGCAGGTCCGGACCTTCAACGACCTGGAGCCACAGCTGCTCGGGCGCGTCGAGGAGCTCATCGACTTCGTGACCGAGCCGCGGGCCTGAGCACGGCACCACCCGGGGCCGGATCGACCGAGGCGGGGCCGACCCGCGCCTCCCGTCCGTCCCGTTCGCCGAGCGGGCGGAACCGGCGGGGGCGGACCACCCCTGCTGCCGTTCCTTCCCGCTCGCCGGCGCCCGCGTCCGGCGGCCATCGCGAGCGGGCGGATCGCGTACTCCCGCGCCCGGTCCGGTCGCCGGTTCCTTCCCGCTCGCCGGCCCCCGCGTCCGGCGACCATCGCGAGCGGGCGGATCGCGTACTCCCGCGCCCGGTCCGGTCGCCGGTTCCGCCCGTTCGCCGGCCCCCGCGTCCGGCGGCCATCGCGAGCGGGCGGAACGCGTACTCCCGCGCCCGGTCCGGTCGCCGGTCCCGCCCGCTCGCGCGACGTGTCCGCTCGCGCGTCCGGTACCGAGCGCGAGAGGGCGGAACGCGCAGGTCCGCGCAGGGCTGCTCGGCCGTTCCGCCCGCTCGCCGGGTGGTGCCGGACGCTCACCCGAGCGGGCGGAACTCGCACCTGCGCGACCGGTCCGGCAGGCGTTTCCGCCCGCTCGCGGCACACCTGGCCGCTCGCCGCACCGCGCCGGGCCGACGAGGGGGCGGAACGTGCGGGCCGCTCGGCGAGCGCGGCGCGTTTCCGCCCGCTCGGGCGCGCTCCGGGGGCAACCGCGCCGCGCGGCCTACTGTTGAGGGATGGACGGCATCGACGGTCGCGTGCGGAGCGCGGTCGACGTGTGGTTGCGCTGGCTGCCGCGCTGGCAGATCGGGACCGCCCGCCCGCGGACGCGGATCTGCCGGAAGTGCACCGGTTCTCCGATCGCCTCGGCAGCGGGCTTCGGCCCGGACGTGCCGCACGCCGTCCAGCACGCGTTGATCGGTCGGATCTCGACCATCGTCGAGGACGCCGTCGACGAGTACACCGCGAAGAACCTCCCGCTGCTGCACCGTGAGCTCGAACGGGCCGCCGCGCGGAAGCGGCACGCGGGCTACCAGCCGACCGAGGGCCTGTCGCCGGAGTTCCAGGGACTCGACGTGGACCCGGAGCCGTCGCCCGGGGAGCCGTTCCTGTTCACCCTCGACGAGATGACCGGCACGGGGGCGGGGGAACAGACGCCGCGCGAACCGCTGTCCGACGAGGCGAAGGCCGCACTGCGGCACGAGATCGCCCTGTCCGACGAGTGTGCGCGCGCCACGGGGACGGCCGTGTGCCTGGCCCTCGTCGAGCACCGTCCGCGGATCGCCGAGGCCGTCGAACGCCTGGTCGAACCGCAGATCGCGGCGCTCGTGTCCGACATGTTCCGCGGGTTCGACCTGCCGGAGGAGAACGGTCGCCCCGGGCTGTTCTGAGCGCGGGCCCCGGCAGGACTGGGTCACGACGGGCAGGGCAACGACGGCGCAGGGTCACGACGGGGTGGGTGCGACGACCGGGCGGGGGTCACGAGCAGCGCTCCGACCGCGCGAGAATGGTCGGGTGACTCGCACCTGGGGCTGGCTCGCAGCCGTCGTCGACATCGTCCTCATCGTCGCCTTCGCGCTCATCGGGCGGTCCTCCCACGCCGAGGCCTCGTCGCTCACCGGACTGTGGACGACGGCGTACCCGTTCCTGGCCGGCTGGCTCGTCGGGTACCTGGTCGTGCGCGGTTGGCGGCGTCCGCTCAGGGTGTGGCCGACCGGTGTGGTGGTGTGGGTGGCGACGGTCGCGATCGGGATGCTGCTCCGCGTGCTGACCGGGCAGGGCGACGTCGCGGGGGATCCGCTGCCCCTGTCGTTCGTCATCGTCGCGACGATCTCGCTCGCGGTCTTCCTGCTGGGGTGGCGGCTGCTCGTCGGGCTCGTCCTCCGCACCGGGCGGCGGGGTCGCGGGCGCGCCTGAGCAGTCGCCGGCGCTCGTGGCCGTGGCGGGAGCCCCGTCCTCGTCGCCCGCCCGGGTGCCGCCGACGCGCGCTCCACGGCCGGGTCGACGGCGCTCGGCGCGCGCTGACACCGCTCTCGGCCAGTTCTGTGCGGTCGCACAGTCAGCGGTCGCCGGCGCTCCCTAGGGTGGCACCGACGGACCCTCCCGACCGGGGCGGACCGCACCGAAGGAGCAACGACATGGGATTCCTCGACCGACTGCTCGGCCGTCCCGAGCGCGACCGCGACCAGCAGGGCGGGTGGGGCCAGCCGCAGCAGCAGCCGCAGCAGCAGCAGCAGGGCTACCGGTACGGACAGCAGTCGTACCAGGTGCCGCCCGTCCAGCAGGGACAGCAGGACGGCGACCAGCAGTACGGAACCCCGCAGTACGGGACCCAGCAGGGCCAGCAGTACGGCGGCCAGCAGTACGGGACCCCGCAGTGGGGCGGTCCCGCTCAGCCCAGCGGACAGCAGTACGGCGGACAGCAGTACGGCGGCCAGCAGTACGGCGGACAGCAGCCGGGCGGACCGCAGGGTGCGGCGTCCACCGACGACGAGCGCGCCGTCGAGCGCTACCGCTACCTGCTCCGCACGGCGCCGCCGGAGCGCATCGAGGAGGTCCACGCCGAGGCCTTCGCGACCCTGACGCCCGAGCAGCGTCGGATGGTCTACGACGAGTTCACCCGCAGCGCCCCGGACGGCGAGGCCCCCCGCGGGGACGACCCGCGGTCCCTCGCCCAGGCGGCGACCCGCTCGGAGATCCGGCAGCCCGGCTTCATGGAGCGCTCGCTCGGCGGCATGAACGGCGGCGCGGGAGCGATGGGCCAGCGCGGTGGTCCGTCGTTCGGCCGGATGATCGGCGCCTCGATCCTCGGCACGGTCGCCGGGTACGTCATCGGCTCGGCGATCATGAGCGCCTTCCTGCCCGACGCCGGATCGTTCGACGGCGGTACCGATGCTGCGGGCGACGGCGGTTCGGAGGACACTGGTGCCGACTCCGGTGACGGCGGGGCGTCCGATGCGGGCGCGTCCGACGGCGGCGGGTACGAGAACGCGGGCTGGGACGACGGCGGCGGAGACTTCGGCGGCGGCGGCTTCGGCGACTTCGGTGGTGACTTCGACGTCTGAGTGACGTCGTCGCTCCCTCCGACCCCACACCACACCGACGTGGCCGACGAGGGAGCGACATGGCCATCATCGAAGCCTCCGGGCTGACCAAGACCTACCGATCGCGCTCGGGTCCGGTGCACGCGCTGGCCGGGCTCGACCTGTCCGTCCCGGAGGGCACCGTCACGGCGCTGCTCGGTCCGAACGGCGCGGGCAAGACCACCACCGTGAAGGTCCTCACGACGCTCGTCACCCCGGATTCCGGCCGGGCGACGATCGACGGCGTCGACGTGGTCGCCGATCCGCAGGCCACCCGGCGGTCCATCGGTGTCTCGGGGCAGTACGCCGCGGTCGACGAGAACCTCACCGGGGCCGAGAACCTCGAGATGATCGGCCGGCTGTACCACCTCGGTCGACGGGCAGCGCGGCAGCGGGCGCGCGAACTCATCGAGGTGTTCGACCTGTCCGAGGCCGGAGACCGACCCGTGAAGGGCTTCTCCGGCGGCATGCGTCGGCGCATCGACCTCGCCGGTGCGCTCGTCACGAACCCGCGCGTGCTGTTCCTCGACGAGCCGACCACCGGACTGGACCCCCGGAGTCGCCTGGCCCTCTGGGCGATCATCGAGGGCCTGGTCGGCGACGGCGCCACCGTGCTGCTCACGACGCAGTACCTCGAGGAGGCCGACCAGCTCGCCGACGACATCGCCGTGATCGACGACGGACGGGTGATCGCCGAGGGCACCGCCGACCAGCTCAAGGCGCAGGTCGGTGGACACCGTGTGGTGGTCACCCTGGTGGACGAGGACGACCGGGAGGCCGTGGTCACCGCCCTGCGCCGCCACGGCGTCGGGGACGTGGAGACGTCGGCCGACGGGCGCACCTCCGGCATCGCGGTCGAGGCCGGACCGCAGGCGCTCCAGCGGGTCCTCGCGGACCTGGGCGAGGCGGGCATCCGGCTGCACGACGCCGGCATGCGACGCCCGACGCTGGACGACGTCTTCCTGCGCCTCACGGGACACGCCGCCACGGCGGACGAGGAGGACGCGCCGGACGGTGGCGGCGGGGCGGGCGCGGGAAGTTCCTCCCGGCCGGGGCGACGCGACACGGTGGGAGCCACGGGGGAGACGAACGACAGCACCCCGGAGCGTGTCCGGTGACCGCCGTCGGCGCGTCGCGGCAGCAGCTGCCGGTGGTCGTGACCTCGCCCGTCGCGATCTGGTTCGAGGACGGCTGGACCGTCACGCGACGGAACCTGACGAAGATCAAGCGGTCCCCGGACATGCTCGTCTTCGCGGTGCTGCAGCCGATCATGTTCGTGCTGCTCTTCAGCCAGGTCTACGGCGGGGCGATCCAGGTGCGGGGGACCGACTACACGCAGTTCCTGATGGCGGGGATCTTCGCGCAGACCGTCGTGTTCGGGGCGACCTTCTCGGGGTCGGCGATGGCGCAGGACCTCAAGGAGGGCCTGATCGACCGCTTCCGGACCCTGCCGATGTCGGCGTCGGCGGTGCTCGTCGGGCGCACGAACTCGGACCTGGTGCTCAACGCGATCTCGATGGTGATCATGATGCTGACCGGGCTGGCGGTCGGGTGGCGGGTCGGGTCCGCACCGCACGAGTTCCTCGCCGGGGTCGGGCTGCTCCTGCTCTTCAGCTACGCGTTCAGCTGGGTGATGGCGCTGCTCGGGATGAGCGTCCGGACGCCGGAGGTCATCAACAACGCGTCCTTCATGGTGCTGTTCCCCCTGACGTTCATCTCGAACGCCTTCGTGCCGAGCGAGACGATGCCGCTCGTGCTGCGGGTGTTCGCCGAGTGGAACCCCGTGTCGTCGCTCGTGCAGGCCGCACGGGAGCTGTTCGGCAACGTCGGCACGGCTCCCGTCCCCGACGTCTGGACGATGCAGCACCCGGTCGTGACGGTGCTGATCGGGATCGTGGTGCTGCTCGTGGTGTTCGTGCCGCTGTCGGTGCGGAAGTACACCAGGATCAGCGCGGGCTGAGGCGCCGTCCACAGACCCGGTCGTGGGGTGCCCGAGGGTCGTCGGGACCGCTTACCATCGACTCTCGTGACCGCGACCGAAGCCGAGCGTGCCGCCCAGGGCGGCGCCACCGGGCGACCCTCCGACCGCAGCGAGCGGCTGCGCCGCTGGATGCTGCACGGAGCCGACCAGGGTGCCTCGCACCAGGGCCCCCACCAGGTCGAGGTCGAGAAGACCCACTCGTGGTGGCGGGTCATGTGCCTGACCGGCGTCGACTACTTCTCGACGCTCGGATACCAGCCCGCCATCGCGGCGCTCGCCGCCGGGCTGCTGTCGCCCGTCGCGACGATCGTGCTCGTGCTCGTGACCCTGTTCGGCGCCCTGCCCGTGTACCGACGGGTCGCGTCGGACAGCTTCAAGGGTGCCGGCTCGATCATGATGCTCGAGAAGCTGCTGCCGTGGTGGGCCGGCAAGCTCTTCGTGCTCGTGCTGCTCGGGTTCGCCGTGACCGACTTCATGATCACGATGACGCTCTCGGCCGCCGACGCCACCGCGCACATCGCCGAGAACCCCTTCACGCCGCACTGGTTCACCGAGATCCCGGTGCCGATCACGCTCGTGCTGCTGCTCCTGCTCGGCGTCGTGTTCCTCCGCGGGTTCAAGGAGGCCATCGGCATCGCCGTCGGGCTCGTCGCGGTGTTCCTCCTGCTCAACGCGGTCGTCGTCGTCGTGGCGCTGTGGCACGTGTTCGAGCGTCCCGTCGTCGCGAGCGACTGGTGGTCGAACCTCACCGCGCAGCACAGCAACCCGCTCGTGATGATCGGGATCGCGCTGGTCGTGTTCCCCAAGCTGGCGCTCGGCCTCTCCGGCTTCGAGACGGGCGTGGCGGTGATGCCGCAGGTGCGCGGCGGGGCCGGTGACGACTCGGACGGCCGCCCCGAGGGACGGATCCGCGGCACGAAGCGCCTGCTGACGACCGCCGCGATCATCATGAGCACGTTCCTCATCACGTCCTCGATCGCCACGACCTTCCTCATCCCGCAGCAGGAGTTCCAGCCGGGCGGCGGCGCGAACGGTCGCGCCCTGGCGTTCCTGGCGCACGAGTACCTCGGCAACGTCTTCGGGTCGGTCTACGACGTGTCGACGGTGGCGATCCTGTGGTTCGCGGGCGCGAGCGCGATGGCCGGTCTGCTCAACCTCGTGCCGCGCTTCCTGCCCCGCTACGGCATGGCGCCGCAGTGGGCGCGTGCGACCCGGCCGCTCGTGATCATCTTCACGCTCATCGCCTTCGCGATCACGATCATCTTCGAGGCGAACGTCGACGCGCAGGGCGGCGCCTACGCCACGGGTGTCCTCGTGCTCATCACCAGCGCGGCCGTCGCGGTGACGCTGTCGGCTCGGCGGCGGCAGCAGAAGAAGCGGACGATCGGCTTCGGGGTCATCGCGGTGGTGTTCGTCTACACCACGGTCGCGAACGTCATCGAACGTCCGGACGGTGTCCGCATCGCCGCGGTCTTCATCATCGCCATCGTCGTCGTGTCGCTGGTGTCCCGTGTGCGGCGGTCGTTCGAGCTCCGGGCGTCGTCGATCGAGCTGGACGCGACCGCCCGGCAGTTCATCGAGGCCGACGCCGACCAGTTCAGCTCCGTCTGCATCATCGCCAACGAGCCGGGCGCCGGGACCGCCGAGGCCTACCGGTCGAAGGGACGCGAGGAACGCCGCGACTCGGGCATCCCCGCGCGCGTGCCGACCATGTTCCTCGAGGTGCTGCCAGCCGACTCGTCCGACTTCGAGGAGGACCTGGTCGTCGAGGGACACGTCGTGCAGGGCCACCGCGTCCTGCGCGTCCGGTCCGGCAACGTGCCGAACACCATCGCGTCGACGCTGCTCGCCGTGCGGGACATCGCCGGCGTCGTGCCGAGCATCTACTTCGAGTGGAACGAGGGCAGCCCGATCCAGAACGCCCTGCGCTTCGTGTTCACCGGGGTCGGCGACGTCGCCCCGGTGACGCGCGAGGTCCTGCGCGAGGCGGAGCCGGACGTGCACCGGCGGCCGACCGTCCACGTGTCGTGACCGACCCGGCGGCGGCCGACGGTCCACGTGTCGTGCCCGACCCGGCGGCGGTGGGTCGTGCCTCCCGTCCGGTGGGCGGCCCCGTGGCGGTCCTCGTCGCCGCCGCCGTGTGGGGGACGACGGGGACCGCGACCCACTTCGCACCCGGCGTTCCCGCGTTCGTCTTCGGTGCGGTCACGTTCGGTCTCGGCGGGCTCGTCCTCGCCGCGACGACGGGTCGCTCCGCGCTGCGCGCGGTCGTCCGACCCGGTGCACGGAGCTGGGTGCTGCTCGGCGCGGTCTCGCTCGTCGTGTACGCGGTGGCGTTCTACGCAGCGCTCGCGGACGCGGGGGTCGCGCTCGGCACGACGGTGGCCATCGGGTCGTCGCCGCTCTTCGCGGGCATCGTGGAGTGGGCGGCGGACGGGAGGCGCGTCACCGGTCGCTGGGTCGTCGCCACCCTGGTGGGCGTGGTCGGCATGGTCGTCGTGACGCTCGCGAGGTCGGCGGCGCCGGGCGACGGGTCCCTGCTGCTCGGGCTCGGCAGCGCACTGCTCGCCGGACTGACGTACGCCACCTACTCGTGGGCGGTCGCGCGGGGGATGCACGCGGCGAGCCGTCCGGCCCCGGTGCCGCCGGCACTGCCGACCGCCGTGTCGGGCAGTGCGGCCGGTGCCGGCGGGCGCGGGGTGGTCGGCGCCGTGTTCGGGTTGGCTGCCGTCCCGCTCGTCGTGCTCGCGGCGGTCGCGGGACGTGACGCGCTCGTCGTCGGGGCGAACTGGCCCGTGTTCGTGTACCTCGCGCTCGTGCCGACGGTGCTCGGACACTCGCTGTACGCGGTCGGGCTGCGGCGGGTCAGCGCCTCGGTGGCGACACTGCTGTCGCTGTTCGAGCCCGTGGTCGCCGCGGTGCTCGCCGTGCTCGTGGTCGGCGAACACCTCGGCGGTGCCGGGTGGCTCGGGATCGCGCTCGTCGTCGTCGGCCTCGCGCTGCTCGCGGTCCCGCGACGGAGCGGCCGGCCTACTTCGCGGTGATCTGGTCCCGCACCTTGCGGCGGAGCACCTTGCCGATCATCGAGCGTGGCAGGTCCTCCACCACGACGATGCGCCGCGGCACCTTGTAGGCCGCGAGCTGCTCGCGCGACCACGCGCGGAGCGCCTCGGCGTCGAACGACTCCCGGTCCTTCGGCACGACCGCCGCGACGACCTGCTCGTTGCCGCCCTGCGTGATGCCGACGACGGCGACCTCGCGCACGCTGGGGTGCTTGAGCAGGGCGTCCTCGACCTCGGACGGCGAGACGTTGAAGCCGCCGGTGATGATGAGCTCCTTGAGCCGGTCGACGATGCTGACGAAGCCGTCCGCGTCGATCGACACGACGTCACCGGTGCGGAACCAGCCGTCGGGCGTGAAGACCTCGTCGGTGGCCTCGGCCTTGCCCCAGTAGCCGCGGAACACCTGCGGGCCCCTGACCTGCAGCTCGCCGGCCTCGCCCGTGCCGAGCACCTTCGTCTGGTCGTCCGGGTCGACCACGCGGGCCTCGGTGGACGACAGCGGCAGTCCGATCGCGCCGAGGCGACGCTCCGGGGAGACCGGGTTGGCCATGAGGACGGGGGAGCACTCGGACAGGCCGTAGCCCTCGACGAGGTAGCCGCCGGTCCGGGTCTCCCACGGCTCGACGACGCTCTGCGACAACGGCATGGCGCCCGAGATGCCGATCTCGATGCCCTGCAGGGACACCTTCGCCGAGTCCGCCGCGTGCTGCAGTCGGGTGTAGATCGGCGGCACGGCCGGCAGGAACGTCGGCGGGTGCTTCTTCATCGCCTTGAGGACGAGTGCCGGGTCGAACGCCGGGAAGAGCACCAGCCGCGAGGCCATGCTCATCGCGAAGGTCAGGCACAGCGTCAGACCGTAGGCGTGGAACATCGGGAGCACCGCGTACACCGTGTTGTCGCCCCGGCGGATCGTCGGGACCCACGCCCGTGCCTGCGCGGCGTTGGCGAGCAGGTTCCGGTGGCTCAGCACCGCACCCTTCGGCACCCCGGTGGTGCCGGACGTGTACTGGATGAGCGCGACGTCGGTGGTGCCCGGGCGCGGGTGGCGCTTCGACAGCTTGCGCGTCGAGACGAGGCCGTCCCACTTCGTCGTGCCACGCACGCTCGTGGTGAGCTTCGCGCGCGACTCGCGGGCCTTGGCCACCGGCAGCGACAGGGCGATGCGGGTCGCACGGGGCATCGCGCGCGTCAGGTCGACGGAGACGATCGCGTCGAGGCGCAGGTCCGCGGGGAAGTCCTGGAGCGTGGAGACGGACTTGTCCCACGCGATCGCGACCTTCGCGCCGTGGTCCTCGAACTGGTGCCGGAGCTCGCGCGCCGTGTAGAGCGGGTTGTGCTCGACGACGATCGCCCCGAGCCGGAGCACCGCGTAGAACGCCACCACGTGCTGCGGGCAGTTCGGCAGCACGATCGCCACCCGGTCGCCGGCGCCGACGCCGAGCTTCCGCAGGCCGTTCGCGGCCCGCAGGATCTGCTCCTGCAGGTCGGCGTACGACGTCGTCCTGCCGAAGAACTCGAGCGCCACCTTCCCCGGGAAGCGGTCCGCGGACTGCTCCACGATGTCGGAGAGCGATCCCGTGGGCTCGTCGATGTCGTGCGGGACCCCCGGGGCGTACGAGGCAAGCCAGGGACGAGGCGTGTCGATGCTCACTCGGCCAACCTACCGGCGGAGCCGTGCTCGTTGTCAGGGGCACGACGGACGATGGGTGCATGGCTTCCGTGTCCGACGCGTTCCGCTCCCGCCTCAACGACACCTTCACCAACGGCGCGACCGAGCGTCCCGCCTGGATCGACGAGCTCGAACAGGGCTCCGACGCGGGCTTCTTCGGCCCGGGCTCCGCGACCTGGGCCGTGCACGGCGGCAACCACACCGTGCTCGCGGGGGTCCGGGCGCTGCTCGTGCAGGCGCTGCACCCCGGGGCCCTCGCCGGGGTGGCCGACCACTCGCGCTACCGCGAGGACCCGTTCGGCCGCCTCGCCGGCACCATCCGGTGGATCTACACGGTCTCGCACGGCGACACGCAGCAGGCGACGCACGCCAGCCAGTGGGTGCGGAAGCTCCACGAGCGGGTGGTCGGCGAGTACGTGGACGGCCACGGCGTGACGAAGCCGTACGCCGCGAACGACCCGGACCTGGCGCGGTGGGTGCACCTCGCCTTCACCGATGCCTTCCTGCGGAGCGCCCAGGTGTGGGGCAAGCCCATCCCGGGCGGCGCCGACGCCTACGTGCGCGAGTGGGCGGTCGCCGGGCGACTGATGGGGGTCGAGGACGCTCCGGAGTCGGACGCCGAACTCCGGGCACAGATGAACGGGTACCTCGACCGCGGCGAACTCAAGGCCGACGCCCGGACGCACGACGTGGTCCGGTTCATCAAGGACCCCCCGCTCGCCAGGCTCCTCCGACCGGGCTACCGGGCGTTGTTCGACGGAGCGGTCGCATCGCTCGACCCGCGGCACCGGTCGATGCTCGCGCTGCGGACGCCCGGGGTCGGGCCCGTGCAGCTGCCGGTGCGGCAGGTCGCCGGCGTGGTGCTCGACGGCATCGGCGCGGTGCTGGGGACGACCCCGGGCACCGAGCGCGCGGCACTCGTCCGGATCGCCCGGTTGGAGCAGGAGTCGCGTCAGGACGCGACCGCCTGAGCGGTGCGCCGTCCGTGCGGCGTTCCCGGACCGACTGACCTGACGGACGGGAGGCGCGGTGCCGGCTGGCACCGCGCCTCCCGTCCGTCGTCGGGTCGCGTCAGAAACCGGACGGCACCCGCGGGGTGTAGGCGGACTCGAGTCGCGACACCTCATCGGGCGTCAGCTCCGTCGCGGCCGCCGCCACCGCGTCGTCGATGTGGTGCTCCTTCGTCGCGCCGATGATCGGCGCGGTGACGGCGGGCTTGCCGGCCACCCACGCCAGGGCGACCTGCGCCATGCTCGCGCCGCGGGCCTCGGCGACCTGCTGGACCGCGTCGACGACGGCACGGTTCGCGTCCTCGTCCTGGCGGTACAGCGTCTTGCCGAACTCGTCCGTGTCCGAGCGGCTGCCCGAACCCTCGGCGTCCCACGGGCGGGTCACCTTGCCGCGGGCCAGTGGGCTCCACGGGATGACGCCGACGCCGGTCGCCTGCGCGAACGGGTGCATCTCGCGCTCCTCCTCACGCTCGAGGAGGTTGTACTGGTCCTGCATGCTGACGAACTTCGTCCACCCGTGCAGCTCGGCGGTGTGCTGCATCTGCGCGAACTGCCACGCCCACATGCTGCTCGCGCCGATGTAGCGCGCCTTGCCGGCCTTGACGACGTCGTGGAGCGCCTCCATGGTCTCCTCGATCGGCGTGTGCGGGTCGAACCGGTGGATCTGGTACAGGTCCACGTAGTCCGTGCCGAGCCGGGTCAGCGAGGCGTCGATCTCGTGCATGATCGCGGCTCGGGAGAGCCCGGCGCCGTTCGGACCGGGGCGCATGCGGTTGAAGACCTTGGTGAAGACCTGGACCTCCTCCCGCGGGGCGATCTCCTTGAGGAGCTGGCCGGTGATCTCCTCGCTCGAGCCGGCCGAGTAGACGTTGGCGGTGTCGAACGAGGTGATGCCGGCCTCGTAGGCACGGCGGACGAACGGGCGGGCGTCGTCGATGTCGACGCTCCACGGGTGGGCACCCTGGTCCGGCTTGCCGTAGGACATCATGCCGAGGACGACGCGGCTGATCTCGAGGCCCGTGCGCCCGAGGCGGGTCGTGCGCACCGAGGACCCGGCGGCGTCGGGGGCGTCGGTCGAGGCGGTGGTTCCGGCGGTTCCGGGGGTTCCGGTCGTTCCGGGGGTTGCGGTCTCTTCGGCGGCTCCGTGGCGTCCGTGGGCGTCGGTCGAGGCGGTCGAGCGGGCGTTGTCTGCTGCGTTCGTGATGGCTCCTTCGTCGATTCCGCCCGCCGGGTGTCCGGCGGGCGGTTCCTGTTGGATGAGTGCTGTCATCGTCGTCGTGTCGGGCTGCCAGGCGTCAGGCGTCCGGCCTGCCGAACGACGAACGGGCGGATATTCCTCGCGTGCGCTCACGCTGCCGCTGGTTCCGCCCACTGGCGTGCTGCCGCCGATTCCGTCCCTCGGTGTCGAACGGGCGGAAAGACGCGTCAGGCGTTCACCCTGGCATCGCGACCTGTGACCGCGAGCAGGCGGACCTGCAGCGGCGCATCGTCGTCGACCTCGACCGGCGCGGCGTACAGCCCGGTCGCCGCGAGGTCCTGGATCTGCGGCTCGAAGTACTCCCACACAGCGCGGACGAGTTCGTCGGGCAACGCTTCGTCGGTCCCCGTCGCGCGCGCGAGGTCCCACGTGTGGATGGTGATGTCGCTGGTCTGCTCGGTCAGGTACTCGTCTGCACGGACCACGTCGGTGCTGAGGTGCACGGGAGTGTCAGCGGGCGCGTTCTGCCATGCGCTCGGAGCTGCCGCCGCGAACTTCGCCCACTCGTCGACGAGGTCCTGCCCGATGGGTTCGAGGTCCGCCTCGGCCTGCGCGTAGTCGCACCCCGTCAGGAGCTTGGGGATCCATCGCTGTTCGTCGATGACGTGCGTCACCAGGTCGCGCGTGGTCCACTCCGAGTCGGGAGTGGACGCTTCCCAGTCGGTCACCGCAGCGACGCGGCGTCCGAACTCGGCTGCGGCGAGGGACTGCAGCGCGATCCAGTCGATGGCCATGGTGGTGCTCCTCTTCGGTCGGGGCGGGTGCGAGGTGCAACGGGACCGACGGACGGGCGATTCCCGCGCTGAACAGGCGACACGCTACGCCCGCTCGCTAGCTCTGTGCGCGTGCGGGGCAGCGCTCGGTGTCGTCTGCGGGCCGAAAGCGCGGTCATCGCGACGGTTGGGCGGATCCGGCGTCGAGGTCGAGCCGGCAGCGACGGAAACACCCGCTCGTGCTCGGGCGGGCGAAATCGGTACGCGGCGGCGGGGACGGCTGCGGGAACGGCCCGCTCGTGCCCGAGCGGACGGGATCGGCGCATGCAGGGCAACGGTGGTCACAGGAATGGCCCGCTCGAGTTCACGGGCGGGCGTCCGGCCGGCTCACCGATCACGGACCGGGCCATCGGGAACGCGGAACGGCCCGGCTCCGTGGGGGAGGAGCCGGGCCGTTCGCCGGGTACTGCAGGTACTTCGTTCGGTGTCCGCGGCCGTCGTCCCCGCGCTCGGGCGGGGCGACAGCCGTGGTTCAGTGACCCGGAGGTCAGGCCGCCTGGAGGACGAACTGCACGTCGAGGTTGATGGTGACGTCGTTGCCGAGCGTGAAGCCGCCGGCCTCGAGCGCCGCGTTCCAGTTCACGCCGAACTCGGTGCGGTCGATCTTCGTGGTCGCCTCGGCGCCGAGCTTGACCTGGCCGTAGCCGTCGGTGGTCACGCCACCGAACTCGGTCTTCAGCGTGACGTTCTTGGTCACGCCGCGGAGCGAGAGCTCACCGTCGATGAGCATGTCGTCGCCGTCCTCGCGGATGCCGGTCGACTTGAAGGTCATCTGCGGGTGCTCCTCGGTGAGGAAGAAGTCACCGGTGGCGAGGTGCTGATCGCGCTGCGCCTGGTTCGTGTTGATGCTCGCGACATCGATCGAGGCCTCGAGGGTCGTGTCGAGCGGGTTCTCGGCGGTGACGAGCGTCGCGTCGAAGCGCTCGAAGGAGCCCTTGACCTTGCTGATCGCGAGGTGGCGAACGGAGAAGGTGACCTCGGAGTGGGTCGGGTCGATCTTCCAGGTACCGGTCTGGTAGCCCGGGATGGCGGAGGCGTTGAGCGTCATGGTGACTCCTTACGAGAGCGTTGGTCTGCGGTTCCCGACCAGGCGAGCATCTTCATGCGCCTGCATCGATTCGAACTGTAGCCCATTGTGCACCTGTTTGGTTGAAGCGTCAACCAATGTTCACGTGAACGTCGCAACGGGATGTCGGGACCGCGTGTCGTGCCTCCCGGCCGTGCCCGTCGTGAGCAGCCGCCGGATGCGCTCCACGAAGTCGTCGGCGAGCGGACCGACGTCATCCGCTGTGGCCCGGATCAGCCACCAGTCGACGTCCTTCAGTCGCTCGCCGCGTGTCAGGTCCTTGCGGAACACCTGCGGGTCGGATCGGTGGAGGTCGCTCTCGTACTCGATCGCGACCCTCGCGTCCGGGTAGGCCAGGTCCACGCAGGCGACCCATCTGCCTCCGACGACGACGTCGTGGTTGCGCGACGGAAGGGGGAGTCCGCGCCGGACCAGGACCAGTCGGAGACGTGTCTCGCCCGGGCTCCGCGAGCCCGGGCGCACCTCGGCGAGCGCGGCGCGTGCCTTGCGGACGTGCCGCCCGCCGCGGTGGCGGCGGACGACGGCCCTGAGTTCGTCGACCGTGCACCAGTTCAGCCATCCGACCAACGCGTCGCCGGCGATGACGAGTTCGTCGACCGTGAGGAACGCTGCCAGCACGACGAAGGTGGTGGCCGGGTCCACGATCGGGGTGGTCCCGGAACGGACGACGTTCGCGAGGTGTGCCCTGGTTCGGTGGCCGACGGTCCCGCGCACGCGGATGGCCTGGTCCTTGCCGATGGTGGTCACGTGGATGCGTCGGTCTGCCTCGAGTCTGCGTGGGAGCGGTATGCCGAGGAGGTGCGCTGCGGTCGTGTGACTGAACGCCTGGTCGTACCGGAGCCGTGGAGCGACCGCGCGTGCACGGTCCGCGTGGGAGGTGGGTGGGGTCCAGCACCGTGTGCCGTGGAAGGGGCGGCAGAGCCGTCGTGAGCGGAGTCGGCTCGCCGGGACACCGCGGTGCAGTGCCTCGCGGACGCGGAAGGGGCGTCCGCGGAGCGGCGGCGGGAAGTGGTCGGCGAGGGACATGCGGGCAGCGTGCCTGATCGTCCAGGTCGGCCGTGGCGGGTGCTGTCGAGCTGTGGATGGGCGCCGGACGGAGCGAGGTGTGCAGGACTCGTGCCTTGCCGAGGACCGGTGCGTGCGGCCCGGAGCGGGCGGATCCGGTCTGTTGCTGCTCTCACCCCGAGCGGGCGGATCCGGATGAGGTCGGGAGGCGCGCGTCGCGTGTTCCGCCCACTCGCGCCAGCACCCGATCCGATTCCACCCGACCACACCGCGTCGCGTGTTCCGCCCGCCCACGCATGCGGCGCCCACGCCGGCGGCGCCCGTGCCGGCGGCGCCCGCGCCTCTCCACAGGTACTCGCACACCCCCTCACGAGAGCGCTCACTCCACTAGCGTCAGGAGCATGGAATTCAGGTACCTGGGCAACTCCGGACTCAAGATCTCCGAGATCACCTACGGCAACTGGCTGACGCACGGCTCGCAGGTCGAGAACGACGTCGCCACCCAGTGCGTGCGGGCAGCGCTCGACGCCGGCATCACCACGTTCGACACCGCCGACACGTACGCCAACACCGCGGCGGAGACGGTCCTCGGCGAGGCGCTCAAGGCCGAGCGTCGCCAGTCGCTCGAGATCTTCACGAAGGTCTACTGGCCGACCGGGCCGAAGGGGCACAACGACGTCGGCCTTTCCCGCAAGCACGTCATGGAGTCGATCGACGGCTCGCTCGAGCGCCTGCAGACCGACTACGTCGACCTCTACCAGGCGCACCGCTACGACCACGAGACGCCGCTCGAGGAGACCATGCAGGCCTTCGCGGACGTCGTCCGTCAGGGCAAGGCGCTCTACATCGGCGTCAGCGAGTGGAACGCGGAGCAGATCTGCGCCGGTGCCGCGCTGGCGAAGGAGCTCGGCTTCCAGCTCATCTCGAACCAGCCGCAGTACTCGATGCTGTGGCGCGTCATCGAGGGCGAGGTCGTCCCCGCCTCGAAACAGCTCGGTCTCAGCCAGATCGTCTGGTCCCCGATCGCACAGGGTGTCCTCACCGGCAAGTACAAGCCGGGTCAGCCGGCCCCCGAGGGGTCCCGCGCCACGGACGAGAAGGGCGGCGCGGACATGATCAAGCGGTTCATGCGCGACGAGGTCCTCGAAGCCGTGCAGCGCCTGCAGCCCGTCGCCGACCAGGCCGGCCTCACGCTGGCCCAGCTCGCGATCGCGTGGACGCTGCAGAACCCGAACGTCGCCTCGGCGATCGTCGGCGCGTCCCGCCCCGAGCAGGTCACCGACAACGTGAAGGCCGCGGGCGTGACGCTCGACGCTGACGCGCTCGCCGCCATCGACGAGGCGCTCGGCGACATCCCGGAGCGCGATGCCAGCAAGACGGTCAGCCCGGAGCAGCGCCCCGCGTAGCGCGCGACCGACCGACGGACGGGAGGCACGGTGCCAGCTGGCACCGTGCCTCCCGTCCGTCGTACAGCAAGCTCACGACGAGCGCGACCGTCCGGACGGACTGCCCTTCTGGCACCTGATCAGCAAAAACGCTGAAGGATGTTCACTGATGAACGGCAGGTGTCGCGGAACTGGCAGAGTCCTGGCAGGGGCTGTACCCCGACCAAACCACTCCGCAACGTTCCCCCGAAGAGGGGGCATGACCCGAACCGTCACCCCCGTTCTGGTGCCACCAGGCACAGGCTCGGTGCCGACCTCCACCGCCTCGACCGCCCACCCAGCGGCGACCGGCGTCCCTGCGGCGAGCGTCGCACGACCGGCCCTCGGCCCGCGGCTCCGCGCCACCATGACGCAGCTCGCGTCGTTCGGCGCCATCGGAGCGATCTGCTTCCTCATCGACCTCGGCGTCTACAACCTCCTGCGCGCGACCGTCCTGCCCGACGGTCCGATCGCCGCGAAGATCGTCTCCGCCGTCATCGCCACGGTGGTCGCGTGGCTCGCGAACCGCTCGATCACGTTCCGTTCGCAGCGGCAGGTCGGCCGGAAGGAGACCCTCCGCGAGGGACTCCTCTTCGCCGTCACGAACGTCATCGGTCTCGGCATCGCCGCGGCCTGCCTGTTCGTCTCGCACTACGTCCTCGGCTTCACCTCGACCCTCGCCGACAACGTCGCCGGCAACGGGGTGGGTCTCGTCCTCGGCACCGTCTTCCGGTTCGCCGCGTACAAGGCCCTCGTCTTCCGTTCCACCGACGCTCACGCGAAGGAGCACGCCGCATGACCATCACCACCACGCTGCTGACGGCCGCCGGGCCGCTGCTGCAGCCGAACGAGGGGACCGGTCCCGCCGGGGACCTCCCGAACCGCGGGACCACGGACGTCCCGACGGGAGGCTCGGGGCAGGCTCCGCAGGTCGCTTGGTCGCTGGGCGAGTGGGTCGGCTACTCGGCGCTCATCGCGGTCTCCGTGCTGCTCACGGTGATCGCGCTCACCACGCTGTGGTGGATGCTGCACGCCTGGCGCTCACGTGACGCGCTGAAGTCGACGAGCTTCAGCCAGACCCCGCTGCCGGCCGCCCACCGCTTCACCCTGCTGGTGCCCGGTCGGCACGAGCAGGACGTGATGGGCGAGACGCTCGACATGCTCGCGACGCAGGACCACCCGGACTTCGAGATCATCGCGATCGTCGGCGAGGACGACCCGGAGACGGACGCCGTCGTGCGCGCGGCTGCGGAGCGTCATCCGGGACTGATCCGCGTGGTCGTCGACGACACCGCACCGAAGAACAAGCCGAAGGCGATGAACCTCGCGCTGCAGTACGCGACGGGCGACATCGTCGGGGTGTTCGACGCCGAGGACGAGGTCTACCCGAAGCTGCTGTCGCTCGTCGACTCGCGCTTCCAGGAGACCGGCGCTGACGTCGTGCAGGGCGGCGTCCAGCTGATGAACTTCAAGTCGAGTTGGTGGTCGCTCCGCAACGTGCTCGAGTACTACTTCTGGTTCCGCTCGCGACTGCACTTCCACGCGGGCTCGAAGTTCATCCCGCTCGGCGGCAACACCGTCTTCGTGACGAAGGAGCGCCTCGAGTGGTCGGACGGCTGGGATGCGCACTGCCTCGCCGAGGACTGCGAGCTCGGCGTCCGGCTCTCCGCCGACGGCGCGAAGGTCGTCGTCGCCTACAGCCCCGAGGCCGTCACCCGCGAGGAGACGCCGCCCACGTTCGCGTCCCTGCTCAAGCAGCGGACCCGTTGGAACCAGGGCTTCCTGCAGGTGCTCGGCAAGGGGGAGTGGAAGAAGCTGCCGTCCTTCCGCCAGCGCTTCTTCGCCCGCTACATGCTGACCATGCCGTTCATCCAGGCGGCGACCGGTCTGCTCATCCCGCTCAGCGTCCTGATGATCCTCTTCGTCAAGGTGCCGACGGCGATCGCCCTCGTCTCGTTCATCCCGGTGGCGCCCACGCTCATGCTGCTCGCCGTCGAGGTCGTCGGACTCAACGAGTTCGGTCGCATCTACAAGGAGAAGGTCCGCATCCGCGACTACGTGAAGCTCGTCCTCGGCCTGGTGCCGTACCAGGTGTTCCTCGCCGCAGCGGCGGTCCGTGCCGTCGTCCGCCACGTCAAGGGGCAGAACGGGTGGGAGAAGACCGAGCACACGGGCCAGCACCGCACCGGTGGCGCCCAGCCCGAGGTCGTCGGGTTCGCGTCCGAGCTGACCGGCTCGGCTGCGTCCGCATCATCGGCTGCGTCCTCGTCCTCGTCCTCGTCTGAGCGTGCGCTCGCCGGTTCGTCTGCAGGAGGTGCCCGATGACCGCCACCATCACCCACACCACCGGGATCCCCGTCCGGGGTGCCGCCTCCCTGTCCGGCGTGCGCGGTTGGTTCCGTGTCCACGCGGCGAGCATCGGTTGGCTGGTGCCCGTCCTCATCGTGACCGTCGTGGTGCAGGCGTGGAACATGACCGGTACCCCGCAGCGCATCGACGACGAGGGGACCTACACCGCCCAGGCGTGGGCGATCGCCAACCTCGGGGAGATCACCCACTACACCTACTGGTACGACCACCCGCCGCTGGGGTGGATCCAGATCGCGGCGTACACGTCGCTGACCGGGGCGTTCGCGCGCTACCCGTTCGCCGTCGAGGCCGCCCGCGAGGCGATGGTCTTCTTCGCCGCCGTCTCCAGCGTCCTGCTCTTCGTCCTCGCGCGTCGACTGGGCGCAGGTCGCGTCACGGCCGCGGTCGCGGGGCTCGTCTTCGCCCTCTCGCCGCTGGCCCTGCAGTACCACCGCACGGTCTACATCGACAACGTCGCGACGCCGTGGCTCCTCGCCGCGTTCGTGCTGGCGCTCAGCCGACGCCAGCAGCTCGCCGGGTTCGCCGGAGCCGCCGCGTGCCTCGGCGTCGCGGTGCTCTCCAAGGAGACGTACCTGCTCGCGCTGCCGTTCCTGATCTGGATCGCGGTCCGCCGGGCCGACAGGAGCACCCGTCGGTACACGCTGAGCGTCGCCGGGGCCGTCCTGGTCGTCATCGGTGGCGGCTACCTGCTGCTCGCCGCGGTCAAGGGTGAGCTCCTGCCCGGCGCCGGCCGGGTGAGCCTCTTCGAGGGCATCACCTACCAGCTCGGTTCGCGCACCGCGTCGGGATCGATCTTCGACGGAGGGAGCCTGGCGAACCAGGCCGCCGCACAGTGGTGGGCGCTCGACCCCGTCTTCATCGTGCTCGGTTCGGCCGCCGCGTTCGTCGGGCTGTTCCTGCGCCGGGTCCGCCCGATCGCCGCGATGCTCGTCTTCCTGCTCGCGATGATGTTCCGCCCGAACGGGTACCTGCCGGTGCCGTACGTCATCGTGCTCGTGCCCTTCGCAGCGCTGCTCGTCGCGTACACCGCCGAGCGAGCGGTCCTCGCGCTCGCCGGACGGATCCGGTCCAACGCCCGGACCCGCGTGCACGGATTCGCTCGACGTGGCTTCGGTGCCGCCTGGGCCGTGGTCACCGCAGCGGCCGTCGTCGTGGCGGTGCCGCTCTGGGGCGCGCAGCTGCGCGGGTTCACGTCGGCGAACCTCGACCTGCCGATGCAGCAGGCCGAGCAGTGGGTCGGCGACAACGTCCCGAAGTCCTCGCGGCTGCTCGTGGACGACGCCATGTGGGTCGACCTGGTCCGCGACGGGTACGCCCGCAACAACGTCATCTGGTACTACAAGCTCGACACCGACGCCGCCGTCCAGCGCCAGTCGCCGAACGGGTGGAAGGACTCCGACTACGTGGTCACGACGGACTCGATGCGCACCGGCGGGAACTCCTCGCAGGACGTGTCGCTCGCCATCCGGAACTCGACGAGCGTGGCCACGTTCGGCACCGGCGACCAGCAGGTCGACGTCCGTCGCATCCACTCCGAGGGCGAGGCGGCCGCGAACGACGCGATCACCGCCGCGACGAACGGGCGGAAGACGATGGGGACCGAGCTCGCGCAGAACCCGGCGCTCCGTGCCGACGCCGGCACGAAGTCGCAGTTCCGAGCGGGTCAGGTCGACTCGCGCGCGATGCTCGCCCTCGGTCAGGTGCTCGCTGACCAGTCGGTGGCGGTCGAACGATTCCGCCCGCTCACGGGGGAGGACGGGCAGCCCTTCCGCCGGCTCGTCGTGCAGACCGCCGACCGGGCGGATGCTGCTCGTGCCGTCGCCACCTTCGATGCCATGAGCGACGGGATCCGCCCGGCCGACGTCGAGCGCGACGGGGAGCGGGTCGTCGTGACCTACACCCCGGCCGATCCCACGACGACGCCGACGAGCGCCTCCTGACCCCGGCCCCGTCGTGAGCGGGCGGAACCGGTAGCCGAACCGGCAGCCCCCGAGCAGGATCCGCCCGCTCGCGGAACGGCGAGCGCCTCCCGACCCCGGCCCCGTCGTGAGCGGGCGGAACCGGTAGCCGAACCGGCAGCCCCGAGCAGGATCCGCCCGCTCGCGCACCGCCACCGGCCACCAGCCCCGCTCCCCACCTCCACCCCCCACACGCTGCCCAGCCCCACGGTCCGCCCACACCCACACCCGCACCTGCTCCCCAGCCCCAGCCCCAGCCCCAGCCCCAGCACCAGCCCCAGCACCAGCACCTGTACCACCCGAACCGAAGGAGCACCACGATGCACGCACGCACCTCCGCGCCCACCGTCACCCGCCGCGCCACCCGCCGCCCGGTCGTCGTCGCCGGGATCGCCGCCGCCGTCGTCGCCGCCACCGTCGGCCTCGCCGCACCGCAGACCGCCTCGGCCGCGACCGGCTCCGACGAGGGCTGGCTCCGCGTCGGCCACCTCTCCCCGGACACCAAGGGCGTCGACGTCGAGCTGACCAGCCTGTCCGGCGGCAAGACGGTGTTCGAGCTCGACGACGTCACGTACGGCCAGGTCAGCCCCTACCAGGAGCTCCCCGTCGGCACCTACGTCCTCTCGATGCGCGCTGCCGACGCCCCCGACTCCACCCCGGTGATCTCGACCGACGTCCAGGTCCAGCAGGGCGACGCGAACACCGTCGTCGCCTACGGCAAGAACGACGACCTGCAGACCAAGGCGTTCACCGACGACCTGCAGCAGCCCGGTGACGGCAAGGCCAAGCTCCGTCTCGTCCAGGCCGCGACCACGGCGAAGGAGGTCGACGTCAGCACGACCGACGGCACCGCCATCGCCGAGGACGCCTCCTTCGGCACGGCCACCCGGTACGCGACGGTCGGCGCCGGCAAGTGGTCGCTCGACGTCTCCGGCAGCGGCCAGCGCGGGACCGCCGAGGTCGACCTCGCCGGCAACACCGTCTCGACGCTCTTCGTCCTCGACGACAGCAAGGGCGACCTGACCGTCGTGCCCGTCACCGACGCGGCCGCCACGGCAACGACCCCGTCCGGTGGGGTCCAGACCGGTGGTGGCGGCGCAGCCGCCGACCGCCCCGTCACCGAGTTCACGCACGCGATCGTCGCGGCGTTCCGCTCGCTGTTCCACTGACCGACGGGCAGCCGACGGGTCGCGTGACCCGTCGGGCCCGGCCTGGAGGCGCGGATCACCGCAGCCCGAGCGCCCACCTGGTGCGCGCCTCCCGTCCGACCGTCCCCGACCACCCCGGAAGAGGTGCCGGCATGACCCGCAGGACCTGGATCCCCATCACCGCCGCAGCGGCGGTCGTCGTCGCCGTCGGCGCCGCCCTCGTCGCCGTCCGTCCGTGGAGCGACGCCGTACCGCAGGCAGGAGCGACCTCGAGCGTGACCTCGTCGCCCGCCCCGGACGTCGACCGCAGCGCCGCCGAGCTGCGGCAGGACTTCCTCGACGACTACGTGCAGGACGGCCGGGTCGTCCGCACCGACCAGGGCGGTGACACCGTCAGCGAGGGGCAGGCCTACGGTCTGCTCATCGCCTACGCGGACGACGACCGTGCGACCTTCGGCGACATCTGGTCGTGGACGAAGCGGCACCTGGTGACCGACGACGACCTGCTCGCGTGGCGGTGGACGCCGGAGGACGGGGTCGTCGACGGCCAGTCCGCGAGCGATGCCGACCTCGACGCCGCCCGGGCACTCGTGCTCGCCGGCGACCGGTGGGGCGACGAGCGGTACACCGCCGCGGGCAGGGCCATGGCGTCGGCGATCCTCGAGCACGAGACGGCGGAGACCGACCTCGGGACGATCCTGCTGCCGGGGCCGTGGGCGGACACCGAGCCGTACCGGTACGACGCGTCCTACGCGTCACCCGCCGCGTTCCGGATCCTGGAACGGGCGACCGGAGACCGCCGCTGGGCGGAGCTCACCGAGGGCTCCCGTGCGGCGACCGCCGCCGTGCTCGACGTCAGCGACCTGCCGAGCGACTGGTCCCAGGTGCACGCCGACGGCACGGTCGAACCGATGCCCGCGAACGGCGACCAGGGCAGCGTCGTCTACGGGTGGGACGCGATGCGGCTGCCGCTGCGCTACGCCGAGGCGTGCTCGGCCGAGGACCGCACGCTCGCCGGGTCGATCGCGCCGACCCTGCGCCGGAGCACCGAGCTCGCAGCCCAGCTCGACCTGGGCGGCACGGCCGTGACCGGGGACACCAGCGCGCTCGCCTACGCCGCACGGGCAGCGGCCGAGCACGCGGCCGGCTCGTCGGCGGCGGCGTCGGCCGACCTGCGGCGAATGGACCGGACCTCGGCGACCACCCCGACCTACTACGGCGACGCGTGGGCAGCGCTCGGCGCGACCATGCTCACGTCCGACGTCCTCGGTGGCTGCGCGACCGACGCGGGAGGCGCCTCGTGACCGGGCGTCGAACCGCGACCGGACCGAGCCGGTGGTGGTCCGGCCGCCCCGGCGTGCTCGTCGGTGGAGCGGTGGCGGCGGTCCTCGTCGGCGGCGGCATCGCCGGGGTGGCCGTCGCCACCACGGGGACCGACGCCGCGGGGACCCGGACGGCGGCGACCAGCAGCCCGTCCGCGAGGACTGACCCGGGTGCGGCGGCGAACGGCTCCGGGGCAGGCGAGACGTCGGGCTTCCAGGACCCCGCTGCCCCGGCGGCACGCTCGACCGCCACGCCGGTGCGGGTGGAGATCCCGGCGATCGGTGTGTCCTCGGGCCTCGAGGACCTCGGCCGCGGTGCCGCTGGGGAGCTCGACCCGCCGGAGGACTGGGACAGCGCGGGCTGGTTCGCCGACGGCATCGTGCCGGGGCAGGTCGGGCCGGCCGTGATCGCCGGGCACGTCGACAGCCCGACGAGCGCAGCCGTCTTCTTCCGGCTCGACGAACTCGTGGCCGGGGACGAGATCCACGTGGCGATGTCCGACGGCACGACCCGCACCTTCACGGTCGACCGTTCGGAGCGCGCCGCGAAGTCGGCCTTCCCGACGAGCGACGTGTACGGCAGCGCACCGACCCCGCAGCTCCGGCTGATCACGTGCGACGGCACGTTCGACACCGCGACCGGGCACTACACGGACAATCTGATCGTGTTCGCAGACCTGACGTCGGGCTGACGCAGGGCGACCCGATACCCTTCGATGCGAACCGCGAGGAGCACCATGAGCACGTCCCTGGTCATCATCCCGACCTACGACGAGGCGGAGAACGTCCGCCCGATCGTCGCCCGCACCCTGGCCGCGACCGACGACAGCGTCCACGTGCTCGTCGTCGACGACAACTCCCCGGACGGCACCGGCGACATCGCGGACGAGATCGCGCGCGAGACCGACCGGGTCCACGTGATGCACCGGACGGTGAAGGACGGGCTCGGCGGCGCGTACCTCGCGGGGTTCGCCTGGGGCCTCGAGCACGGCTACGACAAGCTCGTCGAGATGGACGCGGACGGCTCGCACCACCCGGAGTACCTCCCGTGGATGCTCGAGCTCGCCGACTCGAACGACCTCGTGCTCGGCTCCCGCTGGATCAAGGGCGGCGAGGTCGAGAACTGGCCGTGGTACCGCGAACTGCTGTCCCGCGGCGGGAACCTCTACACGCGGATGGCGCTCGGCATCGCGGTGCGTGACGCGACCGGCGGCTTCCGGGTGTTCACGTCGAAGGCGTTCGAGCGGATCGACCTGGCCGGGGTCGCGTCGAAGGGGTACTGCTTCCAGGTCGACCTGTGCTGGCGAGCGCTCGAGGCCGGGTTGCGGGTCGTCGAGACGCCGATCACCTTCACCGAGCGCGAGTTCGGCGTCTCGAAGATGAGCGGGAACATCGTGCGCGAGAGCCTGACGCTCGTGACGAAGTGGGGCATCGACCGGCGGGCGCGCGAGGTGCGCTCGGTCGTGAAGGACCACCGCCGACTGCCCTCGGTGCGCAAGAACGCGCATGCGGTCGGAGACCAGTCCGCCTGACCTGCAACGGCCCGGAACCGGTGCCGGTGACGGCCCGGTGACGGCCCGGTACCGGTGCCGGTACTGCCGCGCCGTGCCCGGCCGGTGTCGTGGCCGCTCTGGTCCGCGGAAGCGACAGTCCCCCGTGGGCGTTCCACGGGGGACTGTCGCTCTCGCCGATCGGTCAGGGCGCGTCCGTCAGCGCAGGACCACCACGCCGCGCGACGCGAACCGGACCACACCGGCGTCGACGCTCGCCTCACCGAAGCGGTAGAGCTCCTCACCGGTCGCGTCCGGGACGGACACCTCGGCAGCGTCGTCGGCGAAGTTCACCACGACGTGCACCGGCGCCGCGTCGGGCCCGAGCAGACCGCGGGTCAGCACGAGCCAGCGGTCGTCCCCGTCGAAGCGGACGGCGTTCGCCTCGTAGCGGTGGTCGACGAAGGCCTGCTCGGTGCGGCGCAGCGCGACGAGCACGCGGTAGGCCCGGAGGATCCGCGCACCCCGCTCCGAGGTGAGGTCGGCCCAGTCGAGCTTCGAGTTCGAGAACGTCGTCGGGTCCTGCGGGTCCGGGACGACCGATTCGTCCCAACCGTGCTCCGCGAACTCGGCGATCCGACCCTTCGCCGTGATCTCGCCCAGCGCCTTCTCCGGGTGGGAGGTGAAGAACTGCCACGGCGTGGTCGCGGCGAACTCCTCGCCCATGAACAGCATCGGCGTGAACGGGCCGAGCAGCGTCAGCGCCGCGGCGATGACGAGCGACTCGTCGTCGAGTGACGCCGCGAGCCGGTCGCCCGCGGCGCGGTTGCCGATCTGGTCATGGTTCTGGTTCGCGACGACCAGCGCCGTCGCGGGCGACGTCCCGCGGTCGATCGGTCGACCGTGCCGCTTCCCGCGGAACGACGACCAGGTGCCGTCGTGGAAGAACCCGTGCTCCAGGACCTTCGCCAGCGCCGAGAGCGGTGCGAAGTCGGCGTAGTAGCCGTTCGTCTCGCCGGTGAGCGCCACGTGGACGGCGTGGTGGAAGTCGTCCGACCACTGTCCGGTCAGGCCGTACCCGGAGGCCTCCTGCGGACGGAACATGACCGGGTCGTTGAGGTCCGACTCGGCGATGAGCGAGAGCGGGCGCCCGACGAACTCCGAGTACGACTCGGTCTCGGAGGCCATGACCTGCAGCACGTGCGGGCGCGTGGTGTCCCGGATCGCGTGCACCGCGTCGAGCCGGAGTCCGTCGACGTGGTGGTCGCGGAACCACATCCGCACGTTGTCCAGCACGTACCGGCGGACCTCGGGGTGCTCGACGTTGACCGAGTCGCCCCAGGTGTTCCCGAGCCCCTGCAGCAGGTACGGACCGTACAGCGGCAGGTAGTTCCCGCTCGGGCCGAGGTGGTTGTAGACGACGTCCTGGATGACCCCGAGGCCCAGCGCGTGGGCGGTGTCGACGAAGCGGTCGTAGGCGTCGGGACCGCCGTAGGGGTGGTGCACGGCGAACCAGCCGACCCCGTCGTAGCCCCAGTTCCACTCGCCGTTGACGGCGTTGACGGGGAGCAGCTCGACGAACTCCACGCCGAGCTCGACGAGGTGGTCGAGCTTCGCGGCCGCCGCATCGAGGGTGCCCTCGGGCGTGTAGGTGCCGATGTGCATCTCGTAGATCACACCGCCGCGGGCGGGACGGCCCGTCCAGGCCTCGTCGGTCCACGCGAAGCGCTCCGGGTCCACGACCTCGGACGTGCCGTGCACCCCGTCCGGCTGGTACCGGCTGCGGGGGTCCGGGCGGACGTCCTCGTCGTCGTCGATACGGAAGCCGTAGCGCGCGCCGACGACCGGGGCGACCTCGTCGGTGCTCCACCAGTCGTCGTCACCGCGGGTCAGGGCGTACTCGACGTCGTCGACGACCAGGCGCACGCGCTCGGGGTTCGGCGCCCAGACGGCGTAGCGGGCGGGAACGGTCATGCGTGACCCTCCAGGATCTCGATCTCGGCCTGCTGGTCGGAGACGGCGGTGCCGCCCGACCCAGCGGCCGCGGGGGTGGTCGTCGACGTGGACGAGGAGGCAGCGGCCGCCCCGGCGTCGGCGAGGTCGGCGGGCACGAGGAGCGCCACCGGCAGGTCCGTGAGCAGCTCGGCGAGCGCGATGCCGCGGGACGCCGGGAACCGTCGACCGGTGAGCAGGTCGACCCGGTCGAGCGGCACCGGGTGCACCAGGGTGTCGCCCCAGCCCCCGACCCGCTCGAGTCCGACGGGCAGGCGTGTCGCGACGGTCACGGCACCGCCACGGTCGAACGCCAGGACGTGGTCGGCGGCGCTGCCCGTGGCCTCGAGCCCCAGGTAGCGGGTGAACAGCTCGGGGTGGTCGCGGCGCAGGCGCAGGGCCCGGCTGACGACGAGGGTCTTCACGGCACCGTCGAGTCCGACGGCCGGCAGCCGCTCGGGGCCGTCGTCCTCGGGGCCGTCGAGCCCGGCGAGCACGTGCCGGAGCTCGGCGTAGTCGACCGGTCGGCGGTTGTCGGGGTCGACGAGCGACCGGTCCCAGCCCTCGGTGCCCTGGTAGACGTCCGGCACGCCGGGCATCGTCAGCTGCACGAGCTTCTGGGCCAGCCCGTTCGACCACCCGGCAGCGTTGATGACCTGGTCGAGCTCGTCGAGCACGGCCACGACCTGCGGATCGTCGAACGACGCGTCGACGAGCGCGTGCATCTGCTCCTCGAACGCCTCGTCCGGCTCGGTCCACGTCGTGCTGTCGCCGGCCTCGCGCGACGCCTTCTCGGCGTAGGCGTGCAGGCGATCGCGGCTCGCAGGACGTGCACCGACGATGGCCTGCCACAACAGGTCCGCCATCACGGCGTCGTCGAGCGGGCCAGGGATCGCAGCCGCGCGAGCGCGTCGGCCCACTCGGAGCCGAGCTCGGCGAGCACGCTGATGCGCGCACGGGTGTCCTCGCTGCGCTTCGTGTCGTGCGTGGTGAGCGTCGTCATGGTGTGCGGCCAGCTGCCCTGGCGGTCGCGCTGGGCCTGGTGGAAGTCCTCCACCGAGACGGCGAACAGGCTCGGGTCTGCGCCGACCTCGCTCAGGGTGGTCAGGCGCGACGTGCGGTAGAACGCGGTGTCCTCGACGCCCTTCGCCATCACCATGCCCGACGTCTGCTGCAGCCGGACGGCCGCGGCGTGACCGGGGTCGACGAGCGCCGGTGCGATGCGGTCGATCACGTCGTCGAGGTCCGGGCGGGCCTCGGCGGCGCGTTCGAGGGCGTCGATGAGGTGGTGGACGCCCTCGGGCAGGTACGTCCGGTAGACCTCGAAGGACGCGACGATCTCGGCGACGGCGTCGACGACGCGGTCCTCGGGCACGTCGGGTGCCACGGGGGCGAGGAGCCGTGCGAGCCGGCGGACCTCGCTGCCGAGGATGCCGTCGGCGATCCCGCGCCGGGTGTCGTGCGTGAGCTGCTGCCAGTCGGCGGGCTCGGCACCGGACGCGGCGGTGAGCGCCGGTTCACCCGCGGGGTCGACGAAGACACGGTCGACCACGGCGAGGGCGTCGTAGCCGGTGGTGCCGTCGACCGGCCACGACGACGGGAGCTGCTCGCCGGGCTCGAGGATCTTCTCGACGAGCGTGTACGCGCCGCCGGTGAGGTCGTGCAGGTCCTGCAGGTACCCGGCGGGGTCGTACAGGCCGTCCGGGTGGTCGATGCGCAGGCCGTCCACGAGCCCGTCGCGGAACCAGCCGCCGATCGTCGCGTGGGACGAGGCGAACACCTCGGGCTCCTCGACGCGGATCGCCGCGAGGGTGTTCACCGCGAAGAAGCGACGGTAGTTGAGGTCGTGGTCCGCGCGCTTCCAGTGCACGAACTCGTAGTGCTGACGGGCGTGCACGGCTGCGACGTCGTCGCCGTCCTGCACGGTGCCCTCGGCCGTCGGGTAGGCGGTCTCGCCGACGTACAGCCGGCCGTCCCGCAGCTCGACCGCGTCGAGCAGCCGGTCGTCGAGCACCGGGATCCGGATGCGCCCGTCACCGGCCTGCCAGTCCACGTCGAACGCCCACGCGACGGGGGAGCCCTGACCGGACTCGAGCAGGGACCACCACCACGGGTTCGCCTCGGGTGTGGCGACGCCGACGTGGTTCGGCACGATGTCGACGAGGACGCCCAGCCCGGCGGCGTGCGCGGCCTCGGCGAGGGCTCGGAGCGCGGCGTCGCCGCCGCGCTCGGTGTCGACGTGCGAGTGGTCGACGACGTCGTAGCCGTGCTGCGACCCGGGCTCGGCCTGCAGCACGGGGGAGAGGTAGACCCAGTCCGCACCGAGGGTGCGGATGTGGTCGACCACGCCCTGGGCGGCGTCGAGGTCGAAGTCTGCGGTGACCTGCAGCCGGTAGGTGGACGTGGGGACGCGGCGAGCGCTCACGCGGTGGCTCCTGTGGGATCGGGTTCGGGTTCGGGTTCGGTGTCAGGGGAGTCGGGGCCGGCGTCGGTGTCGCTGACCGAGTCCGTTGCGGACGTGCCCTCGGCGGACGCCAGGGGCTGTTCCGCCCCGGACGGAGCAGCGTCGGACGGTTCCGCGCCGGACGGTGCAGCGTCGGACGGTGCAGCGTCGGACGGTTCCGCCCCGGACGGTTCCGGGTCGGTGGCGGACGCCGCCGTGGACGCCGCGGGGTTGGTCGGGGTGGACTGCCGCCCGCCCTCGACCGACTCCACCTGCGTGGTGGTGACCTCGTGGTCGGGCTCGGCACGGAGCACGATCATCGAGCGCGCCGGCACGTCGAGCGGGGTCCCGGCGTCGAGGACCGTCTCGCGGGCACCGGGTTCGGCCGTGTCGATCCGGACGGTCCACCCGGGCGAGTACTCCTCGGGCGGCAGCGTGAAGGTCACGACGTCGTCGTGTGCGTTGTAGTACGTCAGGAACGCCACGTCGGTCACACGTTCGCCCCAGCGGTCGCGGCCGCGGATGCCCTCGCCGTTCAGGTACATGCCGACGCTCTTGCCGAAGCCGGAGTCCCAGTCCTCGGGGTCCATCGCGTCGCCGGACGGGGTCAGCCACACGACGTCGGGCAGTGGCTCGCCCTCGCCCCGGCGCACCGGACGACCGTTGAAGTACCGGGTGCGGCGGAAGGTCGGGTGGTCGTGCCGGAGCTTCACGACGTCGGCGGTGAACTGCACGAGTTCGTCGTCGGCGTGCTCCCAGTCGATCCAGCTGATCGCGGAGTCCTGCGCGTACACGTTGTTGTTGCCGTGCTGAGTTCGGCCGAGCTCGTCGCCGTGGGCGATCATCGGCACGCCCTGGCTGAGCAGCAGGGTGGCGAGGAAGTTCCGCCGGCGCTGCAGTCGGAGCGCGGCGACCTCCGGGTCGTCCGTCGGCCCCTCGACGCCCGAGTTCCACGACCGGTTGTGGCTCTCGCCGTCGTTGTTGTCCTCGCCGTTGGCGTCGTTGTGCTTCTCGTTGTACGCGACCAGGTCGTACAGCGTGAAGCCGTCGTGGGCGGTGATGAAGTTGATGCTCGCCTTGGGCGTCCGGCCGTCGTGCTCGTACAGGTCGGCCGACCCGGAGATGCGCGAGGCGAACTCGCCGAGCGTCGAGGGCTCGCCCCGCCAGAAGTCACGCACGGTGTCGCGGTACTTGCCGTTCCACTCGGACCACTGCGGCGGGAAGTTGCCGACCTGGTACCCGCCGGGCCCGACGTCCCACGGCTCGGCGATGAGCTTGACCTGGGACACGATCGGGTCCTGCTGGACCAGTTCGAAGAAGGCCGCGAGCCGGTCGACCTCGTAGAACTCGCGGGCCAGGGCCGCGGCGAGGTCGAAGCGGAACCCGTCGACGTGCATCTCGGTGACCCAGTACCGCAGCGAGTCCATGATGAGCTGCAGCGAGTGCGGGTGCCCGACGTTGAGCGAGTTCCCGGTGCCCGTGGTGTCCATGTAGTACCGCTTGTCGTCCTCGACCAGGCGGTAGTACGCCGCGTTGTCGATGCCGCGGAAGGACAGCGTCGGCCCGAGGTGGTTGCCCTCTGCCGTGTGGTTGTAGACGACGTCGAGGACGACCTCGATGCCGGCACGGTGGAGCTCGCGCACCATCGCCTTGAACTCCTGCACCTGCTGCCCGCGGTCGCCGGACGACGAGTAGTGCGAGTGCGGCGCGAAGAAGCCGATCGTGTTGTAGCCCCAGTAGTTCGACAGCCCCTTCTCCTGCAGCGTGGAGTCGTTGACGAACTGGTGCACCGGCATGAGCTCGAGCGTCGTGATCCCCAGGCGCTTGAGGTGCTCGATGACCGCCGGGTGCGCGACACCGGCGTAGGTGCCCCGTTGCTCCTCGGGCACGTCGGGGTGCGTCTCGGTGAGGCCCTTGACGTGCGCCTCGTAGATCACCGTCTCGCCGTAGGGGACCCGGGGAGCCCGGTCACCCTGCCAGTCGAAGAACGGGTTGATGACGACGCCCTTCATCATGTGGGACGCCGAGTCCTGGTCGTCGGTCGAGTCCGGGTCGCCGAACGTGTACGAGAACAGCGCCTGGTCCCAGTCGATGTCCCCGCTGGTCGCCTTGGCGTACGGGTCGAGGAGCAGCTTGTGCGGGTTGCCGCGCAGTCCGTTCGCCGGGTCGTACGGGGCGTGCACGCGGAAGCCGTACTCCTGCCCCGGGGCGACGTTCGGCAGGTAGGCGTGCCAGACGTGTGCGTCCACCTCGACCAGGTCGACGCACTCCTCGTTCCCCGCGTCGTCGAAGAGGCACAGTTCCACGCGGTCGGCGACCTCGCTGAACAGGGCGAAGTTCGTGCCGCTGCCGTCGTAGGTCGCCCCGAGGGGGTACGGGTTGCCGGGCCAGGTGTGCAAACAGTCCTCCAGGTGTGGGTTCCGCCACGGTATCGGCGCGGGCCGTCCGCGTCCGCAGACAAGCCCCAGGGGTGGACGGCCGCAGGTGCTCGCCGGCCTGTGGAGGAACCGCCGAGTAGCCTCGCGCGCATGGCCAACATCGTGAGTCAGATCGCAGACAAGGTGCGCCCCGTGGGCGTCTCGACCAACTACGGCGAACCGGTCGAGGTCGGGGACCAGACCCTCATCCCGGTGTCCATCGGCTGGTTCGGCTTCGGCGCCGGTGGGGACGACGAGAACGGCGGCGGCGGTGGCGGCGGGGCGTCGATCCCCGTCGGTGCCTACGTGCGTCGCCCGGGGCAGGACCTGCAGTTCGAGCCGAACCTGATCTCGCTGCTCGCGGTGAGCATCCCCACCATCTGGGTGACCGGCAAGGCCCTGAGCAAGGTGATCCGCGCCCTCAAGAAGTGACCCACCGGACGGGAGGCCCGTGGCGAGGCCGCCACGGGCCTCCCGTCCGTCACGCGGTCGCGACCGCGTCTAGACTGCTGCCACACACACGGGAGTCCGGGACCGCCGGGCTGAGAGGGAGCGAACGGCGCTCCGACCGTCGAACCTGATCCGGGTCATGCCGGCGCAGGGAGGAGTCAGCAACCATGCCTGCAACCACGCAGTCCGCAGCACCGTCCACCACCGTCAGGCGCTCGTTGCGCTGGCGGGTCGTCGACATCGTCGTCGCGAGCGTCCTCGCCGTCGCGATCGGTGTCGTCTTCAAGCTCTGGGAGTTCGGCTACGAGCCGATCAGCGCCGTCGCAGCCCTGGTCCTCCCCGGCACCCAGGCACTCTTCGGCGGGGTCTGGTTGCTCGCCGGGCCGCTCGTCGCCATCGTCGTCCGGAAGCCCGGGGCCGCGCTCTACGCCGAGATGGTCGCCGCCAGCGTCGAGGCACTGCTCGGTACCCAGTGGGGGTGGCTGACGCTCGAGGCCGGTCTCGTGCAGGGCCTCGGGGCCGAGGTCGTGCTCGCACTGTTCCTCTACCGGGCCTACCGGCTGCCGGTCGTCGTGCTCGCCGGTGCCGCCGCGGGGCTCGCCCTCGGCATCAACGACACCGTGCTCTGGTACCCGGGGCTCGACGCGGCGTTCAAGACCGTCTACGTCGTGTCCGCCGTGGTGTCCGGAGCCGTGATCGCCGGGCTCGGTTCGTGGCTGCTCGTGCGGGCGCTCGCCGCGACCGGCGTACTGTCCTCGTTCGCCGCAGGGCGTGAGCACGCCCGACGGACGCACGCGACCACCCCGCAGGAGTCGTCCGCCCCGACCGGCGCGACCGTTCCGCTCGACGGCGCGCAGTCCGGCACCGCGACGCCCGCTGCCGAGCAGGCCGAGCGCGGGTCCCGCGCCGCCCGGTGACGGCCGTGTCGTCCTCGGGGGCGGCGCGGATCGCCTTCCGTGACTGGGGCTGGCGGTACGCCGGGCGCGACGCGTGGGCGGTGCGCGGTCTCGACCTCGTCGTCGAGCCGGGTGAGCGCGTCGCGGTCGTCGGCCCCTCGGGCGCCGGCAAGTCGACGGTGCTCCGCGCGGTCGCAGCGGTGCTGGCGGACGAGCCGGACCCCGACGACGACACCGCCGCAGCCGTGCAGGGCTCGGTCCTGGTCGACGGCGCCGACCCCCGCGCAGTCCGCGGGCGCGTCGGCCTCGTCATGCAGGATCCCGAGGCCCACACGGTGATGTCGCGCATCGGCGACGACGTGGCCTTCGGATGCGAGAACACCGGCGTCCCGCGGGCCGAGACGTGGGAACGCGTCCGGCACGCGCTCGGGGTCGTCGGCCTCGACCTGCCGCTCGACCGGTCCACGAGCCGGCTCTCCGGCGGGCAGCGGCAGCGTCTGGCGCTCGCGGGCGTGCTCGCGATGCGGCCCGGCGTGCTCGTGCTCGACGAACCCTGCGCGAACCTCGACCCCGAGGGCGTGGCGCAGGTCCACGACGCCGTGCGGGCGCTGCTCGACACCAGCGGTGCGACGATGCTCGTGGTCGAGCACCGGATCGGCACCTGGCTCGACCTGGTCGATCGACTCGTGCTCCTCGAACCCGGGGGCGGGGTCGTCGCGGACGGGACCCCCGCGTCGGTGCTCGCCGAGCACGGTCCGGCGCTGACGGCGGCCGGCGTGTGGGTGCCCGGTGCCGAGCCGGCGCGGGGATCGTCCCGGGCCGGCGGCGGACGTCCGGTCGCGCCGTCGACCGAGCGAACGGGCGGATCAGCACCGGGAGCGCCGGTGGCCGGGGGCGCCTTCCGCCCGCGCGACGATGAGACGGCGCTGCTCGAGGCGCGGGGACTCGCGACCGCGCGCGGGGGCATCCTCGGACGTGCCGGCGGGACCCGTGTCGGCAGCGGCATCGACCTCGGGGTCCGTCGCGGTCGGGTCCTCGCGGTCACCGGTCCGAACGGCGTCGGCAAGTCGACGCTCGGCCTCACCCTCGCCGGGCTCCTGCGGCCGTCCGGAGGGACACTCCTCGCGACGCCCGACCTGGCCGGGGAGGCCGGTGACACGCCGATCCGGTGGACGAGCCGGCAGCTCGCGGCCCGGATCGGGTCGGTGTTCCAGGACCCCGGACACCAGTTCGTGGCGCGCAGTGTCCGCGAGGAGCTCGGTGCCGGACCGCGCGCGCTCGGGCTGTCGGACGCCGACGCGCGGGTGGAGGAACTCCTCGACGCGTTCGGGCTCCGGCACCTCGCCGACGCCAACCCCTTCACGCTGTCCGGCGGTGAGCAGCGGCGGCTCGCGATCGGTGCCGTCGTCGCCTCGCGACCGCCCGTGGTCGTGCTCGACGAACCCACCTCGGGCCAGGACCGTGCGACCTGGCAGGCCGTGGTCGACCTGCTCGGGGCGCTGGCGGACGCGGGGACGGCGCTCGTCGTGGTGACGCACGACCGTGACCTCGTCCGTGCGCTCGACGCCGACGAGGTCGTGCTCGCCGCCGACGGTGCGAGGACCGTGCCGCCGGCCGGAACCGCCGTCCCGCCGGCCGGAACCGCCGTCCCGCCGGACGGACGCAGTGGCCCCTCGGCCGGACCCGGCGCCCCGTCGGCCGGACCGGACGCCCCGTCGACCGGACCCGGCGGACCCCGACCGACCACGGAGGTGCACCGGTGACCACCCCGACGACCGGCGCCGGTGCGGGCGGGCGAGCCGAGCCTCCCTGCCGGACGCGCCGCGGTGTCGCCGGCGTCCAGCCCGTCGCCGCGATGCTCGGCGTGCTCGCACTCGGCCTGTGCCTCGTGACGAGCCTCGACGTCGTCTCCGCGGCCGTCGCGCTCGCGCTGGAGCTGCTGCTCCTCCCGGTGCTCCGGATCCCGCCGCGGACCCTGCTGCTGCGGGCGTCACCGGTGCTCGTCGCCGTGCCCCTGACGGCGCTGAGCATCGCGCTGTACGGGCGGCCCTCCGGGCGTGAGTGGTTCGACCTCGGCTTCGTCCACGTCACCGACGGGTCGCTGACGCTCGCGCTGGCGACCGCGCTGCGGGTCCTCGCGGTCGGGCTGCCGGCCGTCGTGCTCTTCGTCGGGGTCGACCCGACCGACCTGGCCGACGGACTCGCACAGCTGCTGCGGCTGCCGGCCCGCTTCGTGCTCGGGGCCCTGGCCGCGGTGCGGATGACGAGCCTGCTCGGCGAGGACTGGCGCCAGCTCGCGATGGCACGCCGCGCACGGGGGCTCGCCGACCACGGACGACTGCGGCGCGGAGCGTCGATGGCCTTCGCGCTGCTCGTGCTCGCACTCCGCCGGGCGACCACGCTGGCGGTGGCGATGGAGTCGCGCGGCTTCGGCGCTCCCGGTCCCCGGACGTGGGCGCGGCAGGCGCGGTTCGCGGGACCGGAGTGGGCGATGATCGCCGTGCTGGTGGGGATCGGTGTCGCATCGATCGGGGTGGCCGTGGCTGCGGGGACGTGGCGTGCCTGAGCGCGCGCGGCCGGACACGACCGCCGGGGGAGCGGTCGCCGGGGAAGCGGTGCCGGACGTGACCGCCGAGGGTGCGCAGCCGGACCTGACTGCCGGGGGAGCGGCACCGGACGCGGCGCTCGCCGAGGGGATCGCCGCGGCTGCGGTCGGCGCTGCTGCCGCCACCGGTCGACGGCTCGTCGTGCTGGTCGACGGGCGCTCGGGCACCGGGAAGACCACGCTGGGCGACGCCGTGGCGGCACGGCTCGGCGCACGGGTCGTGCACCTCGACGACGTCTACCCCGGGTGGGACGGCCTGCGCGCGGCCGCCGACGCGGTCGTGTCCGACGTGCTCGGGACGCCGTCGGGGTACCGGCGCTGGGACTGGGAGCGGTCCGAGCCGGCGGAGTGGGTGTCGATCGAGTCGCACGTGCCGCTGGTGGTCGAGGGGTGCGGGGCGCTCTCCCGGGGGTCTGCTCCACAAGCGACCCTCCGGGTGTGGCTCGAGGCGGACGACGACGTCCGACGCGACCGGGCGATCGGCCGCGACGGCGAGGTGTTCGCCCGCGAGTGGGAGCGCTGGGCTGCCCAGGAGCGCGCCTTCATCGCCGCCGAGGCGCCCGCGGAGCTCGCGGACCTGGTGCTCAGGACGTAGTCGGTGTGGTCGCCGGCGAGACCCGGGCTGACCGGCGTCCCTCGCGGCTCGGAGCCCGAGCCCCGTCGCTCAGCCCGAGACTGGCCCACCGGCACCGGCACCGGCACCGGCACCGGCACCGGCACCGGCACCGGCCGCCCGGGCGTCCGCCCGCCGCGCGTCGCGCACCGGGTCGACCGCGAACACCGCGGCCACGACCGACAGCACCGCGTACACGCCGAGGTACGCGCACAGGATCCACGGCGAGCCCCCGCCCACCTCGACGAACACCGCCGCGAGCAACGGCGTCAGCCCCACCGAGAAGATCGACCCGATCTGGTACCCGAGGCTCATGCCCGAGTAGCGCCGCCCGGTCGGGAACTGCTCCGCGAACCACGCCGCCTGCGGACCGTAGATGCTGTCGTGGAACACGCTCATGCCGATCAACGCCACGAACGGCAGCAGCACCAGGGGCCCGGCGTCGAGGAACGCGAAGAACGGCCAGATCAGCACGCCGATCCCGATCGCCGACCCGATCGCGAGCGGCCGGCGCCCGACCCGGTCGGACAGCCACCCCCAGAACGGCGTCGACACGAGCGACACCGCCGAGATCACGAGCACCGCCTGGAGCCCGGCGGCCGAGCCCTCCTCGCCGCGCTTCGCCCCGAGGTACGTCAGCGAGTACGTCGTCAGGATCGAGTAGAGCGCCGGCTGGACGAGCCGCAGCCCTGCGGTGACGAGGATCGACCGCGGGTGCCGACGGACCGCCTGCCACACCGGGAACCGTTCGACACCGCCGGACGCGCGCAGCGCCTGGAACACCGGGGCGTCCTGCACGCCGAGCCGGATGACGAGTCCGACCGCGACGATGACCGCGGAGAACAGGAACGGCAGGCGCCACCCCCAGGCCAGGAACGCCTCGTTGCCGAGCAGGGTCCGTACGAGCGTGAAGACCCCGGTCGCCAGCAGCATGCCGCCGGCGGACCCCATCTGCGTGAACGCCCCGAACAGTCCCCGGTGCCGCGCCGGCGCGTGCTCGACCGACAGCAGCGCCGACCCGCCCCACTCCGCGCCGGCTGCGACGCCCTGGAGCAGTCGCAGCACCACGAGTGCGACCACCGCGCCGACCCCGATCGTCGCCGCCGAGGGGATCACCCCGATGAGCGTCGACGCGATGCCCATCAGCACGAGGGACGCCACGAGCAGCTTCTTCCGCCCGATCCGGTCGCCCAGGTGCCCCGCCACGATGCCGCCGAGCGGCCGTGCGACGAAGCCGACACCGTAGGTCGCGAAGGACGCGATCACACCGACGGCCGGCGTGACGGACGGGAAGAACGTCGGGGCGAACACGAGCGCCGAGGCCGTCGCGTACAGGTAGAAGTCGTAGTACTCGACGGTCGTCCCGACGAACGACGCGAGCGCGACCCGACGTCGGGTCGCGTTCGTGGACGGAGACGGGGGACGGACGGGAGGCGCGGCTGCGGTCGTCTGGGTCGGCATGCCTCAGGAGCATGGTCGCCGCCCGGCCGCCGCGGAACCGCGCCCGTAACGCGAGGTCACGTCATGACCGTCGGCGGTGGCTCCCCGGACACCATGGGGGGCATGAGCGATGCACCGACCCGTCCGCTGCGCTTCGCGGCCTTCGTCATGAACACGACGTCGCACATCCAGCACGGCCTCTGGCGGCACCCGGACGCCCGGCAGGCGGACTTCGACGACGTCACACTGTGGACCGACCTCGCCCGGACGCTCGAGCGCGGGAAGTTCGACGCGATGTTCTTCGCGGACGTCGTCGGCACGTACGGCCCCGCCCGCGGCGACTACGCGACGAACCTCCGCGAGGGGCTGCAGATCCCCTCGAACGACCCGTCCGTGCTGCTCTCCGCGCTCGCCGTGTCGACCGAGCACCTCGGCCTGGCGTTCACCTCGAGCGTCATCCAGGCGCACCCGTTCGACTTCGCCCGCAAGGTGTCGACGCTCGACCACATCACCCGCGGCCGCATCGGGTGGAACGTCGTGACGAGCGCCCTCGACAGCGCCGCCCGGAACTTCGGCGCCGACCGGCTCGAGGAGCACGACGAGCGCTACGCCTGGGCCGAGGAGTACCTCGAGGTCTGCGCCAAGCTGTGGGAGGGGTCGTGGGAGGACGGTGCCGTGCTCAAGGACCCGGTGCGCGGCTACGCGGACCCGGAGCTGGTGCACCGCATCGACCACCACGGCAAGCGGTACGACGTGCAGGGGCCGCACCTCAGCGCGCCCTCGCCCCAGCGGACGCCCGTGTTGTTCCAGGCCGGGTCCTCGCCGGCCGGCCGGGCCTTCGCCGCGCGGAACGCCGAGGCGCAGTTCATCCTCACCTCGAACCGGGACGCCACCGAGCAGCTCATCCGCGAGACCCGCGACCTCGCTGCCGCCGTGGGCCGACGCCGCGAGGACATCGCGTTCTTCCTCGGCCTGACCTTCGTCACGGGATCCACCGAGGCCGAGGCGAAGGCGAAGGAAGCGGAGATCGACGAGTACCTGGCCGCCGACGGCTTCCTCGTGCACTCGAACCTCGGCTTCGACCCGGACACCGGCGAGCCGCTCGACCCGGCGACGCCGCTGTCCGAGGTCCGGACCCAGGCCGGGCAGTCGCACCTGCAGTGGCTCCGCGAGGCCGCCGGCGACCGCGAGCCGACCATCGCCGACCTCGCCCGGCTCTCCGCCAAGCTCCGCGCACGGGTCGTCGGGACGCCCGAGCAGATCGCGGACGAGCTCGCCGCGTGGCAGCGGGTCGGGGTCGACGGCGTGAACGTCATCAACTGGACGCTGCCCGGCTCGTACGAGGAGTTCGTCGACCACATCGCGCCGACCCTGCAGGAGCGCGGACTCATGCAGTCGGAGTACCGGGAGGGCACCCTCCGCGAGAAGCTCTTCGGCCACGCGCAGCTGCCCGACTCGCACCCGGCGAGGCGGTGGCGCGGCGCGTTCTCCGGCGGCGCGGCCGGGACCGGTGCGGACGAGGCGCGCGACGCCGTGGAGGTGACCGCATGACGGACGTGACGACGAGCGCCGGGGGTGCGCCGGGCCTCCCGAGCGACCGTCCGGAGGACGTGACAGTGAGCGCCGGGGGTGAGCCGCGCCTCCCGGCCGACCGTCTCGCAGTCCTGCGTGCGCGCTTCGCGCCGGTCGTCGAGGCGATCCGCGAGGGCGCGGTCGCGCGCGAGCTGGCGTCCGGCACCCCTGGCGACCGCGACCTCCCGCACGCCGAGGTGCGCGCGCTGGCGGACGCGGGCTTCGGGCGGCTGCGCGTGCCCGAGGAACGCGGTGGCTTCGGCGTGACGCTCGTCGAGCTCGCGCACCTGGTGGCGGACCTCGCGGCGGCGGACTCGAACATCGCGCACCTGTGGCGGGGACACTTCGGGTACACGGAGCTCGTGCTCCTGCGTCCGGACTCGCCCGCTCGGGACGAGTGGCTCCAGCGCATCGTCGACGGGGCGATCGTGGGGAACGCGACCTCGGAGCGGACCGGCACGACGCTGGCGGACATCTCGACGACCGTCGCTCCCGACGACTCCGGCACGTGGCGGCTCGACGGGCGGAAGTTCTACTCGACCGGCACGCTCTACGCCGACTGGATCTACCTGGCGGCCGACCGCGACGGCGAGCGGGTGACCTTCGCCGTGCCGACCGGTGCACCGGGTGTGACCGGCGTCGACGACTGGGACGGCTTCGGGCAGCGCCTCACCGCTTCGGGGACGACCGTCTTCGACGGCGTCGCGGTCGACGAGTCGGTCGTCTCCGCGTACCGGGACGCGCCGCTCTCGCACATCCAGGCCTTCTACCAGCTGTACCTGCTGGCGGTCCTCGCCGGGATCGGACAGGCCGTCGTCGACGACGCCGTGGCGTTCGTCCGGCCGCGGACCCGCACGTACATCCACGCGAACGCCGCCGTACCGGGGGAGGACCCGCAGGTGCTGGCCGTGCTCGGACGGCTGTCGGCGGGGGCGTTCACCGCGCGGTCGCTCGTCGTCGCGGCGGCAGGGCTGCTCGACGGGGTCGTGGCGACGAACGAGCCCGGGGTGGGCGTCGACCACGCACTGCTCGATGCCGCCGAGAACGCCGTCTACCAGGCGCAGGTCGAGGTCGGGCCGCGGGTGCTGCAGGCGGCCACGGAGTTGTTCGAGGTCGGTGGGGCCTCGGCGGCCGACCGGACGCGGGCGCTCGACCGGCACTGGAGGAACGCCCGGGTGGTGGCGTCGCACAACCCTGCCGTCTACAAGGAGCGACTCGTGGGGGAGTACGTGCTGCACGGGCGGGGGCCGGTGGACGCGTGGGAGCGGTACCACGAGGTGGGGCCGACGCGGTTCTGAGGGCGCCGCGCGTGCCGCCAGCGCGAGTCTCGGCCCCGCGGACACGTTCGCGTCTTCGGAGCCGCGAAACCGTCCGCCAGCGCGAGTCTCGGCTCAGCGGGAGCCGGAGCCGACAGCCGGCAGCGGGGCGCCTCTACGCCCAGCCGAGCTCGTGCAACCGAGCGTCGTCGATGCCGTAGAAGTGCCCGATCTCGTGGACGAGCGTGGTGTGCACCTCGTCCCGGAGATCCTCGACGGTGTCGCACTCCTCGAGGTGCTGCTTCCGGAACACCACGATCCGGTCGGGGAGCTCACCGAACCCGTACTGCCCGCGCTCGGTCGCGGCGACCCCGTCGTAGTACCCGAACAGGTCGGAGCCGTCCTCCGGCTCGTCCTCGACGACGAACACCACGTTGTCCAGCCCGTCGACCATCTCGTCGGGCAGCCGGTCGAGCTCGTCGGTCACGAGCTGCTCGAACTCGTCGGCGGACATCTCCATCACGGACTCGATGGTGGCACACGACCATCCGAGAACTGCGAAGGCCCCGTCCTGCGGGACGGGGCCTTCGACTTCTGGGGTGAATAACGGGTCTCGAACCCGCGACCTCCTAGACCACAACCAGGCGCTCTACCAACTGAGCTATATCCACCACGTCCGAACCGGCTGACCGGCGCGACCACTCAATAGTAGTACATGCCGGAGGCCGCGACGACCAGGCGTGTCGCTACTCCGCCGTGGGCTGCCCGAGCCGCGGCTCCCACTTCTCGACCACCTCGGCCGCGACGGCGCGGACGTCCTCGGTCGTCGGGCCCGGCTCCGGGATGAAGCCGGCGCGACGGTAGTACTCGAGCTCGCGGATCGACTCGAGGATGTCCGCGAGGGCACGGTGGCCGCCGTGCTTCTCCGGCGCGTTGAAGTACACGCGCGGGAACCAGCGGCGGCAGAGCTCCTTGATGCTCGACACGTCGACGCTGCGGTAGTGCAGGTGCCCGTCGACGCGGGGCATGTACTTCGACAGGAAGGCGCGGTCCGTGCCGATCGTGTTGCCGGCCAGCGGCGCGCTGCCCTCGGCCGGGACGTGCTGGAGGATGTACTCGAGCACCTGGTACTCGGCGTCCGCCAGCGAGACACCGTCCGGGATCGCCTCGGCGAGGCCCGAAGTCGCGTGCATGTTCGTGACGAACTCGTTCATGTTGTCGAGCGCCGACTGGTCGGGCTTGATCACGATGTCGAACCCGGGGTGCACCGGGACGAGGTCGAAGTCCGTGACGACGACGGCCACCTCGACGAGTTGGTCGACCTCGACGTCGAGGCCGGTCATCTCGCAGTCGATCCAGACGAGGCGGTCGTTCGCAGTTGCCATGTCCTCGATCCTATTCCGGACGGGTGACGCTCCCGCGCCGGGTCCCGAGGCTGTGGAGCGATCACGGTCGGCACCGTGCCGGCTCCGCTCGAGGCGACGCCGGGGCGCTGTGGCCGCACGGCTGCTCCTGGCCGAGCGGACGGAACCCGCCGCCGCGAGACGACCCGTCTGCAGGATCCGCCCGCTCGCGGCGCGCGCGGTCCGGATCCAGGTGGGCCGTGCCTCCCGGTCGGTCCGTGAGCGGGCGGAACCGGCAGCCGCGATCCGGAACGGCGGCAGGATCCGCCCGCTCGCGGCGCGCGGTGCGGCTCGACGTGCACCGTGCCTCCCGGTCGATCCGTGAGTGGGCGGAACCCGCAGCCGCGATCCGGAACGGCGGCAGGATCCGCCCGCTGGCGACTGGGCCGTCCCTGCGCTGTCACGGCGCGCCTCCCGGTCGGCCGATCCAGGCGGGCGGGCGGAATCGTCGACCGGGCGATCATCACGGCGCGCCTTCCGCCCGCTCGCGTTCACGCGGCTGCCCTCACCACCGGTCTGGAGGCTCGACCCGCGTCAGACGGTCCGCTCCAGCCCGTCCTCCGGTTGCCCAGCGGGCGGAACCGGTCGGGCGGACGGCGCCGGCCCGGCGCGTCCTGCCCGCTCGCGCGGCCTGCCGAGCGCACTCGGCCCCGAGGACCCCCCCCGTGCGCCCGAGGGGTCCACCCCTGGATCTCCATCCACTCGCCCACGCGCGTCCGCACATGACGAACGGGCGAGACCCGCGACCGGACCGGAGTCCCGACCGCAGCCCTCGCCCGCAGCGAAGCGCACCGAGCGCGAGCAGGCTCATCGCCCACCCGCGCTCGCACCGAGCGCGAGCGGGCTCATCGCCCACCCGCGCTCGCACCGAGCGCGAGCGGGCTCACCGCCCACCCGCGCTCGTGTCGACTCAGACCATCTCGCCCGCCGAGATCGCCTCTGCCTCGACACGCTCCGGCTCGGCCCCGTCGTCGACCCGCCGCAGCACCTTGGTGGTCAGCACCACGACCACGAACGCGACCGCCACCGAGACCCCGGCGAACACGTAGGCCGCCGACGGCGAGAACGAGTCGGCGAGCAGCGTCGCGACGGGCGGGGCGATCGCACCGCCGATGAAGCGCACCGCGGAGTACGCGCTCGATGCCACCGAGCGGGGGAGGTCCGTCGCCTCCATCACGCACTCGGTGAGCACCGTGTTGAGGACACCGAGCACGAGGCCGCCGATGACCACGCAGATGATGAGCCCGGCCTGCGAGGTCACGACGACCGCCGCGGCGAACAGGTCGAGGGCGAGGAGCGGCAGCGCGATCTTCAGCACGGTCGTGCGGCGCATGCGCGCGGTCAGCATCGGGGCGACCCACACGGAGGTGATCGCGAGCCCGACACCCCACCCGAAGAAGGTGAAACCGATGCCGAGTGCGCCGAAGCCGAGCGGGAACGGCGTGTACGCGAGCAGCACGAAGAAGCCGATGTTGTAGAAGAGCGCGGTCACCGCGAGGGCCGCGAGCGCCGGCTGTCCGAGGGCGCGGAACGGTGCCGAGAGCTTCGTCGGCGTGGGCTTCTCGAGTCCGGAGGTCTTGAGCAGCGCGACGACGGCGATGAACGCGATCGCCATCAGGGTGGTGACGCCGAAGAAGGGACCGCGCCAGCTCACCGACCCGAGCAGTCCGCCGACCAGGGGCCCGACGGCGATGCCGAGGCCGAGCGCTGCCTCGTAGAGGATGATCGCCGACGCGGTGCCGCCGGACGCTGCACCGACGATGGTCGCGAGTGCGGTGGAGATGAAGAGCGCGTTGCCCAGGCCCCAACCGGCGCGGAAGCCGATGATGTTCCACACGCTGCCCGAGGTCGCTGCGAGCACCGAGAAGACCACGATGAGCGCGAGCCCGATGAGCAGGGTGTTCTTCGCACCGATGCGGCTCGACACCCAGCTGGTGAAGAACATGGCGACGCCGGTGACCGCGAGGTAGCTCGTGAAGAGCAGTTCGGTCTGCGCGGCGGTGGCGTGCAGCGACGTCGCGATCGCGGGGAGGATCGGGTCGACCAGGCCGATGCCCATGAAGGCGACGACGCAGGCGAACGCGATCGCCCAGACGGCGGACGACTGCTTGAGGATGCTGCCGGACGCAGCGGGTGCGTGGGCGTTCACGCGTGGATCTCCGTTCTGGTGGGGTTCGTGGTGGTGCGCGAGGCGATGATGGCGGCGGCGTCGCGCAGGACGTCCCAGTCGTCGTCGTCGAGGTCAGCGAAGACCGGTCCGACGGAGTCGGCGATCGTTGCGCGCCAGGTGGCGAGCCGCTCGCGCCCTGCGTCGGTGAGCTCGATGAGCTGTCCGCGTGAGTCGTCGGGGTCGACGGTGCGCGAGAGCAGACCGTCGGTGAGCATGCCGGCGACGATCCGGGTCATCGTGGGCTGTGCCACACGGGACGCGGCGGCGAGCTCACCGAGGCGCAGCGGCTGCTCGGTCTCGAGGATGCCGAGCGTGCGCCAGACCGCGGCCGAGGTGGCGTCGCCGGAGGCCTGCGCCGCAGCACGGACCAAGCGGTTGACCGAGATGATCAGCGTCTCCAGCGCCTGCGCCCGCGATGCTTCCATGTCTGAACTATATAGCAGTGCTATGCATCCGTCAACAGGGCGCTCCTGGTAGAAGGGACGCATGAGCGACATCACCATCCACGAGGGCGACGAGTACACCGCGATCTTCCACGGCGGTCCCTTCGACGGCACGACCGACACCCGCACCGCCACGAGCGACGCGGTCGACGACGAGGTCACGGTGTACGCGGACGTCGAGGGCCTGCAGACGGCCTTCGCCTACAAGGCCACCAAGACCCGTCAGGTGCTCGACCAGACCTCGGTCGAGTACGAGTACGACGCCGCGGACTCCGATCCGGTCGACGACCTGCAGGACCGCGGGGACCGCAGCGGCGAGTTCGACCGGGAGTAGATCGCGCGCCGCGCACGTTGCACCGTCCCGTGCAGCTCGACCTCTGGACCTCCGCCTTCTGCGCCCCGTGCGCAGCCGCCCGCCGTGTGAGCGGTGAGGCAGCGGCGCTCGTCCCCGGGCTCCGGGTCACCGAACGCGACGTCGCGGCACACCCTGACACTGCAGAGGACCTCGGCATCCGTTCGACCCCCACGATCATCGTGCGTCGGGACGACGGTGCCGAGGTCTTCCGTTCGCCGGGCGTCCCCTCGCGGGACCAGCTGCTGGTGGCGGTCGCGAAGGCGCTCTGAGCGGACCCGGTCGGGAGGCACGGGTCACGTCCGCCTCGTCCGGTCACCGTGGAGCCGTGCTCGGCCAGGAGGCGCGGTGCATGTCCGCCACGTCGGTCGCGCCGGCAGCGCGCGCCCTCGCGCGAGCGGGCGTTCCCTGCTGTCCAGTGGAGCTGAACGGACCGGTTCCGCCCGCTGGGTGCGCCGGTCGTCCGGGCTGCCGGGCTTCTCCGCGCGAGCGGGCGTTCCCTGCTGTCCAGTGGAGCCGAACGGACCGGTTCCGCCCGCTCGGTGCGTCGGTCGTCCGGGCTGACCGGTGCGACCCCGGCGGGCGGGCTCTTCGTGCTCACCGGCGGCACGCGCCGCACCCCTTCCGCCCGCTCGGGACTAACGGAGCAGTCGGGGGGCGATCGCCGAGCACCGGCCTCGTGCGTGGCAGTGCAGCGCCCCGACGACCGACGGCGGTAGAATCGTCGCCGCTCGCCTCCGTAGCTCAGTGGATAGAGCAGGTGGTTTCTACCCTCCGTGTCGCGGGTTCGATTCCTGCCGGGGGCACACGCGACGAGAGGCCGCCATCCGTCGGGATGGCGGCCTCTCGTCGAACGGGGGAGGTCTCAGTCGTCCTCGGCTGCTCGGCGTCGCAGCTCGCTCGCGCTGATGGGCTGGGTGTAGGGCGAGGCGTCGTCGTCCTCTCGAGCACCCGGCGTCGCGTTCGCCGCCCCGGGCCGGTCGAGCCCGGTCGCTGACGCTGCGGCACGGTTCACGTGGGCGTCAGCCGACGTCGGGCTCGCGACCCGGGGCGCGGAGGTCGGCCGGTCGTCGGAGCGGGCATCACCGCCACGATCGGTCACGTCGACCTCGCCGGAGTCCGAGGAGTCGTCGCTGTGCGAGCCGAGGTCGTTCCGAGCGCTCGGAGTCGTGCCGCTCCCCGGACGCGCCGACGCGATCGGCGACCCGAGCGGAGGGCGGACCGGCGTGCCGTCGAGCTGGACCGTCTCGCGGTCGCCGTAGGGGCGCGTCCGGTTGTCGGCAGCACCTCGGACGTCGTCGATGGGGGTGGTGGCGTCCTGGTCGACCGCCGGCGCAACGGTCGGACCCGAGGTGCGGCCCGCCGACGTCGCGGCCGCAGGGGAACCGACGGGAGACTGCTGCGGCGCAGGACGGAGCGAGGTGGTGGTCGGCGTCAGGCGCGACGGGGCCGTGCCGGCGTCTGCCTCGGCCGACCGCTGCTGCTGCTGACCGGCGTTCCAGTCCTGCTGGCGGGCGATGAGGTCGGCGTCGGGGTCCGGGGAGTCGAACTTCCAGCGTTCGAGATCGGCCTTGAACAGCTTCTTCGCGCGACCTGGCTTGCCGTTCCACTCGAGCAGACGGTCGCGGAGTTCGCCGAGCGACTGGTCTGCCTGCGAGGTGAAGGTCGAGGAGTTCCGCTTGATGTCGGCGATCTCGTGCTGCACCCAGTCGGCGGCCAGCGGAGCACCGCTCACCGGCAGGAGGCGCAGCCGCACGTCGGCGTCCTCGGCGAGGTGGTCGGCGTAGGCACGTTCCTCGTGTCCGAGTGCTCCCCAGCGTGAGGCCTTGCGCGCCGCGGTGACCACGCCCGCCACCGCTGCGTTCCGGCTCTCGCGGTCGTGGAGCGCGACGACGCGCTTCGTTGCCGCGCGTCCGATCAGCGCGGCGATCACTCCGGCGACGACGATCGCGACGAAGGGGATGATCGCGCCGGACAGCACGCGCCATCCCTCGTCGGATGCCGTCCAGTCGGTCAGGTCGTTCCACCAGTCCATGGGCGAACCCTACGCAGCGTGCGACGCAGAACCGCGGAGGTCGGACGGCGTTCCGTCGAGCCGGGCTGCGCTCCGTCGAGCCGGGCTGCGCTCCGTCGATCGGGGCGGCGTTCGCTCACGCGCAGCGGTGTTCCTTCGAGCGGCGCGGTCGAAGTGCGCGGGCGGCTGGTCAGCCCCAGCGCAGGCAGTCGACGGCGTCGTCCGCCGACCACACGTTCGGCAGCTCGACGAACCGTCGCTCGACCGCCACGTAGCGACGGGCGCGGTAGGCCGTGCCGCCCGCGACGTCCACGCGGTCGACGTACCCGACGATCTCGCCGTTGGTGCGGGTGACCCGGCTGAGGTCGTCCCGCACGTCGAGCACGCGCAGGTCGCCACGGCTGCGTGCGACCGGCGTGGAACGGATCCGGAACGCTGGTTCGGTGCTGGTCTGCACGGGTGCCTCCTGCTGGTTCGTCGTGGTCTTCGTTGCCTCGACGGTACGGCTGACCACTGACACTCCACGGCCGTGCAGTGGCGTCAGGGGAGCGCTCACGGCGAGGGCGATGCTGTGCAGGAGACGTACCCCGGCCCCGTGTTCCGTGAGCGCAGGAGGGTACGGTGGCGCGCATGACGACGTTCGTGCTCGCAGGTGGATGCTTCTGGTGCCTCGACGCGGTGTACCGCACGTTGCAGGGTGTGCAGGACGTGGTGTCGGGCTACACCGGCGGCGTGGTCGAGGACCCGACGTACGAAGCGGTCTGCACCGGTGCGACCGGTCACGCCGAGGCGGTCGCGGTGACCTTCGACGAGTCGGTCATCCCCGCCGACGTCGTCCTCGACGTCTTCTTCACGCTCCACGACCCGCGGCAGCTGAACCGCCAGGGCGCGGACGTCGGCACCCAGTACCGCTCGGCGATGTTCCCGGCGGACGACGAGCAGCGAGCGCTGTTCGAGCACGCGGTGCAGCGCGCTGCGGACATCTGGGACGGCGGGATCGTGACGACGATCGAGCCGCTCGGTACGTTCTTCCGTGCGGAGGAGCACCACCAGGACTTCTTCGCGAAGAACCCCGGTCAGGGCTACTGCCTCGCGGTCGCGCTGCCCAAGGTGAACAAGGTCCGCAAGGCCTACAGTCAGTACATCCTGGCGTCCTGAGGCACGGACGTCGGGGCCACGAGGAGGTGGTCGAACGATGATGGACAACACCGGGACCTGGGTGGCCGTCGGTCCGGCGGGCGCGGTCGGGAGCATCCGCCGCGCGTCGGACGGCTTCCACGTCGAGCTCTACGGTCGACGGGGCCGAGGCGGGACCTACCCGTCGCTGGAGACCGCGAAGGGTGCGGTCCACGCGGCGCTCGGGCCTCTCGCCGACCGACCCGAGTTCCGCGCGCACTGACCCGCCAGCCCGGAGGTTCGGGGGAGTCTTCCTCCACAGCCCACCTCGACGAGTCGGCTGCTCACAGATCGAGCCCCGGGTCGCAAGTGCGGCCCGGGGCTCGCAGACGATCGAGTCATGAACGACACGATCACCGTCTGCGGCATCGTCGCGACCGAACCCCGGCACCTCGTCACCGACACCGGCATCGCCATCTCGAGCATGCGCCTGGCGTCCCCCTCCCGTCGTTGGGACCGCAGCACGTCGTCATGGACGAACGGTCCGACGAACTGGTACACGGTCACCGCCTTCCGGTCCCTCGCGGCGAACGTCCACAAGTCGCTGAAGAAGGGCGATCGCATCCTCGTGACCGGACGCGTCCGGATCCGCACCTGGGAGCGTGACGGACGGAACGGGACCGCGGTCGAGATCGACGCCGACGGCATCGGGCACGACCTCGCCTGGGGCATCAGCAACTGGATCCGCGTCCCGCGGCACGTCGGCGACTCCAACGCGGGTCCCGGGGTGCCGCCGGGGGTGCCGACGGTGGACCCGGACACCGGCGAGGTGACGGGCACGGTGCCCGAGGACGACCACGCGACGCCCGTGCTCGGCGGGGACGGCGACGATGCGCTGCCCGGGGCAGCAGACGGGACCGTGCTGGCGCGCCACGGCGTCCGGGACGGCGGCGTCCTGCGCGACGGCATCCCGGGCGACGGCGTCGCGCACGGCGGCGACCCGGGCGACAGCGGCGCGCGGGCAGCCGGAGGGGTCGCCCCGGTCGTGCCCGGATCCCGAGAGCCCGAGCCGGGAGCAGACGCCGACGCCGACGCCCGTGCCGTCGCATGAGTCGTCGCACGGTTCATCACCGGGACCGTCGGCGGCGCACGACAACCGCACCCTGCCCATGCCGGCCGTCCCGGCGCGAGGCACACGCGTCCTGCCGGTGCCGGCCGCCTCGGCGCGCGCCCCACCGTGGTCCTGTCGGCGCCGCCGACCCGCGAGCCCTGCGCCGCGGCGCAGGGGGGAGCGGTGACGTGCCCGGGTCAGTAGACTTGCGCCGATATGGCTGAGTACATCTACCAGATGGTCCGCGCCCGCAAGACGGTCGGCGACAAGCTGATCCTCGACGACGTCACGATGTCGTTCATCCCCGGCGCCAAGATCGGCGTCGTGGGGCCGAACGGCGCGGGCAAGTCGACGATCCTGAAGATCATGGCGGGTCTCGACCAGCCGTCCAACGGCGAGGCGAAGCTCACGCCGGGCTTCTCCGTCGGCATCCTCATGCAGGAGCCCGAGCTCGACGAGTCCAAGACCGTGCTCGAGAACGTCCAGATGGGCGTCGGTGCGATCAAGGGCAAGCTCGACCGCTTCAACGAGATCTCCGCGCTGATGGCGGAGCCGGACGCCGACTTCGACGCCCTCCTGGCCGAGATGGGCACCCTGCAGGAGGAGATCGACGCGGCCGACGCGTGGGACCTCGACTCCCAGCTCGAGCAGGCCATGGACGCGCTGCAGTGCCCGCCGGCTGACGCGCAGATCGCCAACCTCTCGGGTGGCGAGAAGCGCCGCGTGGCGCTCTGCAAGCTGCTCCTCGAGAAGCCCGACCTGCTCCTCCTCGACGAGCCCACCAACCACCTCGACGCCGAGTCCGTGCTGTGGCTCGAGCAGCACCTGTCGAAGTACCCCGGTGCAGTGCTCGCCGTCACGCACGACCGGTACTTCCTCGACCACGTCGCACAGTGGATCGCCGAGGTCGACCGCGGCCGCCTGTACCCGTACGAGGGCAACTACTCGACCTACCTCGAGAAGAAGCGCGAGCGTCTCGAGGTCCAGGGCAAGAAGGACGCCAAGCTCGCCAAGCGTCTGTCCAGCGAACTCGAGTGGGTCCGGAGCAACTCGAAGGGCCGCCAGGCGAAGTCGAAGGCCCGTCTCGCCCGGTACGAGGAGATGGCTGCCGAGGCCGAGCGCACGCGGAAGCTCGACTTCGAGGAGATCGTCATCCCCGTGGGCCCGCGTCTGGGCTCGCAGGTGATCGACGCCGAGAAGCTCCAGAAGCAGTTCGGTGAGCGCGTCATCATCGACGGCCTGTCCTTCACGCTGCCCCGCAACGGCATCGTCGGGGTCATCGGCCCGAACGGCGTCGGCAAGACCACGCTGTTCAAGACCATCGTCGGCCTCGAGCCGCTCGACGGCGGCCAGCTGCGGATCGGCGACACGGTGGACATCTCGTACGTCGACCAGAGCCGCGGCGGCATCGACCCGAACAAGAACCTGTGGGAGGTCGTCTCCGACGGCCTGGACTTCATCCAGGTCGGCAAGACCGAGATCCCGTCCCGCGCCTACGTCTCGCAGTTCGGGTTCAAGGGCCCGGACCAGCAGAAGAAGGCCGGTGTGCTCTCCGGTGGTGAGCGGAACCGCCTGAACCTGGCGCTCACGCTCAAGCAGGGCGGCAACCTCCTGCTCCTCGACGAGCCGACCAACGACCTCGACGTCGAGACCCTCGGCAGCCTCGAGAACGCCCTGCTCGAGTTCCCCGGCTGTGCCGTGGTCATCACCCACGACCGGTGGTTCCTCGACCGCATCGCGACGCACATCCTCGCGTGGGAGGGCGTGAACGAGGACGGCACCCCGAACTGGTACTGGTTCGAGGGCAACTTCGAGGCCTACGAGGAGAACAAGGTCGTGCGCCTCGGCCCGGACGCGAACAAGCCCGGTCGCTCGACGTACCGCAAGCTCACCCGCGACTGACCCGTGGCGAGGCTGCACGCTCCCGTCCGCATCCGGTGGAGCGACATCGACGCGTACGGCCACGTCAACAACTCCGCGATGCTGCGCCTCCTCGAGGAGGCGCGCATCGCGGGGTTCTGGGGCCACGACCCCGCCGACGTCGCGCCGGAGGACGACCTGCCGGACCCGATCATCGACGGCCGGCCCGGCTCCGGGACGATGACGGTCATCGCTGCACAACGTCTCGAGTACCTCGCATCGATCCCGTACCTGCGCCGGCCCCTCGACGTGCAGATGTGGATCGGACGCATCGGTGGCGCGAGCATCGACGTGTCGTACGAGATCTGGTCACCCGTCGGTGTCGAGCCGCAGGTGCTCTACACGCGCGCCACGACCGCCCTGGTGATGGTCGACGCGGCCTCGAACCGGCCTCGGCGCCTGTCCGAGGCCGAGCGCGCCGCCTGTGCGCCGTTCGTCGAAGCGCCCGTGCAGTTCTCCCGCCCGTAGCGGCGGGACCCCCGGCGCAGTTCTCGAGCCCGTAGCCGGCTGGACCGCCGGCGCAGTTCTCGAGCCCGTGGCGGCCAGGACGGGCGGCACCGTGTGTCCGCCAGGAGCGGGCAGGGCAGCCGTCAGCGCGGCACGCGCAGCATCCCCTCCTGCGCCACCGAGGCCAGCAGCCGACCGTCGCGCGCGAACATCCGCCCGAACGCCAGTCCCCGGCCGCCCTGGGCGCTCGGGGACTCCTGTGCGTACAGGACCCAGTCGTCGGCACGGCCGTCGCGGTGCCACCACATCGCGTGGTCGAGGCTCGCGCTCTTCACTCCCGGCGTGCCCCAGGCGACGCCGTGCCGCCGCATGATCGGCTCCAGGATCGACATGTCGCTCGCGTAGCCGAGCACGGCCCGGTGCAGCGACGGGTCCTCCGGCAGGTCACCGTCGACGCGGAACCACACCGCCTGGTGCGGGACGCGCTCGCCCTGTACGTCGACGAACACCGGGCCCTCGACGTGCCGCAGGTCGATCGAGCGTTCCGCCCAGGCCTGCGCCACGGGGTGGTCGATCGCGGACAGGATCGACGCAGCCGAGGGCAACGACTCGGGATCGGGGGTACCGACGGGGAACGGGTCCTGGTGCTCGAGTCCGTCGTCCGGTCGCTGGAAGGAGGCGATCATCGAGAAGATCGGCACACCGCGTTGGTAGGCCTGGACACGGCGCGTGGCGAACGAGCGGCCGTCGTGGATGCGCTCGACGGCGAAGGTGATGGGCACGTCGATGTCACCGGGACGCAGGAAGTACCCGTGCATCGAGTGGATGTCGCGGTCCTCGATCGTGTGCTGCGCGGCAACGATGCACTGCGCGAGCACCTGTCCGCCGAAGACCCGGCCGCCGGGCGACCAGTGGCTGGCACCGGTGAGGATCGTCTCGCCCGTGCTCGCGCCGGTGTCCTGCAGGCGGAGGGTGCTGAGGAAGTCGGGTTCGCCGTTCACCCCCGCAGTCTACGAACCCGTCGCCGGTAGGATCGGTGTCGACATGGGCACCTCGTTCACGCTTCCCGACGCCGCTTCGCTCGGCGACCTCCGCACCTACCTCGGACGCGCTGCCCGGATCGAGGACGGCTCCGTGCGGCTCATCGCCGACTCCGGCGTCCTCGCCGTCTACGCCGCGATCCTCTACCCGGTCGGGCTCCTCGACGAGCTGCCGACCGTGCTCGGTCTCCGCACCTTCTCGCTGACCGAGCCAGCGACGATCGACGCGGTCGTCCCGCTCGCCTCCCTGCGGGAGCGGCTCCGTGTGCTGGCCGAGGAACAGGACGCCGCCGGTGCCGACGGTGCCGACCCGACGCGACCGACCCCGATCGAGGTCGGGCTGCCGCACGAGGTGAACACCGTGACGTGGGCCGCGATCTCGCCGCCCCGCGGGGGATGGGTGCCGCTGCCCGATGTCTCGCCGGAGCTGCTCCGCCGCGCTGCCCGCGACGGGATCGCCGAGGTCGCGGACGCCGTCCCGTCGAACGCCGGTGACGCCATCGTCCGCCGCATCCGCGCCGAGGTCTGGGGCCGTCCCGTCCCCGGGATCGAGCACGTCCCCGCAGCAGCCGGGTTCGCGGGGGAGAGCCTCGGCTTCCTCGGGCACGATCCGGTCCGGCTGTTCGAGACCGGCCCCTGGAGCCGCTTGACGACGTCGCGCGGGCACATCCTGGTGAAGCGACGCGCCTGGAGCCTCGACCACTAGTGCCGCCGCGGCACTGCCGATCCCTGCACGGTCGCGCACGAGCCCTCGTCCGTCCACACCTCCGACGGGCACCCGGTCAACGCCGTGAGCGGCATGGTTGGGTTGCGTCATGCACGTCTTCCTCACCGGCGCATCCGGGTACATCGGGTCATCAGTCCTCCGCGCACTCCTCGCCCACGGGCACCAGGTCACCGCGGTCGTCCGTTCCGACCAGAAGGCGCAGGCGGTCCGTGACGCCGGCGGCCAGGCGGTCGTCGGCGACCTGTCCGACACCGAGCTCGTGCGCCGACTCGCGCACGAGAGCGATGCCGTCGTCCACACCGCGTCGGCCGAGTCGGTGGACCCGGACTTCACGGCGACGGTGACCGAGGCGTTCTCGGGGACGTCGAAGCCGTTCGTGCACACGGGCGGCATCTTCACGTTCGGCGACTCGACCGACATCTCGGAGCAGTCGCCCGTCGACCCGCCGGAGCTCACGGCGTGGCGCGCCCCGATCGAGGCGCGGGTTCGCGCGAGCGACGCACGGACGACGATCGTCGCACCGGGCATCGTGTACGGCCGTGGCGCGGGCATCCCGGCGATGTTCGTCGGCGACGGGGAGCACGAGGTCCGGCTGGTGGGCGACGGGTCACAGCGGTGGACGACGGTGCACGTCGACGACCTCGGCGAACTGTACGTCCTCGCCGTGCAGCGCGGGGAGCAGGACGGCTACGTCGTCGCCGCGACCGGTGACAACCCGACCGTGCGCGAGATCGCCGAAGCGGGCGCGCACGGGTCGCCGGTCGTCGCCGAGAGTGCCGACGACAGTCGGGAGCGGCTCGGTCGCGCGTACGCGGACGCCCTGCTGCTGCACCAGGAGGCGTCGGGCGCGCACGCGCGCGCCGCCTTCGGCTGGAACCCGACCCGACCGACACTGGTCGAGGACCTCGCCAGCGGGTCCTCCGCCCGCTGAACCCAGGTGCGGGGCGGACGGGAGGCCCGTGGCGGCCCCGCCACGGGCCTCCCGTCCGCGTCCCGCCCGGCAGCGACCGCCACAGGACGAACCCGCTGTCCGGCTCGGCATCGAGCGGACCAGCCGGACACCGAGCGGACCGGCCGGATACCGAGCGGACCGGCCGGCTACCGAGCGGACCGGCCGGCTACCGAGCGGACCGGCCGGCTACCGAGCGGACCGGCCCGGGTTCGAGCGGACCGGCTCGGCATCGAGCGGCGAGGACGCTCAGTCGAACGTGTTCGTCATCGCGTGTGCCGCCCGGTCGAGGTACGCCCACAGTTCGGCCTCGTCGAGGGGCGCCAACCCCAGCGACTCGACGGCCTCGTGCATGTGGTGGAGCCAGCGTTCCCGGGCTTCGGAGGTGATGCGGAACGGGTTGTGACGCATCCGGAGCCGGGGGTGCCCGCGCTCCTCGCTGTACGTGCCGGGGCCGCCCCAGTACTGCTGCAGGAACGCCGACAGCCGCCAGATCGCACCGTCGAGATCGTCAGCCGGGTACATCGGCCAGATGACCTCGTCCTGCTGCACCCCCTCGTAGAAGCGTCGGACCAGCCGGTCGAAGGTGGGAGCACCGCCGATGCGTTCGTACAGGGAGCCGGTCGCGCTGGCGCCGTGCTCGCCGACGCGGAGCGTGATCGGCTGCGCCGGTACGCCGCCCCGGTCCGGAGGGGTGAGGTCGCTCACTGGTGGTCCTTCCCGGGGTCCTGGCCGCGGTCGGTGTCGTCGGTGCGGATCGCCCGTCCGAACAGGTTCCCACGCTTCCCGCCGCGCGACTTCGTCGGTGCGGGCGTCGGCTGCGTCCGGACCGACCGGAGGCCGTTGATCGAGGTGGCGTTCTCCCACCCCTCGGGCATGATCATCGCCATGGCGGGCAGTGTGACGCCGAGCTCGTCGACGGCGCGCTTCAGCCGCACGCGCATCTCGCGCCCGACGACGTCGAGCTCGGACGCGCGGGTCTTGACGACGAGACGGAACACCATCCCGGCGTCGGAGATCGACTGGAGACCCCAGATCTCCGGCTTCTCGACGATCCGCTGACGCCAGCGCGGCTCCTGGGACATCGTCACCGCGGCACGCAGCAGGGCGTCCTGCACGGCGTCGATGTCGGTGTCGTACGGGACGGTGATGTCGACCAGCACGCGCGACCAGCCCTGGGACAGGTTGCCGACGCGCAGGATCTGCCCGTTCGGGACGAACCACAGGATGCCGTTCACGTCGCGGATCTGCATGACGCGGAGTCCGACGTTCTCGACGACGCCGGTGGCCTGCCCGGTGTCGACGACGTCCCCGACGCCGGCCTGGTCCTCGAGGATCATGAAGACGCCGGACAGCAGGTCCTTCACGATGCTCTGCGCACCGACGGCGAGGCCCGCGGCGATCAGCGAGGCGCCACCGACGATCCCGACGGCCGCGCCCTGCCACACGGCGGTGACGATGACGATCAGCGCGATGACCACGACGACGACGGTCGCCAGGTTCTCGAGCACACTGCCGAGGGTCCGGGTCCGTTGCACGACGCGGGCGGTCTGCACCGGCGAGGCGATGAGTGCCTGGGTGTCATCGACGTTCTGGCGGCGCTTCGCCCCGTTGACCACCTGGTCGACGACGCCCTTGATCACGCGCCGGAGGATCAGCCGCAGGATGATCGCCGCGATCACCGTGATGACGATCGTGATCGGTGCTTGCCAGGTGTCGACGAACTGGGTGAATGCGTTCGACGCCCACTTCGAGACGTCGTCGGTCGTGTTCGCTGCCGAGTTCATCATCCGGACGATGCTAGAGGGCGAGGCCTCGGCGACCCTTGAGGATCACCGAGGCCCCGCCCCTGCACTGCCGTCGGACGAGGATCAGGCGTCGGCCGCCTGGACACGCAGCGCACGCTCGGTGCCCGCGAGGTTCTCGGACACGATGCGGCGGAGCGCCGGGGTCTCCGGGTGTGCCTCGAGCCACGCGTTCGCGGCGTCGCGGAGCTCGACCGACGCGAGCGGCGCCGGGTAGAGGCCGCTGACGATCGTGTCGGCGATGTGGTAGCTCCGCTCGGCCCAGATGCTGGTCAGCACGTCGAAGTACCGCGACACGAGCCCCTCGAGGACGACCGGGCTGTTGGTGTGCTGGAAGCCGACGGTCGTCTGGCGGACGATGGCGTTCGGCGCCTCGGACGAGTCGACGAGCGACGAGAACGCCGCGAGCTTGCCCTCGGCGGTCGGGATCGTCGCACGCGCCCGGGCGGCGGCCTGCTCGCCCGAGGCCGTCTTGTCGGCGGCGAGCTCGGCGTCGACCTCGGCGTCACCGGCAGCACCGGCGAGGACGAGGCCCTCGAGCAGCTCCCAGCGCAGGTCGGTGTCGATCTCCAGGCCCTGCAGTGTGACGGACCCGTCGCGCAGGCCCTGCAGGGTCGTGACGTGCTCCGGCGTCGAGGCGATCTGCGCGAAGAACTTCACGAACTGGAACTGGGCGTCGGACCCGGCCTCGGCCGAGGAGGCCAGCTGCCAGAGGGTGTCGCCCACGGTGCGGACGGTGGCGTCGACCTTCGCCGGTGCCACGTAGCTCCGGGCGGTCAGCAGCAGCTGCGAGAGCGTGGTGCGGATCGTCGTCGACTCGGTCTCGGTCGCGATGTTGCCGAGCACCAGGCGGACGTAGTCGCTCGCGGGCGACTCGGCGTCGCGCGTGGCGTCCCACATCGCGCCCCAGACGATGGAGCGGGCGAGCGGGTTCGCGATCGCGGCGAGGTGCTCGATCGCGGTGCGGCGGGACTGCTCGTCGAGACGGATCTTGGCGTAGGCCAGGTCGTCGTCGTTGAGGAGCACGAGGTCGCCGCGGTGCACGCCGACGAGCTCGGGGACCTCGGTGCGGGCGCCGTCGACGTCGATCTCGACGCGGTGCGTGCGCTCGAGCTTGCCGCCGGCCGACGCGGTGTCGGCACCGAAGGGCGCCGACTCGTCCGTCGTGAAGCCGTAGACGCCGATCGCCAGACGGTGCGGGCGGAGCGTCGGGTGGTCGGCCGGAGCCTCCTGCAGCACGGCGAAGGACGTGATCACGCCGGACTCGTCGACCTCGATCTCGGGGCGCAGCGTGTTCACGCCGGCGGTCTCGAGCCACAGCTGCGACCACTCGGACAGGTCGCGGCCGCTGGTCGCCTCGAGCTCGACGAGCAGGTCGCGGAGCTCGGTGTTGCCGTGGTGGTGCTTCGTGAAGTAGGCCGAGACGCCTGCGAAGAACGCGTCGATGCCGACCCACGCCACGAGCTGCTTGAGGACGGAACCGCCCTTGGCGTACGTGATGCCGTCGAAGTTGACCTGGACGTCCTCGAGGTCGTTGATCGTCGCGACGATCGGGTGCGTCGAGGGGAGCTGGTCCTGGCGGTAGGCCCAGGACTTCTCCATCGCCTGGAAGGTGGTCCACGCCTCGGTCCACTCGGTGGCCTCGGCGGTGGCGATGGTCGACGCCCACTCGGCGAACGACTCGTTCAGCCACAGGTCGTTCCACCACTTCATGGTGACGAGGTCGCCGAACCACATGTGCGCGAGCTCGTGCAGGATCGTGACGACCCGGCGCTCCTTGATGGCGTCGGTGACCTTCGAGCGGAAGACGTAGGTCTCGGTGAAGGTCACGCAGCCCGCGTTCTCCATCGCGCCGGCGTTGAACTCCGGCACGAAGAGCTGGTCGTACTTCTCGAACGGGTACGGGACGTCGAACTTCTCCTCGTAGTAGGCGAAGCCCTTCTTGGTCGTCTCGAACACGTACTCGGGGTCGAGGTACTCGGCGAGCGAGCGCCGCGCGAAGACGCCGAGCGGGATGGTCCGACCGTCGCGACTCGTGAGCTCGTCGCGGACGACCTCGTACGGGCCGGCGACGAGCGCGGTGATGTAGCTCGAGATCGTCGCGGTCGGGCTGAACGCCCACGTGGCGATCTCGCCGTCGACGTGGGGCTCGGGCGTCGGGGAGTTCGAGACGACCTGCCAGCGCGACGGTGCCGTGACGGTGAAGGAGAACTCGGCCTTGAGGTCGGGCTGCTCGAACACCGCGAACATCCGGCGCGAGTCCGGGACCTCGAACTGGGAGTACAGGTAGACCTCGTCGTCGACCGGGTCGACGAAGCGGTGCAGGCCCTCGCCCGTGTTCGTGTACATCGCGTCGGCGACGACCACGAGCTCGTTCTGCTCCTGCAGGTCGTCGAGCTGGATGCGCACGCCGTCGTTCACCGCGGCGACGTCGAGCGCCGAGCCGTTCAGGGTGATCGAGTGCACGGTCTTCGTGATCGCGTCGATGAAGGTCGAGGCGCCGGGCGTCGCGGTGAACCGGACGCGCGTGGTGCTGCCGAAGGTCTCGGCCCCGCGGGTCAGGTCCAGCTCGACGTCGTACGTCTGCACGTCGACGATCGCGGCGCGTTCCTGGGCTTCGGTTCTGGTGAGGTTCTCTCCGGGCACGGACGCTCCAACTTCGCTTGCGGCGCGGACGATCGATGTCCGCGGTGAGGGGATCCCGGCAGGCGTCGTGCGCCGTCGGGACGATGGGATCAGCCTAGCGAGCGCGCGTACGCTCGCAGCGTGACCGAGACGACTGTGGACAACACCGAGACCGCCCGCACCGCCGTGGAGTTCTGGTTCGACCCGAACTGCCCGTGGGCCTGGATGACGAGCCGCTGGGTCGGCGAGGTCGAGCGCCAGCGCCCGATCGACGTGACCTGGAAGGTGATGAGCCTCTTCGTCCTCAACGAGGACCAGGACATCCCGGACGATTACCGGGAGCGCATCCACACGGGACAGCTCTACCCGCGCATCGTCACCGCCGCGCTGCTCCGTCACGGCCAGGACGTCGTCAAGCCGCTGTACGACGCGCTCGGCGAGCACGTCCACCACCGCCAGGAGTCCGACCCCGACCAGGTCGTGCCCGCCGTGCTCCGCGAGCTCGACCTCGACGAGGACCTGCTCGAGTACGCGTGGACCGACGAGGTCGACCAGGCCGTCCGTGCGAGCCACCAGGACGGCATCGACCGGGTCGGTCAGGACGTCGGCACCCCGGTCATCGCCGTCGAGGGCACCGCGTTCTTCGGCCCGGTCATCTCCCCGGCGCCGAAGGGCCAGGAGGCGCTCGACCTGTGGGACGGCGTCGTCGCCGTCGCGAAGGTCCCCGGCTTCTTCGAGCTCAAGCGTTCGCGGACGGTCGGTCCGATCTTCGACACCGTCGAGTAGCCCGGCCGGCGTCCACGACGCGACCGGTGGACGGACGGACGGGAGGCGCGGTGCGGCTCCGCCCCGCGCCTGCCGTCCGTCCGACGCCCCGTCAGGACAGGGGCAACCGCATCAGGGTCAGGTCGAGCCACCGGTCGAACTTCCGCCCGACCTCGGGCAGCACGCCGACGGTGGTGAAGCCGAGTCGCTCGTGGAGGGCGATCGAGCCGGTGTTCGTCGAGCAGATGCCCGCCATCAGGACGTGCACGCCGGCCGAGCGGGCGTGCGCGACGAGCGCGTCCATGAGCACGGTGGCGATGCGCCGACCGCGGAACGCCGGGACGACGTAGACGCTGTGCTCCACGGTGTGCCGGTACCCCTGGTGCGGCCGGAAGGCGCTGTAGGTGACGTACCCGGCGACGGCGCCGTCGACCTCGGCGACCAGGACGGGCAGCCCGGCAGCCCGGCGCTCCGCGAGCCAGCCGTCGAAGTACTCCCGCGGGTGCGGCTCCTCCTGCCAGATCGCGGTCGAGTGCAGCACGGCGTCGACGTGCAGGGCGTGGACGACGTCGAGGTCACGCGGCTCGCAGTCGCGGACCGTGACCGAGGACGCCGACCCCGTCGCATATGCTGTCGCCATGTCTCAGATCGTAGACGACTTCTCGGCGACGGTGGAACCGGTCACCGAGCACCCGGACGACGCCGACCAGCGTCGCCTGGGGGAGCGACTGCAGCGCCTCCGCACCGAGCGGAAGTGGAGCCTGACCGAGCTCGCCGAGGAGTCCGGCGTCTCCCGCGCGATGATCAACCGCGTCGAGCGCGGGGTGTCCAGTCCGACGGCGACGATCCTCGGGCGGCTGTCCGGGGCGTTCGGACTCACGATCTCGCAGCTCCTCGACGAGGCACTCGACCACGAGGTGCCCAGGGCGACCGACCCGGACGAGGCGCGTGGCGTCCAGCGCGGGGTGACCGCCGACTCCTGGACCGATCCCGAGACCGGGTACCGCCGTCGTCCGGTCTCGAGCGCCGACTTCCCCGCGGACGTCACCGAGGTGCGCCTCCCGGCCGGTGCGCAGGTGGCGTACCCGGCGTCCGCCTACGCGTTCCTGCGGCACTGCATCTGGGTGGTCGACGGTGTGCTCGAGGTCGTCGTCGGCGACGAGCCCACCCGGCTCGGTGCCGGCGACCGCATCGAGCTCGGTGAGCCCGCCGACGTGGTCTACCGGAACCCCGGCGCGGAGCCCGTGCGGTACTTCGTCGTGGTGGTCCGGGCCCCTCGGGGCCGGGAATAGGATCGGAGCCATGCGCATCCACCTCGGAACGGACCACGCCGGCCTCGAGTTCACCAAGACCCTCGCCCAGCACCTCACCGAGGCGGGGCACGAGGTCGTCGACCACGGGCCGACCGAGTACGACGCGCTGGACGACTACCCCTCGTTCTGCATCAACGCCGCGCACGCCGTCGTGCAGGACCAGCGCGCGGGCGTCGAGGCGCTCGGCGTCGTCTTCGGCGGGTCGGGCAACGGCGAGCAGATCGCCGCGAACAAGGTGGAGGGCATCCGCGCCGCGCTGGTCTGGAACGAGTCGACCGCGCTCCTCGCCCGCCAGCACAACGACGCGAACGTCATCTCGATCGGCGCGCGCCAGCACACCGAGGAGGAAGCGATGCGCTTCGTCGACCTCTTCGTCGCCGAGCCCTTCTCGGGCGAGGAGCGTCACGCTCGCCGCATCGCGCAGCTGGCCGAGTACGAGACGACGGGGCACATCGCCGGTCGGCAGATCGACGAGTAGTCCGGGTAGACAGGACCGATGCCAGAGGGTCACTCCGTCCACCGCATCGCGAACCAGTTCTCCCGGCACTTCGTCGGCAAGCGCTGCGAGGTCTCCAGTCCGCAGGGGCGGTTCGCCGCCGGTGCCGCCCAGCTCGACGGCAAGCGCATGGTCGCCGCCCGGGCCGTGGCGAAGCAGATGTTCCTCGAGTTCGAGGACGACCTGTTCCTCCGCGTCCACCTCGGGCTCTACGGGGCGTGGGACTTCGCGGGCGTGATCTCGTCGGCCGAGGCCCTGTCCGAGGACGGCGACGGCGAGGAGTCGCTGTCGTCGATCGGCGCCCCGCGGCTCGCCCGGTACCGGATGGCCGAGCAGGAGAAGTCGGAGGACCCGATCGAGTCCTTCCCGCCGGACCCGGTCGGCCAGGTGCGCGTCCGCATCCTGACCGAGGACACCGTCGCCGACCTCCGCGGACCGACGGCCTGCGTCGTCGAGGACCCGGCCGGGGTGCAGCGCGCGCTCGACAAGCTCGGGCCGGACCCGATCAACGACGACGGCCCGGAGGCCGAGCAGACCTTCGTCGACAACGTCCGGAAGCGGAACGTCGCGATCGGGCAGCTGCTCATGGACCAGGCCGTCGTCGCGGGCATCGGCAACATCTACCGGGCCGAGCTGCTCTTCCGGCAGCGCATCGACCCGTACAAGCCCGGCAGGAAGATCACCGTCGAGCAGGCGAAGGCGCTCTGGCAGGACTGGTCGAAGCTGCTGCACGCGGGGGTCCGTGACGGCCTCATGCTGACCATGGACGACCTGTCCGAGGCCGACCACGCCAAGGCGGTGCGCTCGCGGAAGGACCGCCACTGGGTGTACCACCGCGAGGGGGAGCCCTGCCGGGTGTGCGGCACCGAGATCCGGATGGCGGACATGGCCGGACGCAAGCTCTACTGGTGCCCGAAGGACCAGGAGTAACGCCGGGGACCAGGAGGAGCCAGGGGACCAGGACGAGCCGGGGCCGCTACAGGTCGCGGTGCGTGAACCGTCCCGCGATCGCGGTCCCGAGCACCTCGGCGTGCCGCAGCGACGCCGAGTCGGCGACCGCCAGCGGGTCCGCGGCGAGCAGCACCAGGTCGGCGACGTCGCCGACGGACACCCCGACCCGACCGCCCTCGGTCGAGCCGCGCCACGCGGTCAGCGCCGCCAGCCGCTCGGACGGGTGCCACGGTGTGCGTCCGTCGCGGTCCCGCCCGACCGCGGCCGCCATCGACACCCACGGGTCGAGCGGCGCCACGGGAGCATCCGACCCGAGCCGGAGCTCCGCACCGGCCCGGTGCAGCGACGCGAACGGGAAGGCCCGGTCGGTCATGCCCGCCCAGTACCGGTCCGCGATGTCCCGGTCGTCCATCGCGTGCTCGGGCTGGACGGACGCAGCGACCCCGAGCCGGGCGAACCGGTCGACGTCGGTGTCGACGAGCAGCTGGGCGTGCTCGATGCTGCCCCGCGCGCCCACGGCCTCGAACACGTCGAGCGCGAGGGTGTTCGCCCGGTCGCCGATCGCGTGCACGGCGGGGACGAGTCCGGCGTCGACCGCGCGCCGGACCATCGCGACGAGGTCCTCGAACGGGTACGCGAGCACCCCCTCGCCCGACGTCAACGCGGCGGTCCGGGTGCCGAGCGAGCCGTCGGTGATCACCTTGAACGGACCCGTCCGGACCAGACCACGGGTACCGTCCACGACGTCGCCGGTCCGGAGACCACGGGCGATCGCCGCGTCGAGGTCGCCCGGGTACACCCCGCAGTCCACCCGCAGGCCGTCGGTGCCGGCGCGGACCCGTCGCGTCCAGCGGTCGAGTCCGGACACCATCTCGAGGTCGACGACACGCGTCACGCCGCGGGCGGTCGCTGCGTCGACCGCCTCCGCCGCCCAGTCGTCGAGCACGTCGTCCGGCACCCGGGACAGCACCGCGGTCACGTCGAAGGCGTCCTGCTCGCGCAGGACCCCGTCGTCCCCGGCAGCGAGCGGCCGTCCGACGAGCGCCGAGCAGTGGGCGAGCGCGAGCGCGTTGCACCACACGGCGTGCAGGTCGGCGCTGATGACGACGACCGGGAGGCCCGGTGCGGCTCCGTCGAGCAGCTCGCGTCGTGCGGGGCGCGGCCAGGTCCCGTCGCGGTAGCCGTGGCCGACGAGCACCAGGTCCGACACCCCGGTGCGCGCGACCGCGGCGAGCGCCTCGGCCGTCGCCTCCGCCGACGTGCAGGCGGACACGTCGACGCGCCGGCGGACGAGGGCCCACTGGTCGAAGTGCACGTGGTGGTCGACGAGCCCCGGACCGAGCCACGCGCCGTCGGTCTCGACGACGTCGGTGTCGGCGCCCGTGGGCGGGTCGAGCGTGCCGGCGGGGGCGACCGCGTCGACGCGGCCGCCGACGATGCGGACGTCGCACGGCGCGCCGGAGGTGCCCACCCGGCGGACGGTGCGGAGCAGGACGTCGGTCACGATGCCTCCCGGTCATCCTGGCGCGCCACCTGGGCGCGTTCGACGGCGTCGGCGAGCGCTGGCGAGGCGTACGGGCCGTCGCCGCGGAGCCCGGCGACGATCCGCTCGACGACCTCGGGAGCCTTGTTCTGCGAGAGCTTCGCGCGGGCGTCGAACCGGGTGACCCGGATGCGGATGCCGACGGTGCCCTTCGCCGCGCGGCGGGCGGTCGCGGGGTCGACGTCGAGGGACACCGGCTCGGGCATCACGCGCTCGAAGTGGTCGACCAGCTCGCCGAGCACCCGGAAGTTCTCCTCGTCGGACAGGATCTCCGGCGTGCCCCAGCAGTGCGCCGTCACGTGGTCCCAGGTCGGGACGAACTGCTCCGGTGGGTACCAGGCGGGGGAGACGTAGCCGTGCGGGCCCTGGAACACGACGAGGACCTCGTGCTGGCCGAGCTCGTGCGCGACCTCGTCCGGTCGGCCGACGTGCGACACGAGGACGAGCGCGTCGGGATCGTCGTCCGGTCCCGGCGCCTCGAGCAGGAACGGGTAGTGCGAGGCGACGAGCCCCTGGGCGGTGTGCGACACGATCGTCGCCCACGGGTACCCGTCGATCAGACGTCGCACCTCGTCGACGTCGGTCATGAGGAAGTGGGGTGTGTGCCGCATGCGACGAGCGTGGCACATGCGAGGCTGGTCGGCATGGAGAAGCGCGCCGCGTACGAGTCCGTCCTGCCCTACGTCCGTGAGTGGATCGACTACAAGGTGTGGCAGCTCCGGCTCCCGGGCGTGCAGGTCGCGATCGGATTCGAGGACGAGGTGCTGTTCTCCGAGGCCTGGGGTCACGCGGACGTCGAGGCCGGACGGCGCCTGACGACCACGGACCTGTTCCGGATCGCGTCGCACTCGAAGACCTTCACCGCGACCGCGCTGCTGCAGCTCGCCGACGCCGGCGCGCTGCGGCTCGACGACACCGTCGGGTCGTTCGTGCCCGCCCTCGTCGACGCCGGGTCGCCGATCGCCGACGCGACGGTGCGCGAGCTCATGGAGATGGGCGGCGGTGTCGTGCGTGACGGTGCCGACGGCGACCACTGGGCGCTCGACCACCCGTTCCCGGACGCCGACCAGCTCGTCGCGCTCGTGGTCGAGGGCGGCGCGAAGGTCCCCGTCGGCTCGGCCTTCAACTACTCGAACCTCGGCTACGGCCTGCTCGGACTCGTCATCGAGGCCGTCACCGGCACGACCTACGCCGAGCACGTGCGGCGTGCGATCGTCGAGCCGCTCGGACTCACCGGCACCGGGCCGGAGTACGACCCGGCGCGCGAGGACGAGTTCGTCGTCGGCTACACGGGCCTGCACACCGCCCGCACCCGCCAGCGTGTCCCGCACGTCACGACCGGGGCGCTCGCCGCGGCGACGGGCTTCCACGGCACCGCGTCCGACCTCGTCCGGTACTTCTCGGCGCACGTGCCCGGCCGGGGTTCGCTGCTGTCCGACCACGCGAAGCGCCTGGCGCAGCGGAAGGCCTGGAGCGCGCTCGACACCGATCCGGCCGCGCGGGGCTACGGCGCGGGCTTCATCGTCGACCGGATCGGCGGGCGCGAGGTCCGTGGGCACTCCGGCGGCTTCCCCGGCCAGATCACCCAGACGGTGTTCGACCCGGCGTCGTCGCTCGTCGTCTCCGTCCTGACGAGCAGCGCGACCGGCCCGGCGGGGATGCTCGCGACGGGCATCGTGCACCTGCTCGACGCCGCGGCCGACGAGCACGCCCCCGGTCCCGAGCTGCCCGAGGGCGTCGACACCGACCGGTACACGGGACGGTTCACGACGTTCGAGGGCATCACCGACGTCGCACGGGTGGGGGACCGGCTGCTCGCGATCGACCCGACGCAGCCGGTGCCGACCGAGTCCCCGGTGCGCCTGGCCGTCGTCGACGAGGACACGCTCCTGATGGCGTCGGGGAACCGCTTCGGCTCGGTGGACGAGCGGATCACCTACGCGCGCGACGAGACCGGCGCCGTCGTGTCGTTCCGCGGGGACAGCGGCATGACGCACCGCCCGTGGTCGGTCCCCGAGGAGTCCCCGGAGGTCGCCGCCGCCCTGGTCTGACGGCGCGACGGGCACAGGGGGTGGGGACAACCCCACCCCCGATCCGGGAGACGGCAGGATGGGACGCGGGGACGGGCTCCGTGAGGCTGGACCCATGACCGACACCGACCGCCTCGACCAGGCCGAGACCGTCCCGCTGGACGACCACGCCGCCGATCGTGCACAGACCGTCCCGCTCGACGGAGCCGTGCCCCAGGGAGCCACGAAGCCGATGCCCGAACAGCCCCGCACGCCCGACGGCGGCCCGTCCTCGGCGCCCTCGGGATGGGGTGCGACACCGACCACGGGGCGGGCGGCCGCTCCGGGGGAGCAGCCCTTCGCCGCCGCGGGTGCAGCGGGTGCAGCGGGGCAGCAACCCTTCGCCGCCGCGGGCGCGCCGGGGAGCGGGGGTGGTGCCGGCTCCGGCATGACCGCCGGTCGCTTCTACCGCGAGGCCTGGCGTCGCCTGCCGCGCGACTTCGGCTACATGGCGCTGACGGCCGTGCTGCTCTGCACGCTGTACGCGGCGTTCCCCGCGGCGCTGTTCGGGCGGGGCCTGCGCGACCTGTTCAACCCGTTCGTGCTCCTGATGTTCTTCATCGCGCTGTTCGTGGCGCGGTGGCTCGGCCAGTTCGAGAAGACCCGCATCGGCTGGGCCGACCCCCGGCCGATCCGTCCGGTGGACTGGACGCCGCGGTGGCAGCAGAACTGGTGGACGCGCACCGGGTCCGCGGTGGCGAACCCGCACTACTGGCTCTACCTGCTGCACGCGGCCGTGGTCTACCCGCTCGCGGCACTCGTGACCGTGGGAGCCGGTGTCGTGCTCCTCGCCGGGTTCGCTTGGCCGTTCGTGGTCGCCGTCGCCTGGGGCTTCCTCGGCGTGGGCGGCATGTACCTGCCCAGCTCGGACAGTGGTGCGCTGCTCGCGATCGGACTCCTCGGCCTGCTGTCGATGGCCGCGTCGGTGGCGCTCCTGCCCCTCTGGGCACGTGGCTCCGTGCTCGCCCACTACTGGATCGACCTCGGTCTGCTCGGCGGCTTCCGTGCCGAGCAGCTCGAGCAGCGCGTCGCCGGGCTGCAGGCCTCCCGCGCGGGTGCCGTGACGGCCGAGGGCCAGGCTCTGCGCCAGATCGAGCGCGACCTGCACGACGGTCCGCAGCAGCGGCTCGTCCGGCTCCGCATGGACCTCGCCGCTGCCGAGCGCGCCTTCGACCGCGACCCGGAGAAGGCGAAGCGGCTCATCGGCGAGGCGACCGAGCACGCGCAGGACGCCCTCGACGAGCTCCGCGCCCTGTCCCGCGGCTTCGCACCGCCGATCCTGCTCGACCGCGGACTCGTGGCAGCGCTCGAGGCACTGGTTGCCCGGACGCCGATCACCGTCGGGCTCGACGTCCGCCTGCCCGAGGGGCTCGAGCTCGCGACGGAGATCCAGCGCAACGTCTACTTCACGGTGAGCGAGCTCCTGACGAACACGACGAAGCACGCCGGTGCCTCGACGGCCGGCGTGTACCTCGGGCTCATCGTCGACGCCTCGGGCCTCTGGTACCTGACGGTCAGCGTCACCGACGACGGCCGTGGTGGCGCACGACCGCAGGAGGGCCACGGCATCGAGGGCCTGATGGGTCGGATGCGCGCCCTCGACGGCGAACTCGTCGTGAACAGCCCCGAGGGTGGTCCGACCGAGGCCACCGCCCGGATCCCGCTCGGAGCCCTGAACGGCGTCCCCGTCGTCCGCGGGTGACGGCGTCGGGAGCGGCCCGGCGCCACCGTCGGCGCACCCGCTCCCACTAGGCTGGTCGGCATGAGCGACGGCCCGGGTGCAGCACGCATCCGGGCCGTCGTCGTCGACGACGCGGTGCTCCTGCGCGAGGGGCTCGCCCGCGTGCTCGACGAGGCCGGCATCGACGTCGTCGGCCAGTACGCCGACGCGGACGCCTTCCTCGCCACGCTGCCCGACGGTGCCCCCGACGTGGTCGTCATGGACGTGCGGATGCCGCCGACCTTCACCGACGAGGGTGTGCGCGCCGCCGTCGCCACCCGCCGCCTCGCACCCCGCACCGGGGTCCTGCTGCTGTCCCAGTACGTCGAGGCCACCTACGCCGAGGACGTCCTGGCCGCCGGGGCGACCGGCATCGGGTACCTGCTCAAGGACCGCGTGACCCGGCTCGAGGAGATCGACGACGCCGTCCGGCGCATCGCCGCGGGTGGCACCGTGCTCGACCCCGAGGTCGTCACGCAGCTCATGGGTCGCCGGCGGGACCCGCTCGCCGCCCTGACGCCCCGCGAGCGCGAGGTCCTCGGGCTGATGGCCGAGGGGCGCACGAACGCCGCCATCGCCCGTGCGCTCGTGATCGGCACCGGAGCCGTCGAGAAGCACGTGTCGAGCATCTTCGGCAAGCTCGCCCTGGAGGACACCGGTGAGGACCACCGCCGCGTCCTCGCCGTGCTCGCGTACCTCGGCTGACCCGACGCATGGCGACCGCACCGTGACCCGCGTCCCCGCACCGGTGCTCGCCCTCGCCGCGATGCTCTCGGTGCAGATCGGTGCCGCGCTGGCGAAGACCCGCTTCGACGAGGTCGGGTCGGTCGGTGCCGCTGCGCTCCGGCTCGTCATCGGTGCGCTCGTGCTCCTGCTCGTCGTGCGCCCGCGCGTCCGGCACTGGACCCGCGGGCAGTGGACGGCCGCGGTGCTGCTCGGCCTCGCGCTCGGCGGGATGAACGTCTTCATCTACGTGGCCTTCGCGAGCATCCCGATCGGCGTCGCCGTGACGATCGAGTTCCTCGGGCCGCTCACCCTGTCGCTCGCGCACACCCGACGGTGGCGGGACGTCACGTGGGCGGCCCTCGCGCTCGCCGGGGTCGTGCTGCTCGGTGTCGGTCCGGCCGCGGTCACCGCGGTCGGGGGCGTCGTCGCCGCGATCGCCGCTGCCGCGTGCTGGGCGGGCTACATCGTGATGAACCGGCGGGTCGGTGCCGCCATCCCCGGGGTCGACGGGCTGGCGGTGTCGATGGTCGTCGCGATGCTCGTGTCGCTGCCGACCGGACTCCGTCCGGCCGTCGACGGCGTGGTCGGGGACCCGTCGCTGCTGCTCGTGTTCGCGGGTGTCGCGCTGCTCTCCACCGTGCTGCCGTACGCCCTCGAGATGCTCGCGCTCCGCCGGATGCCCACCCGGGTGTTCGGTGTGCTGCAGAGCCTCGGTCCGGCGATCGCGGCCCTGGCGGGCCTCGTGGTGCTGCACGAGGAGCTCGCGGTGCAGGAGGTCGTCGCCCTGGCCTGCGTGAGCGTCGCCAGCGTCGGGGTCACCCTGTCGGCGCGACGCGGTCGCGCGCGACCGGACGCGGGTCGGACGGGAGGCGCGGGGCAGGTTCCCTGACGTCGGGGACGTCCGTCGTGCCTCCCGGCCGACCGCCTACTCGGCGCGCAGGAAGTCCGCGTACGTGGGTTCCGACTGCACACCCGACAGCAGGGCCGGATCGTTGATCCGGCGCTCGACGTAGGCCGCGATGACCTCCGGCGGGGTGAGCACGTGGGCGACCCAGGACGGCACCTCGTTCCTCTTCACAGTGCCTCCTCTCGTCGGGTCGTGGCCGTCGAACTTCTCGATGATCGTGTAGTTCGACGAAGCGGTACGGGCAGAACGATCCTCGTGATGCGGGTGGAAGTCAATGCGGTGCGTTCCCCGGATGCCGTGGGTCGGCGCGGAGCGTGCGGTGCTTCACGGCCGACCGCCAGACCCAGGCGTCGGCCTGCTGCCCGAACTGCGCCCACTCGACGAGCACGGCGTCACGGGTCCAGCTCTTCGCGAAGCCCTTCACACGGATGTGGAACGTGGGGAACTGGATCCACGCCCACACGGGTGCAGGGGTGACCGCGTGGCAGACGTCGGGCCCGCGGGCATCCTCCGACAGGGAGTAGGCGCGCGGGCGTTCGACCTCCGGGTGTTCCGGGGGCTGCCACCGGTTCTCGCGACGCCGTCCCACAGGGGTATTCGAACGTGTGTTCGAACCGGCGTCAAGTCAGCCGCGCGGTCAGCGTGTGGAACGGCCGCCGTGCGGGCGTGTCGGTGCGCGACCGGTGGAGTCGCGCACGCTCAGGGTCAACGAGGGGCCGGGGCGTGAGGGCAGGACCGCGCCCGAGTCGATCTGCTCGCGCAGGAGCACGGCGGCCCGCTGCCCGAGCTCGACCGTGTCGCGGGTCAGGGACGTGATCGCGGGTCGCACGAGGCGGATCATCGCGGAGTCGTCGAACGAGACGATCGACACCGCGCGGGGGACCGCGATCCCCATCTCGCTCGTGACGCCGAGGCCGGCGACGGCGAGCACGTCGTTGTCGTACACGATCGCGGTCGGCCGGTCGGTGCCGGACAGCAGCGTCCGCGTCGCACGGGCGCCGGCCTCCGCGGAGTAGTCCGTCGGGATCGACACCGTCCGCTCGAGCCCCTCGGTCGCGGCGAACGTCTCGAGGCGCGCCGTGCGCATCGCCGTGTGCTCGAACTCCGGAGGACCGGCGACGTGGGCGATGCGGCGGTGACCGAGGGCGTGCAGGTAGCGCAGGACGGTCTCGGTGGCGTCGGAGTCGTCGATCCAGACGCTCGGCGCCGCACCCGCCGGTGACGGGTGGGACCCGACGACGACGGCCGGCATCCCGAGCTCGGCGAGCAGGGCCAGGCGGTCGTCGTCCTGTCTCGGGTCGATCACGACGACGCCGTCGACCCGGTGGCCTCGCCACCAGTCCCGGTACGTCTGGAGCTCCTCGTCCGCATCCCGCGCCACGAGCAGGGTCATGCCGACGTGGGTGCCCGCGAGACCGAGCTGGATCCCGGAGATCAGGTCGCCGAAGAACGACTCCGTCCCGAGGGTGCGTGCGGGCCGGTTCAGCACGAACCCGATCGAGCCCGCCCGGGCTCCACCGAGCGCGCGCGCCGCGGTGTGCGGCTGCCAGTCGAGCTCGCGCGCGATCTCCTGCACCCGTCGACGGGTCTCCGGGGAGACGCCCGGTCGGTCGTTGAGCGCGAACGACACCGCGCTGATGGACACGCCGGCTCGGGCGGCGATGTCGGCGATCGTCGTCCGACGCTTCGGTTGCACGGGGTTGACTATAACGCTTTAGTCCCGCACAGTGGCACGCAACCCGGTTGCAGCACACGACGGCTGAACCGCTTGAGCAGGATGACGAAGGAGTCACAACGCCATGAGGACCACACCACGACCGACGAGGGGCCGCGCGGCAGCGCTGCTCGCGACCGCGGCGGCCACCGCCCTCGTCCTGACCGGCTGCTCGAGCGGCAGCAGCGGCGCGACCGGCGGAGGGAACGGCAAGGTCGAGGGCACCATCACCCTGCAGACCTGGGCGCTCACGCCGACCTACACGGACTACCTGCAGGGCGTCATCGACGGCTTCGAGCAGGAACACCCCGACGCGAAGGTGAAGCTGCAGGACCAGCCGGGCGACGGCTACGCGGACAAGGTGCTCAGCCAGGCGTCGTCGAACTCGCTGCCGGACGTCATCAACCTGCCGCCGGACATCGCGCTGCCGCTCGCGAAGCGCGGGTTCCTGCAGGACGTCTCGAAGGACGACAGCACGCTGAGCAGCACGTACGTCGCCGGCGCGTTGGACTCGTACGAGTACAAGGGACTCGACGGCACCTACGGCTACCCCTGGTACCTCAACACCGACGTCGACTACTGGAACTCGACGATGTTCGCGAAGTGCGGGCTCGACGCGGACAACCCGCCGAAGACCACCGACGAGCTGTTCACGCAGGCGAAGACCATGCACGAGAACTGCCCGGACGACTACCTGATGAGCCGGAAGCCCGGGCTCGGCGACTTCACGCTCGCCGGCGTCAAGGTGGTCAACGGGGACGGGACGAAGTTCACGTTCGCGGACTCGTCGAAGGCCGCCGACCTGATCGACCGGTACAGGACGGCGTACCAGGACGGCTACATGCCGTCGAACGTCCTCAACAGCGACTACCTCGGCAACTCGACGCTCTTCACCCAGGGCAAGGTCGCCTGGACCACCGGTGGTGCGACCGCGCTCGCCGACATGGAGAAGAGCAACCCGTCGCTCACGGGCAACGTCACCGTCAGCCCGGCGCTCGACACCCCGCCGCTGTACGTGCAGGGCCTGTCGGTGTCCAGCAAGTCGAAGCACCTCGCCACCGCCGAGGCGTTCGCGCAGTACATGACGAACGCGAAGAACCAGGAGGCGTTCGCCCACCAGGTGAACATCTTCCCGTCGACCGTCTCGTCGCAGGCCGACCCGTACTTCTCGAAGGACGACGGCACCGTGAACGGCAAGGCCCGCGTGCTCGCGAACGAGGCGCTCGAGGAGGCGAAGGTCCTCAACCCGGTCGAGGCGAACTCCGCGATGACGGACTTCCTCGACCAGCAGATCGCCCTCGCCATGAAGGGGCAGGTCTCGCCGGAGAAGGCCCTGCAGACCGCGCAGGACAAGATGAACTCGCTCCTGGCCAACGGCTGATGCGCGCCAACCGCTGGTTCACGCCCTGGCTGCTCGTCCTGCCGGCACTCGTCTGGCTCCTCGCGTTCAGCCTCTGGCCGTCGATCAACACCGTCCGGTTGTCGTTCACGAACGCCAGCCCGCTCGGGGGCGTGAGCCAGTGGGTGGGCGTCCGCAACTTCCAGACCCTGCTCGCCGACCCGCAGGTGTGGGAGGCGTTGCTCAACAGCGTCATCTACATGGCGATCTGCCTGCCGCTGCTCACCGTCCTGCCGCTGCTCATCGCGGTGCTCGTGCAGCAGAAGCTCCCCGGGATCGCGTTCTTCCGTACGGCGTACTACACGCCCGTGATCGCCTCGGCCGTCGTGGTCGGGCTCATCTGGACGTGGATCCTCGACGACCGCGGCGTGGTGAACGAGATCGTGAAGGCGCTCGGTGGCGCGGGCATCCCGTTCCTCACCGACCGATGGCTGCTGCTCATCAGCGCGATCAGCCTGACGGTCTGGAAGGGCCTCGGCTACTACATGATCATCTTCCTCGCGGCGCTCGGGAACGTCGGCAAGGACCTGCACGAGGCCGCCGCCCTCGACGGTGCCGGGTCGGTCCGCCGCTTCTGGTCCGTGACCATGCCCGGTGTCCGCGGCACCATGACGCTCGTCGGCATCCTGGTGTGCGTCAGCGCGCTCCGCGTGTTCAGCGAGCTCTACATCCTCACCAACGGTACCGGCGGACCCGGCGGGCAGGACAACTCGCTCGTCATGCTCATCCAGCAGTACGCCCGCGGCTTCACCGGCAACCTCGGCTACGCGTCCGCGCTCAGCCTGCTGCTCTTCGTGGTGACGCTGGTGCCGATGCTCGCCCTGGCGCGCATGAACAGCAAGGCGGACAAGTGACGAACACGACCAGCACCACGGAACCCGTGATCGGGGGCGCCGCCGGCGTCGCCGCACCCGCACCGGACGTGACCGGCGCGACGGCACGCGGACGCGCCTCCGGTCCGACACCGCGGAAGCGCCGCCGGGTCTGGGGCGTCATGTCCACCCGTGAGAAGGTCGTCCGCTACGTCCTGCTCGTGGTCGTCCTCTTCATCACGATCGGCCCGTTCCTCTGGCAGTTCTCCACCTCGCTCAAGGGTGCGGGCGAGGACATCTACACCGCGAACCCGTCGTTCATCCCGAGCGAGCCGACGTTCGACAACTACCTCAAGGTGGCGGCGGCGATCCCGGTCTTCCGGTACATCGGCAACTCGCTGCTCGTCGCCGCGATCGACGTGTTCGGCAACATCGTGTTCGCCACCCTCGCCGGGTTCGCCCTCGCCCGCCTGCAGTGGCGCTTCCGGAAGCTCGTGCTCGGCCTCTTCCTGGCCACCCTGGTGCTGCCGGGCGAGGCGACGATCATCAGCCAGTTCGTCACGGTCAAGGACCTCGGGCTCGCCGACAACCTGGTCGGCGTCGCGCTGCCGGGCATGATCGCCGCACTCAACGTGCTGCTCATGTTCAACGCGTTCCGGCAGATCCCCGAGGAGATCGACCAGGCCGCGGTGGTGGACGGCGCGAACGCGATGCAGCGCCTCCGGTACATCTCCCTGCCCGCCGTGCAGGGGACCATCGCGGTGATCGCGATCTTCTCGTTCATCGGTGCGTGGGACGACTTCCTCTGGCCGCTCATCGTGCTGCAGTCGCCCGAGAACCTCACGCTGACGGTGGGACTCCAGTACCTGCAGGGCACGTTCGCGACCGACCAGCGCATGATCGCCGCAGGCACCATGATCGCCTTCATCCCGATCGCCGTGATCTTCGCCGTCCTGCAGCGCTTCTTCTTCAAGGGCGTCGAAGAGGGCGGGGTGAAGGGCTGATGCGCTTCGGTGTCAACCACACCCCGTCGGTCGGCTGGTTCCACTCGTGGCTCGACTTCTCGCCGGCGGACACCGCGCGGGACATGGAGCAGATCGCCTCGCTCGGTGCCGACCACGTGCGGATCTTCCCGCTGTGGCCGGTCGTCCAGCCGAACCGGACGCTCATCCGGGAGGCGGCGTTGCGCGACGTCGCCACCGTCGTCGACATCGCCGGCTCCTTCGGGCTCGACGTGAACGTCGACGCGCTGCAGGGGCACCTGTCGAGCTTCGACTTCGTGCCGTCGTGGCTCGACAGCTGGCACCGCCGGAACATGTTCACCGATCCGGACGTGGTCGCGTCGACGGCCGCGTACGTCGAGGCACTCGCCGCGGCGGTCGCCGACAAGCCGAACCTGCTCGGCATCTCGATCGGCAACGAGGTCAACCAGTTCGCGCACGCACCGCACCCCGCACCGCACGACATCACCGCGGAACAGGGACACGCGTGGGCCGCGGCGATGGTCGCGGCGGCGCGGCGCGGGCTGTCCGGTGGGTCCACGGTCGGGTCGTCCGCCGGCCGGGAGGCACCACCCGCGTCCGCCTCGTCGGCTCCTGCCGCCCCCGGGTCGCGTCCTGCGCCGCTGGTCACCGTCGCGCAGTACGACGCGGCCTGGTACGACGACACGCAGCCCTTCGGTCCGGCCCACGCGGCGGACCACGGCGACGCGACGGTCACGCACTCGTGGGTGTTCAACGGGTCCGCGGCCCTGCACGGCGCACTCGGCGCCGGGTCGGTGCGGCACGGGGAGTACCTGCTCCAGCTCGCCGCGGCCTGGAACCGTGAGCCCGGTCGACCGAACTGGCTGCAGGAGGTCGGCGCCCCGACGAACGTCGTCGACCCGGCCGACGCCGCCGCGTTCACCGACCGGACCATCCGGCACGTCGCCGGCGCCCAGGACCTGCTCGGGGTGACCTGGTGGTGCTCGCACGACGTCGCACGGTCGCTCGCCGACTTCCCGGAGCTCGAGTACGACCTCGGGCTGTTCACGAACGACGGCCGGCTGAAGCCCGCGGGCGAGGCGTTCGCCGCCCTGGCCCGGACCGGTCTGCCCGCCTCAGCGGCGCCGCCGACCACCGCGGTCGTGCTGGACGACGTGCTCCCGGACGGCTCGCCCCGGTACGGGGTGCGTGCGGACTGCGCCCCCGGTGGCCGGTTCGCGGCCGCGTGGCTCGCGTGCGCCGAGTCCGCCACGGACGGCCGCGGACCCCAGGTCGTGCTGCGTTCCCGGCTGCCCGACACCGCGCACACCGCGGCCAGGGGCATCAGGAGCACCGTGGAGGTGCCGGACGACCTCGCCGGCACCGCGCTGTCGATCGCCCACCCCGCGACGATGCCCTGACCCCGGCCCACCACGGCCCACCGCCCCGCCCGACCACGCCCCGATCCGTCCACCCGGAAGGACCCCATGCACGACGACATCCCCCTCACCACCGGACGCGCCCGACGGGTCCTCGACGAGCGGATCCTGCCCGCGGTGCACGCGACCGCGGTGCCGCTCGGAGCCGCCTGGCACGAGCTGCCCGGTGAGCCGGTCCCGCCCGCCGCCGGTCTGCAGCTCGACTTCACGCCGTACGAGGTGGGGACGCCGTGGGGCGCGGCCTGGGGCACCACGTGGTTCCGGCTGTCCGGCACGATCCCGCAGGAGTACGCCGGGCAGCGCGTGGAGGCGGTGATCGACCTCGGCTTCGACGAGAACATGCCCGGGTTCCAGTGCGAGGGGCTCGTGTACCTGGCCGACGGCACGCCGGTGAAGTCGATCAACCCGCGGAACCAGTGGGTGCTCGTCACCGAGCGGGCCGAGGGCGGCGAGACCGTCGAGCTCTTCGTCGAGGCCGCGTCGAACCCGGTGCTGCTCGACTACCACCCCTTCCTGCCGACGCAGGAGGGCGACGTGCAGACCTCGTCGTCGAAGCGGCTGTACACGAGCCGCCGGATGGACCTCGCGGTGTTCGCGTCCGAGGTGCACCACCTGTCGCTCGACCTCGAGGTCCTCCTCGAACTCCAGGCCCAGCTGCCCGACGGCCCGCGGCGGATGCGGATCCTGCAGGCACTCGACGACGCCCTCGACCGGCTCGACCTGCAGCACATCGTCGGGACGGCAGCGGACGCCCGCGCCGCACTCGCCGACGTGCTCGCCGCGCCCGCCGAGGCCTCGGCGCACACGATCTCGGCGATCGGGCACGCACACATCGACTCCGCGTGGCTGTGGCCCGTCCGCGAGACGATCCGGAAGGTCGCCAGGACGACCTCGACGATGACCGAGCTCATCGACCAGACCGACGACTTCCTCTACGGCATGTCGAGCGCGCAGCAGTACGCCTGGATCAAGGAGCACCGGCCCGAGGTCTACGCTCGGGTGCAGGCCGCGGTCGAGGCGGGTCGTTTCCTGCCGCTCGGCGGCATGTGGGTCGAGTCCGACACCGTGATGCCGACGGGCGAGAGCATCGTGCGGCAGTTCTCGCAGGGACAGCGGTTCTTCGAGCGGGAGTTCGGCATCCGGCCGAAGGGCGTCTGGCTGCCGGACAGCTTCGGGTACTCGCCGGCGCTGCCGCAGCTCATGCGCCGCGCGGGCTTCGAGTGGTTCTTCACCCAGAAGATCTCGTGGAACCAGGTGAACAAGTTCCCGCACCACACCTTCCTCTGGGAGGGCATCGACGGGTCGCGGGTCTTCTCGCACTTCCCGTCCATGGACACCTACAACTCCCGGCTCTCCGGGGAGGAGGTCGCGAAGGCCTCCCGCCAGTTCCGCGAGAACCGCCTCGCCACGGGGTCGATCGCCCCGGTCGGGTGGGGTGACGGTGGCGGGGGCACGACGCGCGAGATGACCGGCACGGCCGAACGCCTCGCCGACCTCGAGGGCAGCGCGAAGGTCCGGTGGGAGCACCCGGACGCGTTCTTCGACCGGGCGAAGTCGGAGCTGCCGGACCCGCCGGTGTGGGTGGGGGAGCTGTACCTCGAGCTGCACCGCGCCACGCTCACCAGCCAGCACCAGACGAAGCAGGGCAACCGCCGGTGCGAGCAGCTGCTCATCGAGGCCGAGCTCTGGGCCACGACCGCCGCGGCACGCACCGGGTTCGTGTACCCGTACGACGAGCTCGACGCGCTCTGGCAGCAGGTCCTCCTGCAGCAGTTCCACGACATCCTCCCCGGCACCTCGATCGCCTGGGTGCACCGCGAGGCGGTCGCGAAGTACGCGGAGACGGCCGCAGCCCTGACCGCGATCATCGAGGACGCGCTGTCGGCACTCGCCGGCCCCGGGACGGAGACCGTCGTCGTCAACCCGGCCCCGGTCCTCCAGGCCGGTGCTCCCGCGCAGGGTGCGCTCCCGGCGACCGACGTGCCCACCGCGGAGCCGGTCTCGCTGGCCCGGCAGGACGGCGGGTACGTGCTCACCAACGACCTGGTGCGGATCGTCGTGACCGCACAGGGGCTCGTCACGAGCGCCGTCGACCTGGCCACCGGACGCGACGCGATCGCCCCGGGGCAGGCCGCGAACCTGCTGCAGCTGCACCAGGACTTCCCGAACATGTGGGACGCGTGGGACGTCGACCGGTACTACCGGAACCGGGTCGAGGACCTGGTCTCCGTCGACTCGCTCGACGCATCGGTCGACGCCGCCGGGATCGCGCGCATCGTCGTGTCGCGCTCGTTCGGGGACTCCACCGTCACGCAGGAGATCGTGCTCGCGCCCGGTTCCCGCACGCTCGAGTTCGACCAGACGACCGACTGGCACGAGACCGAGAAGTTCCTCAAGGTGGCGTTCCCGCTCGACGTCCGCGCCGAGCACACGGTCGCCGAGACGCAGTTCGGCGCGCAGAAGCGCGTCACGCACACGAACACCTCGTGGGAGGCCGCGAAGTTCGAGACGTCGATGCACCGCTACGTGCTGGTGGAGGAGCCCGGGTTCGGGGTCGCCCTCGTGAACTCGTCCATCCACGGCTTCGACACCACCCGTGACGCCGTCGACGGCCACGTCACCACCACCGTCCGGCTCTCGCTGCTCCGCGCACCGCGCTTCCCCGACCCGGAGACCGACCAGGGCGTGCAGACCCACCGGTACGGCATCGTCGTCGGGACGGACCAGCTCGGCGCGACCGCGGCCGGCATCGTGATGAACGCCCCGGCACGGCGCCTCACGGGCGCCCACGGGTTCGAGCCGCTCGTGCAGGTGTCGGGCGACGTCGTGCTGTCGAGCGTCAAGCTCGCCGACGACCGCTCGGGCGACCTGGTCGTCCGCGTGTACGAGCCGAGCGGGCGGCGGGGGACCGGCGGCATCGCCGTGGCCGAGCCCGGCGTCTTCGGCGACCCGGTCGAGGTGACGCTGCTCGAGGAGGTCGACGACGCCCTGCCGGGCGTCGCCGCGCTCACCGACGGTGTCGCGGCCTTCCCGGTCGACGCGTACGAGGTCCGGACCTTCCGCTACCCGCGCGCCTGAGACCCCCGCCGCCGGGGGTTCGGGATCCCCGGCGGCGGTCCCCGGTCGGCACCGGTCGACCGGGCCACCACTCGATGAGGAGTGACATGAAGCAGTCCGTGAAGATCGGCATCGTGGCGGCGCTCGCCGCGATGCTCGCAGCACCGATGGTGCCGGCCGCAGCGTCGGCGGCACCGTCCCCGACCGGCCTCTCCCACGGGGTCGGCGCGTACCACGGCGTCGGCCACGGGAAGCAGCCGCACGACGTCCCCACGAAGGACGGCCCGACGAGCATCGCCTACGTCGAGGTCAACAACGACCAGCTCGCGAACGTCGGCCGCTACCGGCTCGCGAACGGCGCGAACGCCTTCGACGTGGCGATCATCTTCGCCGCGAACATCAACCGCGACGCGGACGGCAACGCGGTGCTGTACGCCAACGAGAACGTGCAGCGCACCCTCGACGACGCCGCCACGCAGATCCGGCCGCTGCAGGCGAAGGGCATCAAGGTGTCGCTGTCGATCCTCGGCAACCACCAGGGCACCGGCATCGCGAACTTCCCGACGCAGGCCGCCGCCGAGGACTTCGCGGCCCAGGTCTCCGCGACCGTCGCGGAGTACGGCCTCGACGGGGTCGACCTCGACGACGAGTACTCCGACTACGGCACGGACGGCACCCCGCAGCCGAACCAGCAGTCGATCGGCTGGCTCGTCAGCGCCCTGCGCGCCGACATGCCCGACAAGCTCGTCTCGTTCTACGACATCGGCCCGGCGTCCGACGCCCTGTCGTCGTCGAGCAGCGCGATCGGCTCCCAGCTCGACTACGCCTGGAACCCCTACTACGGCACGTACTCGGCGCCGTCGATCCCGGGGCTCGGCAAGGACCGGCTCTCGGCGGCGGCGGTCGACATCCAGAACACCCCGCAGTCGACGGCGGTGTCGCTCGCGCAGCGCTCGAAGGCCGACGGGTACGGCGTCTTCATGACGTACAACCTGCCGGACGGCGACGTCAGCGGGTACGTGTCCGGGCTGACGAACGTGCTGTACGGGCAGAGCACGACCCACGAGTGAGGACGACCGACCGATGAGTGCTGAACGCCGTGGCGGCCCGACCGGCCCCGTGACCGCGGTCGCGGCCCGGAACGGGGTCGGGTTCGTCTCGCAGCAGGCGACCCCGATCGAGCAGACCGACCCGACGGGGACCGTGCAGGTCCTCGACGGGCACCGAGGTCACGACGTCGGGCCGACCGACGTCCTGACCTGGGTCTGGTTCCCGGAGCGGTCGCTGCCCGACGGGCGGACCGAGCCGACGACCACGGACCTCGACCGGTTCTGGGCCGCCACGGCGTTCGCACTCGACGTCGTCTTCACCGACGGCACCCGACTCAGCGCGGGCGGCGCCCGCGACCAGTACGGCGACCTCGTCACCCCCGAGGCGCAGGACGACGCCCGCAAGCAGTGGGTCGACCAGTGGAACCGGCGGACCGTCGACCTGTCGGCGCACGTCGGCCGGACGGTGGACCGTCTGGAGGCCCGGCTCGGCCGGGCGGACCGGCCCGCGCCCGACGGTGACCCCGGCACCGCCGTCCGCGGTTGGCTCGACGACGTCCGGATCGGACCCGCCGGGCGCGCGACCGGCCACCTGCCGGAGGGTGCCCGACCGCTCGACCACGTCCGCACCACGCGTGGCACCCACTCGTCCGGCACGTTCTCGCGCGGCAACACCGCGCCCCTCGTCGGGCTCCCGCACGGAGGTGTCTTCGGCCTGCCGATGACCGACGCTGCCGACAGCCGGTGGCCGTACGCCTACCAGGAGCACAACCGGCGGAGCGACAACCGGCCCACGATCCAGGCGTTCGCGACGAGTCACCTGCCCTCGCCGTGGATGGCCGACCGCGGGGTGTTCCAGGTCATGCCCTCCCCGCTCGCCGACCCCGACCTCGACCGGACCGCCCGCGCGCTCGGCTTCGACCACGTCGACGAGGCCGACGGCCCGCACCGCTACCGGGTCACCCTCGACGCAGGCGTCACCGCCGAGATGACCGCCGGGGAGTTCGCCCTCGCGTGGCGGTTCGCAGGCGTCCGCAGCATCGTCCTCGACCACCACGGCGTCCTCCGCTCGTGCACGGTCCGCATCGAGGACGGCACCGCGGTCGTCGACGCCCTGCTCGACGACCGGATCGAGACGCCGCCGCACCACGTGCACGTGCGGATCGGGAACGCCCTCGCCGACCGGACGACGTTCGTCGACGGCGAGCTCCGCGGACGGGTCGAGGTCGCCGGTGACACCGACGTGCTCCTCGGCATCTCCACCGTGTCCGCCGAGGACGCGGCCGCGAACCTCGACGCCGCCGGTGACTTCGACACGATGCACCAGCACGCCGAGGAACGCTGGACCGCCGAACTCGACACACTTTTGGTCGAGGGCGCCACCCCGGACCAGCTCGTCTCGCTGTACTCCGGCCTGTACCGGGCGTTCCTCCACCCGACCCGGGCGGGGGAGACCGCGCTGACCGGGAGCCCGCGACACCGTTCCCCGTACGGCGGCGTGCTGACCGTGCCGATCCGCGACGAGCCCGGGCCCGAGGTCGTCGACGGCCCGCTCACCACCACGAACGGGTTCTGGGACACCTACCGGACCGCCTGGCCGCTGCTCGCGCTGCTCACGCCCGACACCGCCGCCGACCTCGCCGAGGGGGTCGTCGGCCACTTCACCGACGGCGGGTGGACTCCGCGGTGGAGTGCGCCCGGGGCCGAGGACGTGATGACCGGCACGACGAGCGACACCGTCCTCGCCGACCTCGTGGCGAAGGGTGTCGACGGCTTCGACGTCGAGCAGGCGTACCGGTCCGCGGTGCGCAACGCGACCGTCCCGTCACCGGACCGACGCGTCGGGCGGAAGGGGAGCCTCCCGGGTGACCTCCGCGGGTACGTCGACACGGCGACCGACGAGGGGATGTCGTGGACCCTCGACGCCGCGATCAACGACTGGGGCGTCGCCGTCCTGGCCGACACGATGGCCACGCGAGCCGCGGCCACCGGTGACGCGGGCGGCGAGCGACGGTACCGGGCCGAGCATGAGTGGTTCGCACGCCGCTCGCTCCGCTACCGGAACGTCTTCGACCGGGAGCGCGGGTTCTTCATCGGCCGCACGCCGGACGGCGCCTGGCGGTCCGGGGACGACTTCGACCCGGACGTGTGGGGGAGCGACTACACCGAGACCAACGCCTGGGGCACGATGTTCACCGCGCCGCACGACGGCGCCGGGATCGTCGACCTGCACGGTGGACCGGCCGGCTTCGACGACGCCTTCCAGCGGTTCCTGCAGCGGCCCGAGACCGGCGCCACCGACCGGTCCGGGTCCTACGGGTTCGCCATCCACGAGATGACCGAGGCGCGCGACGTCCGCACGGGGATGCTCGGCCTGTCGAACCAGCCCGCGCACCACATCCCGTTCTTCCCGATGTTCACCGGACGGCACGACGACGCGCACCGCATCGTCCGCGAGTGCCTCGACCGGCTCTTCGTCGGCTCCGACCTCGGTCAGGGGTACCCGGGCGACGAGGACAACGGCGAGATGAGCGCCTGGTACGTCCTCGCCACGATCGGCCTGTACCCGCTGGCACCGGCGACCGGCACCTACGTGCTCGTCCCGCCGTCGGTCCGGCGGACGGTCCTGCGACGGCCGGGAGGCGCGTCCACCGTCATCGAGACCGCCGGGGACGGACGGTTCATCGCGTCCGTCACGGTCGACGGTGAGCCGTGGGACTCGATCAGCATCCCGCACACGGTGGTCGCCGCCGCGGAGCGGATCGTCGTCACTCTGGCGGAGGCCCCGACGGGGTGGGCTGCGGACACCCGACCGGTCTCGGCGTCCGAGCTGCACGGCTTCCGGGACACCCCCGACGACGTCCTGCCCGTGGGGGCGTCGCCCCTGACCGACGACACCGGACTGACCCCGGTGGCGCTCGCCGCAGGGGAGTCGGTGACGGTGCCGGTCACCGCGGCAGGGACGTCCCTGTACACCGTGACCGCGGCAGTGCCGGTGACGGCCTCGTGGCGTGCGGTGCTCCGGAGTGCGGACGGCACGGTGGTGCACGCCGTCGAGGAGCGGGACGCGGCGTTCACCTGGGCCGGGCAGACCCGGGTCTTCCGGTTCGCGGGCGGGGTGACCGGCGGGACGCTGGCGTTCGAGGCTGCCACACCCGTGGTGCTGACGCAGCTGCAGCTGATCGCGGCCGACAGCACGGTCACGGACGGGACCGACGTGCACTGACCCGGCGCACCCGGTGCTGGTCGGTCCGCCACGAGGGGGACCGGCTTGTACCCCGTTCGTGGGCTGTCGCGCTCCGGGGACACGGGGTGGAATGGACGGTGCAGGACACTCCTGCGTGCTTCACCCGGAGGAGCCGCATGACCGTCACGCTCTCCCGCTCGCACCCGGCGCCGACCGGTGCGGTGCCGGCACCCGCACCGCTGCGGCCCCTGCCGTCCGTCGCCGTCCGGTGGCTGCTCCGCGCCGCCTTCGCGCTGCCCTACGTGGCCCTCGCGCTCGTGGCGTCGCGCATCACGACGACGCCGCTCATCGGGCTGACCGGCAACCAGGTGACGCTCGACCGGGCGACGGCCGCGCTCGACGGCGGCGTGGTGCCGGCCATCGGGCAGCTCTGGCCGCTGCTCTCCGGGGTGCTCCTGCGCTTCATGCCCTTCGGCGTGCAGGGTGCCGCGGTGCTCGGCGGGATCGTCGCCGGCGTGCTGCTCCAGCTCCTCGCGCAGGACATGCTGCGCCGCGGCCTGCGCATGCGCGAGGTCGTCGCGTTCACGATCGCGCTCGGCGCCAACCCGCTGTACGCCTTCCTCGCGCTCGACGACCTGCAGGCGTTCCTCGGCATCGCCCTCTTCGCCCTGGCCGTCGTCGACATGGTGCGGTTCTTCGCGTGGGGGGACACGCAGGCGGGGTTCCGCGCGGGCCTCGCGCTGATGCTGTCCACGCTGGTCGACCCGATGGGCTTCGTCTACGTCGGGATCGCGGCGCTCGCCGCCCCGTTGCTCGACCTGGCACGGCACGACCAGCGGGGCATCCGGCGGGCGAACGTGCTCGTCCTGGTGTTCCCGAGCCTCGCCGTCGCGCTCTCGACGGCCGTCCTCGACCTCATGGTGCTCCACGACCCGTTCGCGGCGCTGCGCGGGACGATCAGCGTGTCCGAGGAGCGACTCGACGGCCTGCGCCACCTCTTCGCCTCGGCGGACGGCCTGCTCCTGGTGACGATGCTCGTCGCCGGGGCCACCCTGGCACTGCTCGTCCGCCGGCCCGGCGCGATCGCCCTCGTCGCGGCGCTCTTCGTCGGGACCGTGGGCGGGTACGCGATCGGGCTCGTGCCGGTCGCGACGGCCGGCAACGTCTTCGTCACGATGCTCAGCGTCGCGATCGCGATCCTGCCGCCGGTCGCCGGCCGGGTCACCAGCACCCTGGTCGTCGTCCTCGCCGTCCTGCAGGTCCCGCTCGCGTGGGCCGCGGCCTCCGAACGCCAGGTCGTCGTCGAGTGGATGCACGCCGTCGTGGCGGTGGTGCTCCGGTGACCGCCGTCGGAGCGCGGCCGCCGGTGGACGCCGAGCCGACCGTCGTGGTCGGTGGGACCGGTCGGCACCGCGGCGAGGACGTCGACTGGCGACCGCGGCACCGGTGCTCCGTGCAGCGGCACGTCGAGGAGGGCTGGGTCGCGTCCGCCCGCATCCGCGAGGGCGTCCTCGTCCTGACCAGCGGTCGGTCGGACCCGGACGTCCTCCGGGCGGCGCTCACCGAGGAGTTCGGCGAACCCGTCGTCCTCCGCAGCGCATCCGAGGCGGACGTCCGGCAGCGCATCGCGTACGAGCTCGAGGAGGAGGTCGCCGACCTCGCCGCCCACGGTCTCGCCCGGACGAACCCGGCGCTGTCCGCACGGACCGTCCTCTCACGAGGACAACGGGTCGGCGGTGCGGTCGCCCTGCTCCTGTTCGCGGTGTGCCTCGTCCTCGCACCGGGCAGCACGGTCGCGGTCGCGACGGCGGTGCTCTCCCTGGGGTTCCTGGCCGGGATCCTCTTCAAGTTCTGGGTGTCGATGGTCGGGGCCCGCTTCGACCTGGTCGAGCAGGTCTCGGCCGAGGACGTCGCCGCCCTGGACGACGCCGCCCTGCCGACCTACACCGTGCTCGTGCCCGTGTTCCGCGAGGCGAACATCGTCCACGACCTCGTCCGGAACCTCGAGGTGCTCGACTGGCCGAAGGACCGGCTCGAGGTCCTGGTGCTCGTCGAGGCCGAGGACCACGAGACCCGCGAGGCCGTCATCGACGCAGCCCCGCCGGACTGGATGCGCATCGTCATCGTCCCGCCGGGGTCACCCCAGACGAAGCCCCGCGCGTGCAACGTCGGCCTCGCCATCGCGCAGGGGGAGTACGTCGTCATCTACGACGCCGAGGACCGTCCCGACCCCGACCAGCTCAAGAAGGTGTTCCTGACCTTCGACCGCGCCGGGGACGACACCGTGTGCGTGCAGGCGGCGCTGAGCTACTTCAACGCCGACGAGAACGCGCTCACGCGCATGTTCACGCTCGAGTACTCGTACTGGTTCGACTACATGCTCGCCGGCCTCGACGCGCGACAGCTGCCGATCCCGCTGGGCGGGACGTCGAACCACTTCCGCGCCGAGCTGCTCCGCGAGCTCGGCGGGTGGGACCCCTACAACGTGACCGAGGACGCCGACCTCGGCATCCGCGCGTCCGCCGTCGGGTACCGCGTCGCCGTCGTCAACTCCACGACGATGGAGGAGGCGAACACCTCGATCCCGAACTTCGTCCGGCAGCGCTCCCGGTGGATCAAGGGGTACATGCAGACCGCCCTCGTGCACGCGCGACGGCCGCGAGCGCTCGTCCGCGAGATCGGCCCGCGTCGCGCGGCCGCGTTCGCCCTGCTCATCGCGGGGACCCCGCTGACGTTCCTCGGGATGCTGCCCGGCGTCCTCGTGACGATCGCGACGCTCGTGCTGCCGGCCGACTGGACCGCGCCGCTGTTCCCGGCGCCGGTGCTGTGGCTCTGCGTGCTCGACTTCCTGCTCGGCAACGCCACGATGATCTACCTGACGATGATGGGACCGTACAAGCGCGGGCGGTTCGACCTGATGGGCTGGGCGCTCCTCAACCCGCTGTACTGGATCCTGCACTCGGTCGCCGCGTACAAGGGCCTGTGGCAGCTGATCACCCGGCCGCACTACTGGGAGAAGACCGAGCACGGCCTGACGAAGACGACCGCCTGATCGCGACGACGGTGTGGAGGGGATGACGGGAACCGAGTTTCGGCGCAGCGCCGGTCGGAAGCCGTGAAGAGGACGTGGAGGGGATGACGGGAATCGAACCCGCGTGGCCAGTTTGGAAGACTGGGGCTCTACCATTGAGCTACATCCCCGCACTGCGGCACCAGTCCGCAGCGCCACCATCGTAGCGGACGAACGGCCCCCGACATGCCATCGAACGTGCTGCCGCAGCCGGACGGCTCCGACACGCGCCGGATCAAGCGCTCCCGGGTGCTCTCGTTCGCGCTGCTCGCCGTCGCCGCCGTGGTGTTCTCGCTCCGTCCCGAGGCCTTCGGCGACCCGCAGGCCCAGCCCTGGCACGCCCTGCTGCACGTCTGGCGCATCGTCCTCGGCGTCGCGCTCGTGGTCGCCGCGCTCGGGGTGCAGGTCGCCGTCGGGGTGCGGTGGCGACGGGGCCTGCGGCGCAGCGCCGAGCAGGAACCGTCCACACGCGGCACGCCGCCCGGGAACCAGGCAGCGGGGGACCGCTAGACTCGTCGCGGTCGTGCGTGCCCTCGGGCGTGCGCGGTCACCTGGCCCAGTCACGGGGCGTAGCTCAGCTTGGTAGAGCGCCCGCTTTGGGAGCGGGAGGTCGCAGGTTCGAATCCTGTCGCCCCGACCAGGTCCACTCGAACGTCAACCAACAGGAGTACATCCCTTGGCCACCAGCACCGTCGACAAGGTGAGCGACACCCGCGTCAAGCTCACCGTGAACGTGACGCCGGACGATCTCAAGCCGAGCATCGACCACGCCTACAAGCACATCGCCGAGCAGATCAACATCCCCGGCTTCCGCAAGGGCAAGGTCCCGCCGGCGATCGTCGACCAGCGCGTCGGCCGCGGCGAGGTCCTGAACCACGCCGTCGGTGACGCCATCGACACCTTCTACCGCCAGGCGGTGGAGGAGCAGGAGCTGCGCATCCTCGGCCGTGCCGAGGCCGACGTCGCCGAGCTCCCGAACGTCGCGGACTTCTCGGGCGACCTCGTCCTCACCTTCGAGGTCGACGTCCGTCCCGAGTTCGACCTCCCCGCGTACGACCAGTACGAGCTCACGGTCGACGCCGTCGAGGTCTCCGACGACGAGATCGAGGAGGAGCTGCAGAACCTGCGCACCCGCTTCGGCACGCTCGTGACGGTCGACCGCCCGGCCGAGACCGGCGACTTCGCCCAGATCGACCTGACCGCCACCATCGGTGACGACGAGGTCGACTCGGCCACCGGCGTCTCCTACGAGATCGGCTCGGGCGACCTGCTCGAGGGCATCGACGAGGCGCTCGAGTCGCTCACCGCCGGTGAGTCGACCACCTTCGAGTCCACGCTGGTCGGTGGCGACCGCGAGGGCGAGACCGCGCAGATCGCCGTCACCGTCACCGCCGTCAAGGAGCGCGAGCTCCCCGAGGCCGACGACGAGTTCGCCCAGATCGCCAGCCAGTTCGACACCATCGACGAGCTCAAGGCGGACCTGAAGGAGCAGATCGCGAAGTCCAAGACCTTCGGTCAGGGCGCCGCGGCTCGCGACAAGCTCGTCGAGAAGCTCATCGAGGACGTGGACATCCCGATCTCGGAGCAGCTCATCGAGGACGAGGTGCACCGTCACCTCGAGCAGGAGAACCGTCTCGAGGACGAGGAGCACCGCAAGGAGGTCTCCGAGTCCAGCGAGAAGGCCTTCCGCTCGCAGCTGCTCCTCGACGCCATCGCCGAGAAGGAGGAGATCCAGGTCTCCCAGGAGGAACTCACCCAGTACCTCATCCAGGCGGCGTCGCAGTACGGCATGGAGCCGGCCGAGTTCATCAAGGTGATCGACCAGAACGGGCAGATCCCCGGCATGGTCGGCGAGGTCGCCCGCTCGAAGGCGGTCGCGACCGTCCTGTCGAAGGTCACCGTCAAGGACACGAACGGCGACGCCGTCGACCTGTCCGCCTTCACCGCCGGTGTGGCGCAGGAGTCGGCTGACGACGAGTCGGCCGACGCCGACGAGGTCACCGAGGCCGACGCGAAGTAACGCGACGCGCTGACGGACGGGAGGCACGGTGCCAGCTGGCACCGTGCCTCCCGTCCGTCGTCCCGGCACCATCCGACCGCCCAGAGCGAACAGACGCGAAGTGGTGCGTTGCACCCGATAAGTTCGACATCAAGCGACAACTGAACGGGAGCTTTTCCATGGCCGAAGCGACACTGAACCCCAGTGTTTTTGACCGCCTTCTGAGAGACCGGATCGTGTGGCTCGGCTCTGAGGTCCGCGACGACAACTCGAACGAGATCGCAGCGAAGCTGCTGATGCTCGCCGCCGAGGACCCCGAGAAGGACATCTACCTCTACATCAACTCGCCTGGTGGCTCGATCACCGCGGGCATGGCGATCTACGACACGATGCAGTTCGTGCCGAACGACATCGTCACCGTGGGCATCGGCCTCGCCGCCTCGATGGGGCAGTTCCTGCTCTCGTCGGGCACCCCGGGCAAGCGCTACATCACCCCGAACGCCCGCGTGCTCCTGCACCAGCCGTCCGGTGGCTTCGGCGGCACCGCTGCCGACATCCAGACGCAGGCGAAGGTCATCCTCGACATGAAGCAGCGGATGGCGGAGCTCACGGCGGAGCAGACCGGCAAGACGATCGAGCAGGTCCTCAAGGACAACGACCGTGACAACTGGTTCACGGCGCAGGAGGCCCTGGAGTACGGCTTCGTCGACCACCTCCGCGCGTCGTCGGTCGAGGTCGTCGGCGGCGGCGGCACCGTGAGCGACGGCGAGACGCCGACCGCGGCAGCCGAGCCCGAGTCCAACTGACCACCACCGAAGAGAAGGAAACGAGAATGCACCTCCCCATGCTCGGTGGCGCGCAGAACGTCCCGGCTCCGTCCGATCGCTACATCCTCCCCAGCTTCGAGGAGCGCACGGCCTACGGCTTCAAGCGGCAGGACCCGTACGCGAAGCTCTTCGAGGACCGCATCGTGTTCCTCGGCGTCCAGGTGGACGACGCGTCCGCCGACGACGTCATGGCCCAGCTGCTCGTGCTCGAGTCGATGGACCCGGACCGCGACATCGTGATGTACATCAACTCGCCCGGTGGCTCGTTCACCGCGATGACGGCGATCTACGACACGATGCAGTACATCCGTCCGCAGATCCAGACGGTCTGCCTCGGCCAGGCCGCTTCGGCCGCGTCGGTGCTCCTCGCCGCGGGGACCCCCGGCAAGCGTCTCGCGCTGCCGAACGCCCGCGTGCTCATCCACCAGCCCGCCGTCCAGCAGGGTGGCGGTCAGGCGTCCGACATCGAGATCCAGGCGGCGGAGATCCTCCGCATGCGCACCTGGCTCGAGGAGACGCTGTCGAAGCACTCGAACCGGACCCCGGAGCAGGTCAACAACGACATCGAGCGCGACAAGATCATGTCCGCGGAAGAGGCACTCGAGTACGGCCTGATCGACCAGGTCCTCACGAGCCGCAAGAACCTTCCGGCGCTCGTCAAGTAGCGCTGCACGCTCGAAGGCCCCGCACCGATCGGTGCGGGGCCTTCGTCGTGTCCGGTGCGGCGTCGAGGATGCGGCTCCGGCCTGGAGGCGCGGTGCCGGTCCGGTGGGAGGGTGTCAGTCCTCGTCGTGGTCGTCGGTCGCCGGGGCAGCGGGACGGCGTCGGAGCAGCAGCAGGACCGCGACGACGACGCCGGCGAGGACGATGCCACCGGCGCCGATGAACAGGGCGTCGGTCGCGCTCGAGTCGCCGGTGTCACCGGATGCGGCGTCGGGTGCGCTGGACGCTGCGGCCCCCGAGCCGCCCCCGCTGTCGTCGGCGCAGGTCGCCGGCGTCGCGGTGCCGCGGTCGGGGGAGAAGCCGGCCGGGGCCTTCCAGGTGAAGTCGTACCGGTCGGAGACCGTGTGGCCGTCGGCCGAGACGATCTGCCACTCGACCTCGTACTTCCCGGAGTCGCCGAGGGCGGCCTTCGTGGTCATCGAGGGGCCGTCCACGGAGACGCAGCCGTCCTCGTGGTAGCGACCGTCCGGGCCGATGACCCGGAAGGCGAAGCCCGAGTCCGACCCGCCGATCGCCAGGAGCCGGTCGTTCGTCGTGATGTCGAAGCGGTCGGGGAGCTCGGTGAGCGTCCCGCCCACCTTCGGCGTCGACGACACCAGGTAGTTGTGCGCGCTGGCGGGGGCGGCGAGCCCGAGGACCGCGCCGCCCGCGACGGCGAGGGTCGCGGCGGTCGCGGCCACGGGCCTCCAGACCGGACGCCGGTCACCCGGGGACCGACGGGCGCGCGTCGGCCGTGCGGTCCGCGTCACTTCGAGGCGTCCCGGCGGCGCGTGGCGGCGACGGCGACGACCAGGCCGACGGCCCCGACCACCAGGCCACCGAGGCCGAGGAAGCGACCGACCAGGTCGGGCTGCGCCGCGGTGGTCGTGGTGTCGCTCGCGGTGGCCGTCGTCGCGTCGTCGTCGTCACCGCTCGCCGCGCTGGCGGCGGTCAGGACGATCGACGGCGCGGGGTGCTCCGGCTCGGACTCGCCGCTCTTCTGCACCTGGTCCCAGTCGGTCGACCCCTGCTCGCAGGTCTGCACGACCGGGAAGGCCACGCGGTCGCCCGGCTTGCCGTCGGGCAGCGCGAAGGACAGCGAGAAGGTGTCGCGCTCGTCGGCGGGCAGCGGGGTCTTCGCGGTGTAGGTGACGCTCGTGACGCGCTCGGCGCCGGCCTCGGACTCCTCGTCGCTCGCAGCGCTGCTCGACGGGGCGGTGTAGGGCTCGGTCGCCTTCGTGATCGTCCAGTTCGGGTTGACGGTCGGCGTGACCTCGATGACGGACTCGGGCACCTGGAAGACGAGCTTGGTGGTGGGGGAGCCGTCGCAACCGTGCGGCACCGAGAACGTCGCGGTCGTGTACGAGTTCGCCGCCGTCGAGGTCGCATCCGCCTCGACGTGTGCGCTCGCGGCGGCCGCGGTGCCGAGGACGATCGCGGCGGTGACGCCGAGGGTTCCGGTGCCGAGGAGGGCGAGGCGCTTCGTCATGGGGTCCTTCCGGTTTTCTACAACTTGTAGAGGAACGTGCCAACGGTACCAGGTGTGCACGCCCTGGGCGAACGCGTGGGGACAGGCCGGACGGCGTCGCCGTGGGTGTCACCGGATGCGGTTAGAGTCGATCACATCGGGCGGGTCACCAGCCTGCATCGCTGAACTGCACCGGTCATCCAAGGAGGGCACCGACATGGCACGCATCGGGGAGAGCGCTGACCTGCTCAAGTGCTCCTTCTGCGGCAAGAGCCAGAAGCAGGTCCAGCAGCTCATCGCCGGGCCGGGGGTGTACATCTGCGACGAGTGCGTCGAGCTGTGCAACGAGATCATCGAGGAGCGCCTCGCCGAAGCGGGTGAGGACACCACGAGCGGGGACTTCGAGCTGCCGAAGCCCCGCGAGATCTTCGACTTCCTGCAGGAGTACGTGATCGGCCAGGACCCGGCGAAGCGTGCGCTGGCCGTGGCTGTCTACAACCACTACAAGCGCATCCGTGCACAGGGGCAGATCACCGCTGCCGAGGACCGCGACGACGTCGAGATCGCGAAGTCGAACATCCTGCTCATCGGGCCCACCGGCTGCGGCAAGACCTACCTCGCGCAGACCCTGGCGAAGCGGCTCAACGTGCCGTCGCCGTCGCCGACGCCACCGCCCTGACCGAGGCCGGGTACGTGGGCGAGGACGTCGAGAACATCCTGCTCAAGCTCATCCAGGCCGCGGACTACGACGTCAAGCGTGCCGAGACGGGCATCATCTACATCGACGAGGTCGACAAGATCGCGCGCAAGGCGGAGAACCCGTCGATCACGCGCGACGTCTCCGGCGAGGGCGTGCAGCAGGCGCTGCTCAAGATCCTCGAGGGCACGACCGCGTCGGTCCCGCCGCAGGGCGGTCGGAAGCACCCGCACCAGGAGTTCATCCAGATCGACACGACGAACGTGCTGTTCATCGTGGCGGGGGCGTTCGCGGGACTCGAGGACATCGTGTCGTCGCGCGTCGGTAAGCGCGGGATCGGGTTCGGCGCTCCGCTGCACAGCCCGCTCGACCAGCAGGACCTGTTCGCCGACGTCCTGCCCGAGGACCTGCACAAGTTCGGGCTCATCCCCGAGTTCATCGGTCGTCTGCCCGTCGTCACGACGGTGTCGCAGCTCGACCAGGCGGCGCTCATGCAGATCCTGACCGAGCCGAAGAACGCGCTCGTGAAGCAGTACCAGCGGATGTTCGCGATCGACGGTGTCGAGCTCGACTTCGACCGCGGGGCGCTCGAGGCCATCGCGGACCTCGCGGTGCTGCGCCAGACCGGTGCCCGCGGCCTCCGGGCCATCCTCGAAGAGGTCCTCGGCCCGGTCATGTTCGACGTGCCGTCGGACGACGACGTCGCGCGCGTCGTGATCACCCGCGAGTCCGTGCTCGAGAACGCCGCGCCGACGATCGTGCCGCGTCCCCGCGCGAAGCGCGTGGAGAAGTCCGCGTAGCGTCCGACGCCCGCAGGCCGACGGCCCGGTCCCCGCGTGGGGCCGGGCCGTCGCCGTGTGCGGGAGGGGGTGCGGGTGCGGGTGCGTTCGTGGGAGCGTTCGTGGGAGCGGTGCGCAGGCGGACCGGGGTGATCCGCGGTGTGACGTGCCGCTGCACAACCGGAAGCACGTCGCGCCGCGGACTTCCGCGGCGCGACGTGCTTCCGGTTGTGCCGACGCACTGGCCCGGCGCCGCGGCGGCGCGCCGCGGCGCGGCGCCCCGCCACACCAGGCCAGGCG